>NZ_JBWMAU010000006.1:0-195420 GCF_056521445.1 Rhodoferax sp. LB1P47 | reverse complement strand
CCTTGAGGAACTGCGCAAGGCCCATAGAGGGCGCGTGGAGCGTGACCTAGGCGAAGTCATACCTACCCCGCCCGCTCCTGTAGTCGCTGCGCCTGTGGTCCCTCAGGCCCCCGCAGTAATCCCCCTCTTATTGGGCAAAGTCATAGACGAGTACACCGAAAGCTTGAAGGAGACGCACTACACCCGCAAGGTGCGGCGATGCCTGCAATTGTTCGGGGAGATGGTGGGCAGGGGCCTCCCGGTTAAGGACTTGAAGCAGCCCCTAGTTACGGGGTTCCTGCGGGACATTTGCAGGCTCCCCGCTGAGTGGGCACGCATCCATGATCGAGGCACGTCGGTTGCTGAACTTCTCGCCCGTAACTCTGCGCAGCGCATGGCCCCGAGTACCTTTGTGGACAACTATCGCGCACCCCTGAAGGTATTTCTAAGGGTGGCGCTGCGGGACCACGGGGACGATGGGTTTCCCCACCGCTCAGTAGAAGACATCGAGTATTCTGGAACCCGCCAAGCCGATGAGAGCCAGCAGCGTGCCCTTTTTGAGCATGAGCTACGCGCTGTGTACCAAGGGCCAGAGTTTGCGGCCATCGCCAAAGACCCCGCACAGGAGGCGCTTTACTGGTTTGCCGTGGTGCTCCTGTTTACAGGGGCGCGGCCCCGTGAACTGTGCCAGACCAATCCGCAAGTTGACTACGGACAAGAGGAGGGCCACTGGTTTGTGGACTTCAATGCACAAAGCCCGGCTGGCGTGGGCGTGGTCAAGAGTATTAAGACTGGAGAGGCGCGGCGAATCCCATTCCATCCAGAGCTAGTCCGGCTAGGCTTTCCTGAGTATGTGCAGCAGCTCAAAGAGCGGGGGATGGATAGGCTATTTCCCTCGTGGCGGATAAAGGCGGGCAATACCTACACGGCCAACGGCCCACTGTTTACCGACCTGCTCGACGTGTGCGGGGTCTATGCCCCCGATGCGCCCCCCAGCGAATTGGTGACCGGCGCATATACCCTGCGGAAGACCTTCATAACCCAGTGCCGCAATCAAGACGTAATCTCGAAGGAGATCACCGGGCACAGCGATGGAACCACTACGGTGATTCAGGACAAGCATTACATCTTTGGGCCGGAACCGTTCGCCAAGAAGCTGCACCAGATTAAGAAGCTGGTGATGCCTGTGGAGATACCCAGGCGGGCCTAGAGTACCCCTAAATGGCCCTTGGTGGCCCTGCAAGCGCCTGCCTGCACCCTTGCCAACCGTTATGCAGTAACAGGCCCTACAGGCTGCACATCCCTGCGCGGCTGCTTGTCGTAGTAGCCCGCCTGACCTGTTGAATCCAAGCCATCCAAGACCACCGCCTGAGCCTGCATAACCAGCAGCGCCAACATCGCCCGCTGAGTTACCCCGTGATGCACCGCAAGGCGCTCTAAGGCCAGCTTTGCAGACTGGTCTACCACCAGCCCTAGGCGTGCTGCTTGGCCCTCAAGGCTCTTGAGGTGCTTTGCACGGTAGGCCGCTTGTCGCTGCGCGTTGCTGAGAGCAGGGGCTTTGTTGAGTGTCATCGTTATTTAATCCGTTATGCAGTAACGATTCTAGGCCACAGCCCGCCCCTTATTTCCATTGAAAAAATGTCTGGGGGTATTTAATAAGCACTGCGCGGCCACTTCCCCCCATGCCCCCCACGGGTTCCTATGGCGGGTCCTGGAAGGGCAGAAGGTGGCCCGCCTGCGGCCTGCGCTGACCCGTTCATTCCCCGCCCTCAATCATTCCATATTCGCATTGATTGCTGATGCGGAATGATTCCATAAAAACAAGCGTTTATATATATGGGTTATTGCTCTGTAGCTATAGTTTTTACGTGTACAGTCCGCAACTCAGGGTGCATCCAGTGCCCTGCAATATCTGCACTTAAAAGACTAGGCTATGAAGACTCCGATACTTGATTTTGTCCTCTCCCACCGCATGTATGGCATCCGCCCCAAGGGTCACCTAGCGGCCTACCATGCGGCCCCCGGCTGGCTTTTTTTGGAGGCAGGCAGCTGGAATCTTGAGGTGTTCCACTGCCTTACATCGCGCCGTAGAGGTCTCGTGGCTGCAATGTCGATGGTCCTTATTTCTGCACTGTTGGCGGGTGGAGTTCGCATTCTTTCGTGAGGCACGGCAGGCAACCAGGAGCAACCAGCAGGCGCACAGCGCAGAGTAGGCGCAGCCCTCAAGGGCAAACCATAGGCCCCGTGGGGGGGGGGGGGCTTGCAAGGGGCCGGGATGGCCCTTTGGTGTTTCTGGGGCATACGCAGATTCCCGTAGGCCCCTGAACCGGGATTCAGGATGCACGGCGCTGCACTGTTCATATCTGGACACTGCTTAACTACACGAATCCCCGTAGTTGGAAGTGCCCCAGCCCGCTCTGTCAAAAAGTGACCACTTATCGACACCCCACGGCAGACTGTTAACAAGATAGCCTTGACAGTTGATAACAGTCGGTGACATACTGACGGCACTTTTCAACACCTCGAGGTTGCCCTATGTCCCGTGTCTTTGCCTATGCCCGTGTCTCCACAGTCTCCCAGCTCACAGAGAACCAGCGGGAGCAGATAGCCCAGGCGGGCTACACCGTAGAGCCCCACAGGTACGTGGAGGAAACCATATCTGGCTCTGTGCCTGTATCCCAGCGGGTGGGCTTTCAAGACCTCATGCGCCGCATAGAGGCGGGTGATACGCTCATAGTCACAAAGCTGGACCGCATAGGCCGGGACTCCATCGACGTACAGCAGACCGTGGAGCTATTCCTGTCCAAGGGCGTGCGGCTGGTTGTCTTGCAACTGGGGAACCTGGACCTTACATCCTCAGCGGGTGCTCTCATGGTCAAGATGCTGGCCGCAGTGGCTGACTTTGAACGGGAACTGATTATTGAACGCACCCAGGCAGGGCAGGCTAGAGCAAGGGCAGAAGGTAAGCACATGGGCAGGCCCGCCAAGACCACAGAAGCAGACCGTGCGGCCATCCGTAAGGCCCTTGAGGGTGGGGCCACTGTCACCAGCATGGCCGCACAGTTCAAGGTCAGCCGGGCTACGGTTATCGGGATTCGGAATATGGGGGATGCGTAAACCATAGCTAGCCCCAGCTACGCCAGTAGCGTCCAAGGCCGCCCAGCAGCGTGCGCCTGTCTGCACCTGTTTTTTGTGGATGCACTGGCCGGGAGGTCTACAGCCCTAAGCCCCTGGAGGTCCACCGCAAGGGCCGCTACGGTGGGACCTTCGTAGTCAAGGAGCTGGTCTACGCCTACGCCATGTGGATAAGCGCCAAGTTCCACCTCCAGGTAATCCGGGCGTATGACCAGTTACGCAGTAACGACCAATTGGTTACCGCGCCAAGGTCCTGGCATCCCCCACCCTCACCAACCCCACTGGTGAAATTGACACCCAGACCATGACCAATCACGCAGTGAGTGGCGCAGCCAGCCGCGCAGAGGCGCTCACAGTGATGACCAGCCGGGAAATCGCGGAGCTGACTGGGAAACGCCACGACCATGTGATGGTGGACATTCGGAACATGCTGGTGGAGCTGGGGAAAGCCGCTCCCGAGTTTTCGGGAACAGCTCAGATTGCAGGCCCGAACAACTCCACGCGGACCATTGAAATCTTCAAGCTACCCAAGCGGGAAACCTTGATCCTCGTGTCGGGCTACTCGGTCTCCATGCGTGCCAGGATCATCGGCCCCTTTAGGCCACCGCCAGGGCCGTGATTCTCCCCCTGAGCGGCCCTGCCGCAGTGAAGTTGCCCTGCCCACTGCGCCAATTCAGCTATCTAAATCATAGTGAAAACGGCAGGCATGCACACGGTGCTATCGCTCTATGAATCAACGGGTTTCTTGCTTGGACCCGGCTGGCCCCCTATAGAGCCCGAATCTAAAACCGGACCCGCGCCCCCACAGGTGAATCTAAAGACCCTTTAGGGCCACTGCACGGGCCACCTAAACCCTGACCCTAGCTAAACCACAGCCCCACCGCCACCCAGCGGCCCCCAGGCGCTAACTGTCTCCCAGCAGTTCCCGCCTGTTCATCCCCGTTAGCCACTGCGTTCAGCCACCGCGCTAGCACCCCACCCAGTCTCTTTACGCTGATTCCTTCCCGCCCTTGCCATACACGGCTATGGGTGTCATTGCCCCGACTGGGGCTGTGTATGGAGGGACTTGGACGGAAGGGAATCAACTTAAAGAAAATCCAATGACACAACGCACCGTTAGCCGCGCAGCCAAGCGCACAGGCTCATCCCTCCATAAGACCATCAACACGGCCCCCACGGCCCTTATGGTTACTGTGGGGTTCACCCAGGCGCAGGCCAAGCGCATCATTGCAGTGCGCCGCACGTTGCCCCTCATGGATGACCGTAAGGCCCCCTGTGTGGATGCCCGTAAGCTGTGGGCCAAGATTGGCAAGCCACATGGGCGGTTCAATGCTTGGGCAGACCAGTACATCAAACCCCTGTTGCGTGGGCAGCGCCTAAATACAGAGATTCCTGTATTTGAGGCCAAGGACCTAAACGCGGAAATAAGCGCGTTTGAGGATTCCAGCAAACCGGGCAAGCCCGCCAAGCAGTACACACTGAGCCGGGACATTGCCGCCCACCTCGCCATGCAGGCCAACACACCGCAGGGGGAGGAGGTCCGCGCCTACTTCCTTGATATGGAAGACCTCGCCATGAAGCTCTCCATGCATCTTGCTATGAGACGGCGCAGGCGTTCATTCAGGCGGGCATAACGCGCAGGGATAAATTGATGGCAATGCTTGCCCCAGCCTATGGGGGCCGGGTGGATGCCTCCAAGTACCTGCCTGTGGCGCAGCCACTGCCTGTAGCTTCGCCACTGCCTGTGGTGGGAGGTGTTGCGGCGTGAGCAATAACAAGCCCAAGACCCACGACAACGCCCCTGTGCGGGCCTTCCTGGCTCCTTACTCCACGGCTTCGGAGCTATGCACAGCCCACCCCGCCATTGATGACCTATTCAGCGGGGTACTGGCCCTAAAGACAGCAGGGGACACCGCCACCCGGTCCCTGTCCCGTAGCACCTTGTTCCACATCCTCCAACGCTGCCCAGCGGTGACCGTGGAGGGGGTCAAGGAGGCCACCACAGGCCGATATGCCCAGCGTAGCAATGAAGCCTATGCAGCATGTGCCCGTGTGCTCTCCAAGGCCCTTACGGGGTTCATTGCAGGGATGCCCACCGTGCCCCAAAGGCTGACCATTCGGCAAGAGCAAGAGGCCCTTGATGCTCCCTACCATGCGGAACTCAAGGCGCGTGGGCTGATGTAGCGGGTGGGTGGATTCAAAACCGCAACCTAAAGAAGGGTGACCTTCCTGATTCCTTAAGGCCCACTGTGTATGACCATTGATTGAATCAAACAAGGTCTACCACTGTAAGGTCCCTTGAGGTACTGCCGTAGTTGACCCTGTGGCACAGGTGACCTACGGGGGAATCTCAAGGTGGCCTGTCTTTGGTGATGACATTGGAATATCCAATCAAGGTCAACCACCCCAAGGCCACCGTGGTGCAACCAGTGCCAGCCCCTGTAATCACAGGTGACCTACTGGACCACCTTAAGGGGCCTTGCTCTCCACTGATTCCATTGCTCCACAGCAGGAGGTCTTACCCCCGTAGAGGGGTGAAGGTCCATCCCTGCAAGGTGGCGCACTGCCTGCCCCGTGGTCTTCACCACTCCCAGGCGCTTGCTGTGTCCCTCAAGGGGCCTACGGCAGGCAATCCCTATGGCTACGCCATTCCCGTTCCCTATTCATTCACTACACACAGAAAATCATGGCAGACACTCAATTCACACCCCGCCCAGCCTCTCAAAGCTCACGGCTTCGCCCCTGCCTTTCAGTGCGTGCCACCAAATGCCTACGCATCTTTTCCTATGCCATGTGGGCTGTGGCCGCTATGCGAGTGGGGTTTCTCTACTATGTGTGATGTGATAACGCCCACAGTCTTGGCCTATATGACACTCGCAGCAACAGCAGCCTCCACCGCAGCCTCTGTGGATGCCCAGCGGAAGTCCGCCAACACCCAGGCGGATGCCGCCAAGGAGGCCAACGGTCTAGCCCAGATGGACCTTGCCCGGCAGAGTGACCAGATGGCCGAGGCATCCGCAGGCGAAATGAACGAGCACGCCCAGCAGGCCGCTAAGGACACCTCCCTGTTCGACACCCTCACGGGGGAGTTCGGTGGAGGCAACACCGCAGACCGCGCACGCACCGTGGCGGGCCTCCAGACGGGGGAGAACCTAGCCACCATCCAGGGCAACGCAATGACCGCGCAGGGCGAGAACCGCTTTGCCAGCATGGCGACCAACCAGCGCACCAATGCGCAGCTCAAGTCCATCCAGCAGCCTAACTACCTAGCAGCAGGTCTCCAACTGGGGGCCAGTGCTGCGGGCGCTTACGGCACCGTCAAAGGCCAGCAGTACCGGGACGAAACGGCGCGGCTGGCTACCACCAAAGTAATCAAGTAACCACAAGGCCCTATGGCAGACATCCAGACAACATCCCGCCCGGCTCTGCCAGGGCAACAACGGCAGGCCCCCAAGCTGGCCGTGCAGGCCCAGAAGGACCGCGACAGGGCTAAGAGGGCAAGACTGAAGGCAGAGCGGGCAGCAGAGCGAAGCGCACAGGCCACCAGCGAAGCCCCCGCAGCTATGTCATTGGGGCAATCAATGGAGGTCGTGGCGGTCCCGCTGGGGGCCTCTGTGGGTGGCCCGGCTGGATGCCCTTGGGATTGACCTGGAGGGGGCCTGTGGGGGCCTAGAGCCGGAGACTGTCCCACAAACTGTACCCCAATGCTGTGGCACAATAGATTTTGCAGTATTTGGAAAGTCCTTATTAAACAATGACTTACGGAATGGTGGGGCGAAAATCGTAGTTCCCCGCCAGCCGCACCATTTAGGACACCCGGAAACCCTTGTGTTTCCTAGCCATTACGCCAACCGACTTGGTTGGCGTTTTTGTTTCTGGTCGATTTCTGGTAGTAGGTAAGTCTGGCTTCTTCCTACCTGCTCCTAAACAAATAGCGAGTCGTGCCCAGAAAAAGGGGGGGCATGGAAGGGATTTATGCAGTCGCCACGCCCTAGCACACCCCGCCGTGCCCATACAATCCTGAGCTAACCACCGGAGAACCAAGATCACTTCACCACTACGAGACCCCGCGCAATGCAGAGTGGAAATTGAGAAGTGCCTTGGCATAGCTGCAGTGAAGTACGCAGGCAACAAGGTCCGTGGTGGCAGCAATGGGAAAAAAGGGGCTCGCTACGAGGACTTCTTCGCTGCCTTTAGGGTGGCCCAAGAGGCAGTTCGTCAAATGGTGGATCCTTCGGAATGGCCAATCATTGAGGATCAGGTTTACGCGTTTGTTGATGATTTGGTTGTTACTTCTCCAACGCAGACTCATTACCACCAGCTCAAAAACACGCAGTCATTGAGTTGGACCGGTGGCGAACACCCGCTGAAAGGCGATTTTGAGTCTCAGGCTATCCTGTGTGTGAGTTGCGCTGAGTCCGCGTTTCTCACGACTCTTGTTGTGTCAGACGAAAAGGTGTTTGCTGCCATGCAGCAATTGCCTGAAAGCATTGCGAAGCATTCAACGGTTGAGTTGTTTCCTTACGCTGGTGGCAGCGCAAACCGCCTTTCTCTGGAGCATGGTCCTCTGAGAGAGTTGCTATGTCAGCTGACTAGGATCGAAGAACCTACGGATGACGACCTTGGCTATGTTTTTGGGATGTTGATGTTAGGACTACAGCAAGCTGGTAAGTCTCCCACTATGGGAACTGTAATTGAGACTGCACAGAATGCATCCCCATCGCTCATTAGGCTCCTTCCATACCAGTTTAAGGATGCGAAACTGAAGCCGGAATTTGTAAAAATTCTTGCTGAAATCGAGGATTTGCAGTACGGTATCAAAAGAGGTTTTTTCAGTTGGAACGCGTTCGGTATGTCCGGTGTCCTGCAATTTAATTGTCTAAGTCACCAATTTGTGCGATTTCAAGACCTTGTTATTGAGATGGCACCTGCGACTTTTGACGAATTTGAAAAGCTCCTACCATGACAAATAGAAAGTACACGAACATCTCTACAAACGACGTAGAAGCCCGCAACCTAGTGGATGAGATTGCTAGCGCGGGTCTTGATGTCCAACGGTATCGCGAGGTGATGATCGCAATGGGGCGAAAGCTCGCCCAACAAATTGTGTTGTCTATACCCAGCAGCGACCATAACGACATCTGCGTGGTATGTACTGTTGAGGATGCAGATTTTTTGGCTCAGGGAGTCGTTGATGTACTTACGGATTCGGGAATGGGTCCGCGTGTCAAATTGCTTTGCCTTTGGAATGAGAAAGTCCGCAACGAGGGAATATCTCTTTCCCCTGTGATTCGCCAGTACAAAGAGGAATCGATAACCAGCAAGGTTGACTACATCATTGTGAAGTCAATCATTTCCGGCGCTTGTGTGGTGAAGACCAATCTGACGCGTGCTTTATCTATGCACGACTATGGTTCCATTTTTGTAGCTTCCCCAGTTATGCTGGAAGGTGCTGATGAACGGCTTGCACGTGAATTCCCGCCCGAGGTTGCCAATCAGTTTAAGTATTTCTCATTGGCAACCGATTCGGAGAAGTCTGGTGAAGACGTGCTTCCTGGCATTGGGGGTTCAGTTTACGAGCGTTTGGGCTTGGGTGATGAAGACACTAAGAACAAGATTTTGCCGTCTATCGTTAAAACCAGACGCGAACGCTTTCGACGCTCAGTAGTGACAGCGTAACCACAATCCCAGTCTTTACTGGGATTTTTTTTGCCCTGTAGGTAGTGCATCTTCCATGCGACGGATCAGTTCGCGGTTAGAAGCGACCAGGGCCTGCTCGGCTTCGATCTCGGCGACGATGGCGTGTTGGATGGAGAGGTCGGGCAGGGAGATTTTCACGTCGCGGATCAATTGTGAATTCAGATTGCTTTGATTCCCGCCTGTTCGCGCCGACTGAGTATTGAACCAAGCGATATTGCCCATTTTTTCGGCCACATTGGCAGGTACCGCCTGAATAAGCGTACTCGCCAATATCGGGAAGCACAGAAAAACTGCGGTAAATATGTCGCCGGTGAGTGGGTGAAGGACATTTCCGGATGTCGCATCTTGTCTCAACGTGCAAAGAATCTTGCTAAGTCGTTGAAGCCTCGATGACCCTGCGGTTAAGCGCAGCATACAGCGTGCCACAATCTGCAAAAAAGCAAATCGTTGGTTTCACTGACTGCATAGGGAGCGTTCCGAATGAAGAACACATACGGCTACTGTTTAGCACTTTGCGCATCCATGACACTCATGGCGTGTGACTCCGGCAAAGAACCAAAGGCTGCGGCCTCGCCGGAGAAAAAAAGTTATGTACTAACTTATCGTGAAAAGACCGTAGTTACAGCCCTTCTGGTTGATGAAATTGATGGGATTTCTAACGGACGAGACGTCCTAGCCCCCGAGTTAGTGAAAACGATTCTTGGCGATTACGTCGTGACAAGCAGTGCAAAGTTACAAACAGAATACGAACGCAACGAAGTCGCAGGTGATCAAAAGTTCCGAAAAAAACTCCTGCTTATCAATGGCGCCGTCAAGTCCATAGATCGAAGCGTAGGTGACAACTATTTCATCTCCTTGCGGGGTGGATCAAATCCGTACATGACGCCAAAGGCGGCCATGGCAGACGGATACACCAATTTTCTTGCGCAACTTCAAAAGGGAGCGCAGGTTGGCCTTGCATGCCAGGGCAATGGAATGTTGCTTGGATCGGCAATGCTATCCAATTGCGAACCCCTGCTGGACTATGCCAACCAAAAAGCCAAGGCATACGTTTCAAAGCTCAACACAGGTGACGCAATAGCTGCGGCGGATAAATCAACACTGTTGCTGCTGGTTTACGGTGCTGCAGGAGCTTCCATCTTGCCGGATTCCAGCACTTGTTTTGCCTCTGCCCCTGACCGGGCCAAGTGTGGTGCGGAGTTGACGACGATCTTTGATATGAAGAACAAAGAAAAAGAAGCCGCGTTAAAAGTGGGGGTTACCGCAGCAGTTGAAAAAATGGGCATTGATAAGAAGGCCCTTCAATCGCCTTCCGATGTCTCACAAGCCACAGTGAGCAAGTAAGGAAATGACCATAGCGACACCCTATGAATGCCCTGAGCGGCAATACAGCTAGTCGTCAAGTGCTTGCGTGATAACCCAACACGTCTTCATGACGCCGCTATAGGCCGTCGATGGAAGTGTTCTTTACGCATCCTTGCTAACTTTCAAAGGCATAGAAGCGCTTCTTTGTGTACATATGAGTGACTGGCCTGCGATGTGAAGGGAGCCCGACGACAAGTCGACGCGAAAGCGCCGAATCTCTTTGAAAATACCCTGCTGGCTACATAGGAAGCACTCTGAGACCCGGGCACGGGGGGGGACTGTGCCAGGATTCAGGATCGAGGGACCTGAGGCAAATTTTCGGCAAAACTTTCCAGCTAGCGATGCTGCTACACAAACCATAGCGCGAGTAATGCCTATTCGTGCCCTCGGTTGGCGTATGCTGGGACCATGTTCTGCTAACATTCAAAGCAATGCAGCCGGACACACGCCCGGACGCAGAGGTGGCGGATGCCGCCGTAAGTTGTTGATTTTCTTAGGTATAGGTTTGCGGGCCAAAGACCCCCGCCAGCCGCACCAACTTCTCTAGAATGGATTGCTCCAAAACCTTAGAGAACACCCCTCGCATTGACCTCACACACACTCACCTCGCTCCTAGATACGCTGGATGCCGACGCGCCGTTGGCGCAGCGCCATCTGTGGCTGATTGGCCTGCTGGACTGGATTCGCGGCGATAACCGCGCACCCGATGACGCGGTGAGCCGGGTGCAGCGGTTTCTGGATGCGGTGCAGGCCCGGCCCGCGCTGCAAGTGCGTTTGCGCACCTGGTGGCAGGTGCTGGCCGATACGGTGGACAGCACGATGGTCTTGTCCGATTACGGGTTTTCGCCACGCACCGCGTTTTTTAGCGAGCTGGGCTACCGGCTGCGCTGCAAGTTGCTGCCCGGCACGCCGGAGACCACCGATGCCGCCGAGCTTTTCAGCCTGGTGCTGCCTACCACCGCCGATGCGGCCTGGCTGGCGGCGCTGGATGCGAAAACGCTGGCGCGGATTGGCGATTTGCTGTCGTCCCCGTCGCGCACCACCGGCATCACCCTGTGGCAAGACGAGCTGCTACAGGCCATCGGCTTTTGCAGCCACCAGATCATGGCCACCGGGGTGGCGTCTGAATTGCGCTTGCGCATGAGCGCCGCCGCCCGGTTTGATGAGCCCTTTAACAGCCTGTCGGCCGATGTGGATGCCCTGCGCCAGGCTTTTGTCGCCACGCCGCGCGAGCTGCCCGCGCTGGAGGCTGCCGCCCTGCGCCTGCGCGAACGGCTGGAACTGTGCCGCCAGGCTGCTGCCAGCGTCTACCCGCACCTGAATGACCACGGCATTTCGGTCAACCTGGTGTTCATGCTGCGCCAGCTGCGCGAACGCCTGCTGCGCGTGCGCGACCTGATGGACTGCCTGCTGTCGGCCACGCCCGATACCAGCGCCATCCGCCTGGTGGTGCGCCTGGCCTATGCCGGGCAGGAGCGTCGCAGCCTGCGGGCGCTGGTGCGCGGCAACGCCTCGATGCTGGCCGCCAAGGTGACCGAGCGCAGCGCCGAAACCGGCGAGCACTACATCACCCGCGACCGCAGTGCCTACCGTGACATGCTGCTCAAAGCCGCCGGTGGCGGGGCTGCCACCTCGCTGACCACCTTGCTGAAATTTTTGATCGGCGCGGTGGGCCTGACGGCCTTTTGGGCCGGCATGTGGTCTGGTGTGATGTACGCCGCCAGCTTTGTGCTGATCCAGCTGCTGCACTGGACGCTGGCCACCAAGCAACCCGCCATGACCGCCCCGGCGATGGCGGCTAAGCTCAAAGACCTGGGCGACAGCCGGGCGATTGAAGATTTTGTGGACGAAGTCACCCACCTGGTGCGCTCGCAGGTGGCGGCGGTGCTGGGCAATGTGGGCATGGTGGCACCCTGCGTGCTGTTGATCAGCTGGGCCATGTTCTGGGCCAGCGGCAAGCACATGGTCAGCCGGGCCGAGGCCGACTATGTATTCCACTCGCTCAATCTGCTGACCCCCAGTACCCTGCTGTTTGCGGCGTTTACCGGCGTGCTGCTGTTTGCGTCCAGCCTGATTGCGGGCGCGGTGGAGAACTGGTTTGTGCTGCACCGGCTGGACTCGGCGCTGCGCTACAACCCGCGCATCACCCGTGTGCTGGGCGTGCCGCGTGCCGACCGCTGGGCCCGCTTCATGCGCGAGCATATTTCGGGTTTTGCGTCGAACATTTCGCTGGGCTTCATGCTGGGGCTGCTGCCGCCGGTGCTGGGCTTTGTGGGCCTGGGGCTGGAGGCCCGCCACGTGACCCTGTCCACCGGCCAGTGGGCGGCTGCGGCGGCGGCCTATGGCAGCGCGGTGTGGACCCTGCCGGTGTTTTGGTGGTGCGCGGCGGCGATTCCGCTGATCGGCCTGCTGAACCTGACGGTCAGCTTCTACCTGGCGCTGCAACTGGCCCTGGGCGCGCACAGTGTGACCGGGCTAGACCGCCAGCGCCTGCGCTACGCCGTGCTGCGCCGCCTGCGGCAGCGGCCATTGAGCTTCCTCTGGCCGCCGAAATCTGAATGAAATAGGCGGTTAGCTCTTGTTCTATATGCGCTTGTAGCTATCAATTCAGGAGTCTTCGCCGGGTTCGGGTTTCAAGGCCAGCGCGGCGCTGTATAGGCCTTTGCGGGGTTGGCCGGTGATGTCGGCGCAGAGTTGCACGGCGGTTTTCAGCGGCAGCTCGGCCAGTAGCAGCTTCAGCACCCGCAGGTCTTGCTCGGGGGCCTCAGAAGGCGGGGCCGGGTGGATGACCAGCACAAACTCCCCCCGCGTGCGCGACGACTGGGCGGCCAGCCAGGCGGTCAGATCCTGTGCGGGCACGGTGGCGATTTCTTCAAACTGCTTGGTGATCTCGCGCGCCACTGTCACCGGGCGTGGGCCCAGGCAGGCCAAGCTGCGGGCCAGTGCCTCGATGCGGTGCGGTGCTTCTAGCAGCACCACGGCGCGGGGCTCGGCCAGCAGCGTTTGGGCGGCGTTGTCGCGCTCGGTGGCCTTGCTGGGCAAAAAGCCGGTAAACACAAAACCCGTGTCTTGCACGATGCCGGCGGCACTCAGCGCCGCCGTGATGCTGCTGGCGCCTGGCAGCGGCACTACCGCAATGCCCACCGCCCGCGCTGCCGCCACCACCCGCGCACCGGGGTCGCTGATGGCCGGGGTGCCCGCGTCGCTGGCGTAGGCGATGCGTTCGCCCTGTTGCAAGCGCCGCACCACGTTCTGCGCGGCCTCGGTTTCGTTATGCTGGTGCACGGCCAGCAGCTGGGCGCTGGACTTGTCGATGCCGTAGGCGCGCAGCAGGGCCTGGGTGTGGCGCGTGTCCTCGCAGGCGATGGCATCTACCATGCCCAATACATGCAGGGCCCGCAGGCTGATGTCGCACAGATTGCCGATGGGGGTGGCCACGATGTACAGCGTGCCCGCTGGATAATGCTGCGAAGCGGCTGCCTCATGGGCGGCATTCAAGGCGGAAGCAAAAGAAGCGCTCAATGGGTTTCCTCAAAAAAATCGGTGTGGCCAAGCTGGGCACCACCAAACAAACGGGTGATGCGGGTGAAGACCGGGCGCTGGCGCATTTGCAGGCCCAGGGCCTGCGTTTGCTGGAGCGCAATTATCGGACCCCGGGCCGGGGTGGCGGCGAAATCGATCTGGTGATGCGCGCGCCCGACGGCACGCTGGTGTTTGTCGAGGTGCGCCAGCGGGCCACGGCGGCGTTTGGCGGTGCGGCGGCCAGCATCAGCGCCACCAAGCAAAAGCGCATCGTGTTTGCCGCCCGCAGCTACCTGATGCGCCTGCGCACCCCGCCGCCATGTCGGTTTGATGTGGTGCTGATCGAGTATTCAGGCATCCAGTGGCTTAAGGCCGCCTTTGATGCCAGCTGAACTTTCGTTTACAAATGGCCTCTACCGTCACAGTTATCATTCCGCACCATGATTGAACAACGCATCCAGCAACATTTCATTGACAGCGCCGACCTGAAGTACCAGTCTGCGCAGCCTCTCAGCAAACCTATCGCGGCGGGCATCCAGGCCATGTTGGCGGCAGTGACCAGCGGCGGCAAAGTGCTGGCCTGTGGTAACGGCGGTTCGGCGGCCGATGCGCAGCACTTTGCAGCCGAATTCGTCGGCCGCTTTGAGCGCGAGCGGCCCGAGCTGGGCGCGATTGCGCTCACCACCGACAGCTCCATCATTACTGCAATAGGCAACGACTACAACTTTGACGTGATCTTCGCCAAGCAGGTGCGCGCCCTGGGCCAGCCCGGTGACGTGCTGTTGGCCATTACCACCAGTGGCAATTCGGCCAACGTGCTGCTGGCTATTGAAGCTGCCCACGAACGCGAAATGACCGTGGTGGCCATGACCGGCAAGGGTGGCGGCAAGATGGGTGCGGCGCTGCGCGAAACCGACGTACATATCTGCGTGCCGCACGACCGTACTGCGCGCATCCAAGAGGTCCATTTGCTGGTGCTGCACTGCCTGTGCGACGGCGTGGATTCCCAGTTGCTGGGCGATATTGAACCTCCGCTTTGATGCACACCCCCAGGCTGCAGCGCAAGCGCTTTCCCCCAACCCCCTTGCAGGGGGCAACACCAGCAGCCTGGCATAGCCAGTTCTGCGGTGTTTCTGAAGGGGATGCGTTCTGCCTGGCCCGGCCATCGCTTCCGTTCGGCTTGTTTTTTCCTGTTTGAAAGACGCACCATGTCCCGTTTTATCTTGTCCGCTGTGGCGGCTGTTGTTCTGGGCTCCAGCCTGTCGGCCTGCATCCCCTTGGTGATTGGTGGGGCGGCGGTGGGCGGCGCATTTGTTGCCACCGATCGGCGCACCTCGGGTGCCCAACTTGAAGACGAGGGCATTGAGCTGCGCGCCAACAACCGCATCGGCCAAGCCCTCAGCGAAAACGCCCACGTCAACGTCACCAGCTACAACCGCCAGGTACTGCTGACCGGCGAGGTGCCCACCGCCGCCGACCAGCAAAAGCTGCAAGAGCTGGTGCTGAGGGTGGAAAACGTGCGCTCGGTGGTGAATGAGGTGGGCGTGCTGGGGGCATCGTCGCTGGCGCAGCGCTCGTCGGACACCCTGGTTACCGGCAAAGTCAAGGCCACGCTGGTGGATGCCAAAGACGTGCAGTCCAACGTCTTCAAGGTCACGACCGAGCGCGGCACGGTCTACCTGATGGGACGCGTCTCCCTGCGCGAAGCTAACCGTGCCACCGACCTGGCCCGCAGCATCAGCGGCGTGCAAAAGGTGGTGCGGGTGTTTGACATACTGACCGAAGAAGAGCTGCAACGCCTCTCTACACCCCGGTAGCGGTTTCCCCCCTAGGCTACAGCGCAAGCGCTTTTCGCCAACCCCCTCAGGGGGCAACACCAGCAGCCTGGCGGAGCCAGATCTGCGGTGTTTCTGGAAAGGGGACGTTCTGGCTGAGAGTGGGATGGGTGGGGTTTAGCGGAGCCGTTTGATCAGGCTGGAGGTGTCCCAGCGCTGGCCACCCATGTTTTGCACATCGGCGTAAAACTGGTCTACCAGTGCAGTGACCGGCAGGCGGGCTCCGTTGCGCTTAGCCTCGTCCAGCACCAGGCCCAGGTCTTTGCGCATCCAGTCCACCGCAAAACCGAACTCAAACTGGTCGGCCACCATGGTTTTGCCCCGGTTGTCCATCTGCCAGCTTTGGGCGGCACCCTTGCCGATGACTTCCAGCACCTGCACCATGTCCAGCCCCGCGTGCTGGCCAAATGCCACGGCTTCGCTCAGGCCCTGCACCAGCCCGGCGATGCAAATCTGGTTCACCATCTTGGCGAGTTGGCCTGCGCCGCTGTCGCCCACCCGGGTGCAGGCCCGTGCAAATGCCATCACCGTGGGCGCTATCGCCTCAAAAGCCGCCTGCTCACCACCGCACATCACCGTCAGCAAGCCGTTTTGCGCACCGGCCTGCCCGCCAGACACCGGCGCGTCGATGAAGCGCAGCCCCAGGGTGCGGGCCGCGCTGGCCAGTTCGCGGGCCACCTCGGCCGAGGCCGTGGTGTGGTCCACAAAAATAGCCCCTGGCTCCATGCCCGCAAATGCCCCGTCGGCTCCCAGCGTGACCGAGCGCAGATCGTCATCGTTGCCCACGCAGCAAAACACGGTGTCCGCCCCCCGCGCAGCCAAGCGCGGTGTTTCGGCATGTTTTAGGCCATTAGCGCTTATGTACTCTGCACAGAAAGCTATTGATTTACTAGCGGTTCGGTTGTACACCGTAACCGTATGCCCCGCCAGCACCAGGTGCGCCGCCATCGGATACCCCATGACCCCCAGGCCGAGAAAGGCGACTTTTTTGGACGGAACGGCGGCGTAGGTTTTGGGGTTGGTGCTAGGCATACAAATCAATGGATGGAACTAAAAGGACAGAACGCACCCCACGCAAGATACCGTGGAACTGGCTTTGCCAGGCCACTGGTATCGCCCCCTGCAAGGGGGTTGGCGGAAAGCGCTTGCGCTGGAGCCTGGGGGTGTTACACGATCGCGAAATGCTCGGTACCAGCGGCCAGATCCTGGGTTTTGGCGCGCTGGCTATTGAGCTTGATCTGCAAACGCAGGTCGTTGAGCGAGTCGGCGTGGCGCAAGGCATCTTCGTAGCTGATGAGCTGGCCCTCGTAGGCATCGAACAGGGCCTGGTCAAAGGTCTGCATGCCCAGGTTGCGGCTCTTCTTCATGATTTCTTTGATCTCGGTGACCTCGCCCTTGAAGATCAGGTCGGAGATCAGCGGGGTGTTGAGCAAAATCTCCACCGCCGCCGCACGGCCCTTGCCGTCTTGCCGGGGAATCAGCCGCTGCGACACCACGGCGCGCAGGTTCAGCGACAAATCCATCAGCAACTGGGCGTGGCGCTCTTCGGGGAAGAAGTTCAGGATGCGGTCCAGCGCCTGGTTGGCGTTGTTGGCGTGCAGCGTGGCCAGACACAGGTGGCCGGTTTCGGCGAAGGCCACGGCGTGTTCCATCGTGGCCCGGTCGCGGATTTCGCCCATCAGGATCACGTCGGGGGCTTGGCGCAGCGAGTTTTTCAGGGCGGCATCCCAGCTGTCGGTGTCCAGGCCCACTTCACGCTGGGTAATGACGCAATTTTTATGCGGATGGACAAATTCCACCGGGTCTTCGATGGTGATGATGTGGCCGTAGGAGTTTTCATTGCGCCAGTCCACCATGGCCGCCAAGGTGGTGGACTTGCCGCAGCCCGTGCCGCCGACCAGGATGCACAGGCCCCGCTTGGTCATAGCCACGTCTTTCAGGATCTGCGGCATGCCCAGGGTATCGACCGTGGGGATGCTGACCGGAATCACCCGCAGCACCATCCCCACTTTGCCCTGCTGCACAAAGGCATTGACGCGGAACCGGCCAATCCCGGCCGGAGAGATGGCAAAGTTGCACTCCTTGGTGCGCTCAAATTCTGCGGCCTGCTTGTCGTTCATGACCGAGCGGGCCAGCGCCAGCGTGTGGGCGGGCGTGAGCGGCTGGGGCGAGACTTTGGTGACCTTGCCGTCCACCTTGATGCCGGGGGGGAATTCGGAGGTGATGAACAGGTCGCTACCGTTGCGGCTGACCATCAGTTTCAAGAGGTCGTTGATGAACTTACTGGCTTGGTCGCGTTCCATAGTGAGCCTTTAGTTGGGACGGTCGCTGAACCGGGCGCTGATGGCGCGCAGCCGCAGCGAGAGTTTGCGTGCCAACAAGGCAATCAGGCTGGCGGCCAACCGGGGGTCGGTGTTCATCATGTCGTCCATCGACTCGGCGCTGAGTGCGGCGATTTCGCAGTCGTCCAGCGTGGTGCAGGCCGAGAAGCGGATGCCGCTGTCGAGCAGTGACATTTCACCCAGAATATCGCCCGGCTTGGTTTCGGCCAGCCGCAGGTGTTCGCCCCAGGGTTGCAGGCGGTCTACCGCGATGGTGCCTTTGAGCAGCACCACCATGAAATTGCCGTATTCGCCCTGGCGGATGATGTCGCGCCCGCCGGGCACCAGCGCAAACTGGAAAAAGCGTTCCATGCGTTCGATGGACGCGGGGTCGAGCTGCTCCATGTTTTTGTCTTTGGCCCACAGCGCTTGCAGAGTGCGCACGCTGCTGGCGGTGGGCAGGCGCTTGGCACCCACTTCAATGGCCCGTGCTTCCCAGGGGACCAGCATCGAGGGGTCGATGTTTTGGCCGGTGAATGCCGTGGTAAACAGCATCGAATCGGGCGGGGTGGCCTCGGGTTTGGGCTCCGATTTGTGGAGTAAAAATTCCAGAATACCCTTCATGGGGCGCTCCTATCGTTCTGCATGTTCAACCTGGAAAGTTTTCAGGAATTTTGGCTTTGGCGCGGGCTTCATTGGGACTGATGATGTTGCGGCGTACCAAATCGGTCAGGTTTTGGTCCAGCGTTTGCATGCCCACGCTGTTGCCGGTCTGGATGGTGGAGTACATCTGCGCCACTTTGGCTTCGCGGATCAGGTTGCGGATGGCGCTGGTGCCCAGCATGATCTCGTGCGCGGCCACCCGGCCCTGGCCGTCTTTGGTTTTGCACAGGGTTTGCGAGATCACGGCCTGTAGCGACTCCGACAGCATGGCCCGGACCATTTCTTTTTCTTCGGCCGGGAACACGTCAATGATCCGGTCGATGGTTTTAGCCGCGCTGGAGGTGTGCAGGGTGCCAAACACCAGATGCCCGGTTTCCGCCGCCGTCATGGCCAGGCGGATGGTTTCCAGATCACGCATTTCGCCGACCAGAATCGCATCCGGGTCTTCGCGCAGGGCCGAGCGCAGCGCGGCGGCAAAGCTCAGCGTGTGCGGCCCCACCTCGCGCTGGTTGATCAGGCATTTTTTGGATTCGTGGACAAACTCGATCGGGTCTTCCACTGTCAGCACGTGGCCGTATTCGGTCTCGTTGAGGTGGTTCACCATCGCCGCCAGCGTGGTCGATTTGCCGGAGCCGGTGGGGCCGGTCACCAGCACCATGCCGCGCGGCTTGAGGGCCAGATCGCCAAAAATCTTGGGTGCGTTGAGCTGCTCTAGGGTGAGGATTTTCGAGGGAATGGTCCGCAGCACCGCGCCAGCCCCACGGGCGTGGTTGAAGGCATTCACGCGGAACCGCGCCAGCCCTTCAATTTCGAACGAAAAATCGACCTCTAAAAACTCTTCATACTGTTTACGCTGGCTGTCGCTCATGATGTCGTAGACCATGGCATGGACGGTTTTATGGTCTAGCGGATCGACGTTGATGCGGCGCACATCGCCATGCACCCGGATCATGGGCGGCAGCCCGGCCGACAGGTGCAAGTCGGAGGCCTTGTTTTTTACGCTGAATGCGAGCAGTTGGGTGATGTCCACGGAGCCCCTTGATGTTTGGTACGCTGTAGGTTTGATTATGACTACGATTAGTAACAATCTCCAAGGCGTGCAAGGGCGCATCGTTACAGCGTGTACCCGTGCATTGCGCCCAAGCGACAGCGTGCGTTTGCTGGCCGTCTCTAAAACCTGGGGGGCCGAGGCGGTGCGCGAGGCTTTTGCCGCCGGGCAGACCCGTTTCGGCGAAAACTACATCCAGGAGGCCGTGGGCAAAATTGCCGCTTTGCAGGATTTGCCGCTGGAATGGCACTGCATCGGCCCCATCCAAAGTAACAAAACGGCGCTGGTGGCGGCGCATTTTGATTGGGTGCAGAGCCTTGACAGGCTCAAAATTGCCCAGCGGCTGAACGACCAGCGCCCGGCCGGGCTGCCGCCGCTCCAGGTGTGCCTGCAAATCAATGTGGACGGTGGTGCCACCAAATCCGGCGTGCCGCCATCGGATGCGTTGGCATTGGCCACGCAGCTTGCGGCGCTGCCACGTTTGTGTTTGCGGGGCCTGATGGTGATTCCTGAGCCGATGGCAGATTACGCCGGGCAGTTGGTGGTTTTTGAGCAGGCCAAGGCCGTATTTGACCGCCTCTCGGCGGCACTAGGCAGCGACCACTTTGACACCCTGTCGATGGGCATGACCGCCGACCTGGAAGCCGCTGTGGCAATGGGCAGCAGCATGGTGCGCGTAGGCACCGCCATTTTTGGGGCGCGGTGACGGCCTGAATCGGTTCTCTGAAGACGTTCTCAGGGCAAACGCAGGCGGGTGGAGTTTTTGACCTCTTCCATCACCGCGTAGGTCCGGGTTTCGCGCACCCCCGGCAGTTGCCACAGTACCGTGCCGGCAAATTGGCGGTAAGCCAGCATGTCCGCCATGCGTGTTTTCAGCAGGTAGTCAAAGCCACCCGCCACCATGTGGCATTCCATGATTTCGGGATAGACCTGCACGGCCGCCTTGAATGCCTCAAACACGTTGGGCGTGGTGCGGTCCAGTAGCACCTCTACAAACACCATCATCGACGCACCCAATTGCAGGGGATTCAGCCGCGCCTCATACCCTAGGATGTAGTTGTCTTTGGTCAGGCGTTGTACCCGCGCCAACACCGCTGTGGGGGACAAGGCCACTTTTTCTGCCAGCTTCAAGTTGGAAATGCGGCCATCTTCCTGTAAGCAGCCGAGGATTTTCAGGTCGATGCGGTCCAGGTCGGCAAAAGGTGTGTTCACGACAGTCGGTAGGTTGCGAGGTGGATGCTGGTTTCGGTGCTGCTGATGCCGCGCACCAGCCGAATGCGCTCCAGCACCTGGGACAACTCGGTCAAATGCTCGGCGCGTAACTCGGCCAGCAAGTCCCAACGGCCATTGGTGTCGTGCAGGGTGGCGACACCCGGCTCACCCAGCAAGCTGTCAATCACGGCACGGGTCGCGTTGCCCTCCACCGCAATCGACATCCATGCGGTGATGCCCCGGGGTTGCGCGTCGGGCCGCAGCCGCACCGTGTAGCCGACGATCACGCCTGCATCTTCCAATTTGGTGATGCGGTTGGTTACGGTGCCACGCGATACCCCCAGCCTGTGGGCCAGCGTGGCAACCGCCGTGCGGGCATCTTTACGTAACAGAGAAATGAGTTGTTGGTCGGTGGCATCCATGCCGTATTTTGCGGCCATTCATTGGTAAAACGGACCCGCGCCAAGACAAAGGCTAGGTCTGTGAATTGTAAGTTTTCATCCAAAGGGTGTATTTTTTAAGCAACAAAACAGGAGCATTTTTATAGGGTTTTCGCTAGTTACTTCAGATCGTGGTGCACACTTACTTCGTTATTTCTTTTTAACCCGTTAGGAAAATTCCCATGAAAAAGAGTCTGATTGCTCTGGCTGTTTTGGCCTCCACTGGTGCTATGGCCCAGTCCTCCGTGACCTTGTACGGCGTGATTGATGCCAGCCTGCAAACCGAAAAGTCTACTGGTGATGTTCGTAAGAACACCATGGAAGACGGCAACATCAGTGGCAGCCGTTTCGGCCTGAAGGGTTCTGAAGACCTGGGTGGTGGCTTGAAGGCGATTTTCGTTCTGGAAAGCGGCCTGAAGATTGATACCGGCGCTAGCCGCACTGCTGGTTCGATTTTTGATCGCGCCTCTTACGTTGGTTTGGCTGGCAACTTCGGCGAAGTGAGCGTGGGTAACCGCACCACCGCATACGACGACATCAGCATCGCTACCGATCCAGTGTTTGACAGCTCCATGTCTCCTGCAAACCTGGTGTGGACCAATAACTACAAGTCGCGTCCAGGCAACAACCTGTACTACGCAACCCCAAGCTTTGGTGGCGTGACTGCTGCTGTTAGCTACTCGCTGGGCGAGAACAAAACCACTAGCCAAAAGGCTATGGGCGTGACCGCATTTAACGTTGCCTACGCAAACGGTCCCATCTACGCTAGCTTGGGTTACCAAGAAGACAAGAACGCTGTTCGTGCCTTAAATACTGCTAACACGGCTGTTACCACTGCTCCCATAGCAACCTCAGTAGCAGCCCTGGCTGCTTTAAACGCTACCGCTGCCACTGCTGCGGATGCATCGCGCAAGAGCACTCTGCTGAACGCTTCCTACGACTTCGGCGTGGTCAAGCTGCTGGCCAGCTACAACCGCAACGAAACCGCTTCTTTGGTCAAGGCTAACCAGTACCAATTCGGTGTTGATGTGCCTGTTGGCGCGGCTTTGGTTGTGTCTGGCGGCTACGCTTACTCCAAAGACAAAGATGTTGCAGGCGTGACGGGTGAAAAGCGTTCGGGCTTCGGTATTGGTGCTAAGTACGCACTGTCCAAGCGTACTTTTGTGTACACCGATGCTGTTTACGGCGAAGCTAAGAATCCTGGCGTATCTAAAGATAAGACCGACAAGTACGCTATCGGCATCCAACACTCCTTCTAAATCCACGCTGGCATAACGCCAGCCTGTATTTAGCAAGCCAAAAAAGCCACCCGGTTCGCCGGGTGGCTTTTTTTATGGCAAAAATACCGTTTTGCCATCTACATATGGCGAAACGGTAATATTCATGCATAAAGCTAGCAATGTTGGCGATTTACATTGGCATGGCACGTGGCGACACTCTGTGCATTCCCCACCACAGGCCTGCACCATGACGACCCATTCCCTTGTTTCCACCCCGTTTCTCAGCGCCCACGACGTAGCCAGCATCGTCCAGCGCAAGGGGCTGGATGCCTGCCTGCGCGGCATGGCCGACACTATCCAGGCGGACTTTTTGCGCTGGGAGGCGTTTGACAAATGCGCCCGGGTGGCCAGCCACTCGGCGGACGGCGTGATCGAGCTGATGCCGATTGCCGACGACCTGCGCTACGCCTTCAAATACGTCAATGGCCACCCCAAAAACAACGCCCTGCACGGCCTGCCCACGGTGATGGCGTTTGGCGTGCTGGCCAGCGTGGCCACCGGCGTGCCCGAGCTGCTGAGCGAGCTGACCCTGACCACCGCCATCCGCACTGCCGCCACCTCGGTAGTGGCCGCCCGCGCCCTGGCCCGGCCCAACAGCCGCAGCATGGCGCTGATCGGCAACGGCGCGCAAAGCGAATTCCAGGCGCTGGCCTTCCATTATTTAATGGGCATTGAAGAAGTGCGCCTGTTCGATACCGACCCGCTGGCCACCGCCAAGCTGGCCGATAATTTGCGCAGCACTGGTTTGCGCGTGGTGGTTTGCACCAGCACCGCCCAGGCCGTGCGCGGCGCCGACATCGTCACCACCGTCACCGCCGACAAAACCAACGCCACCATCCTCACCCCCGACATGCTAGAGCCCGGCATGCACATCAACGGTGTGGGCGGCGACTGCCCCGGCAAAACCGAGCTGCACCCCGACGTGCTGCGCGCCGCCAGCGTGTTTGTCGAATACGAGCCGCAAACCCGCATCGAAGGCGACCTGCAACAACTGCCCGCCGACTTTGCCGTTACCGAACTCTGGCAAGTCCTCAGCGGCAAAGCCGCAGGCCGCAGCAGCGCCGCACAAATCACCGTGTTCGACTCGGTGGGTTTTGCGATGGAAGACTATTCAGCCCTGTGTTTTATGCGCGATACCGCCCGGGAACTGGGCCTGGGCCAGCGTTTGGCGCTGATTCCCGATCTGGCCGACCCTAAAGATTTGTATAGTCTGGTACGTCCCACGGCCACCCACGCTGTGGCACCTCTCCCACTACCAGAAACAATAGCAGCATGAGCAATTCCAGCATGGGCGTGAGCCTGATTGGCGTACCCACCGACATTGGCGCGGGCACGCGCGGCGCACGCATGGGCCCCGAGGCCCTGCGCGTGGCCGGCCTGGCCCAGGCGCTGGCGCAGTCCGGCCTGGATGTGCGCGACTGCGGCAACATCCGGGGCCCGGCCAACCCCTGGCTGCCCCCGGTGGACGGCTACCGCCATTTGCCCGAGGTGGTGGAGTGGAACGAGCTGACGCACAACGTGGTCTACAAAGAACTCAGCGCAGGCCGCCTGCCCATCATGCTGGGCGGTGACCACTGCCTGGGCATCGGCTCCATCAGCGCCGTGGCCCGCCACTGCCGCGACACCGGCAAAAAACTCCGCATTCTGTGGCTGGATGCGCATGCCGACTTCAACACCGCCGCACTCACCCCCAGCGGCAACATCCACGGCATGCCCGTGGCCTGCCTGTGCGGCCACGGCCCGCAAGAGCTGATCGAAATCGGCGGCCATGTGCCCGCTATCCAAGCGCGCGAACTGGTGCAAATCGGCATCCGCAGCGTCGATGCCGGTGAAAAGCGCTTTGTGCACGAGCAGGGCATTGAAGTCTTCGACATGCGCTTCATCGACGAAATGGGCATCCGCGCCACGATGGAAATGGCGCTCGACGGGCTGGATGCCAACACCCATCTGCACGTCAGCCTGGACGTGGACTTTCTCGACCCCGTCATCGCCCCCGGCGTGGGCACCACCGTGCGCGGCGGCCCCAACTACCGCGAGGCCCAGCTGTGCATGGAAATGATTGCCGACACCGGCCTGCTGGCCTCGCTGGACATCGTCGAGCTGAACCCCGCACTCGACGTGCGCAACCAGACCGCCGAGCTGGCAGTGGATTTAGTGGAAAGCCTGTTCGGTAAAAGCACGCTGATGCGGCAGGTCACCCATGCAACATGACTTTCTGTCTGCCCTGATGGTCTTGCTGATCGTCACCGACCCGCTGGGCAATGTGCCCATCGTGCTCAGCCTGCTGCGCAACGTGCCCAAAGAGCGGCGCTTCTGGGTCATCACCCGCGAATGCCTGTTTGCGCTGGGGATTTTGCTGGTCTTCATGGTGGTGGGTGACCGGCTGCTGCACGTCATGCACCTCACCGATGCCTCGCTGGAAATCGCCGGGGGCGTGATCCTGTTCCTGATCGCGATGGGTATGGCCTTCCCCAGCATGGGCGTGGGCTTTTCTGGCCCCGAGGAAGCGGCCGAACCGATGCTGGTGCCCCTGGCCATCCCGATGATCGCCGGGCCATCTTCCCTGGCCACCGTGCTGCTGCTGGCCTCGCGCCAGCCTGAGCGCGCCTGGGCCTGGGCCGGGGCCATCACCCTCAGCATGGTGGTGGTGTGGCTGGTGCTGCTGTCGGCCAGCGGGCTGGCGCGGCGCATCGGCAAGTCGGGCCTGATTGCGGTGGAGCGGCTGATGGGCCTGCTGCTGGCGGCGATGGCGGTGCAGATGCTGATTTCGGGCTTGCGCAATGCATTTCCGGCTATCTCTTGATGGGCTGGTATTAAGAAATTAATCACTAGTTAAGTCTAGAAATTTGGTGAAATTGTTGGGTGTTGTCGCTGCAAACTAGGAAAATTGCAGTCAACCCAGCAGGAATTCACCATGCGTTTGCCCACCCCCTACCGGTCTGAATCTGAAACCGTTGCCCACCGTCTGGCCGCCTTGTCGGGTGCGTTGGATTGGGGGGTCGCCAGCGCCCCCGCCCGCCCCTGGGTGCAGGCCGTGCGCGACAACCCGCCGCCGTTCTGGGCTATGGAAAGCCTGCTGCGCGAATACCCCATCTCCAGCGCCGAGGGCCTGGCCCTGATGCGCTTGGCCGAAGCCCTGCTGCGCGTGCCCGATGCCGAGACCGCCATCGCCCTGACTGCCGACCAACTGGGCCGCGCCGACTTTGACGGCCTGGATGACACTGGAGCCGCCCACGTGTTGGGCCGCTCCACCCTGGCCAAACTCTCCAGCAGCGCCATCGCCCTGTCGAAAAAATTCTTGCCCGAAGCCGAGGCTCCCCAAGGCCTGCTCACCAAGCTGGGCGCCAAGACCGTTGTAGCCGCCACCGTGCGTGCCGTGCAGCTGCTGGGCCGCCAGTTTGTGCTGGGCCAAACCATTGGGGACGCGATGGATGAAGCCGCCTCCGCCCGCACAAAGCAGCCCCAGCTCACCTACAGCTACGACATGCTGGGCGAGGGCGCACGCACCGATGCGGATGCGCTCAACTACCTGCAAAGCTATAAGAATGCTATTGAAGCGATAGCTACCCGCGCAAGTACCACCTGCGCCACCGAGCAAAACGACGGTATATCCATCAAGCTCAGCGCCCTGCACCCGCGCTACGAGTGGACCCAGCGCGAACGCGTGCTGGCCGAGCTGGTCCCTCGCGTCTGGAGCCTGTGCGAGCAGGCTGCCCGCGCCAACATCAACCTGACCATCGACGCGGAAGAAGTGGACCGCCTGGAGCTGTCGCTCGACGTATTCGAGGCGCTGGCCGCGTTGATCGCCCAGCACCAACCCCAGTGGCGCGGCTTTGGTCTAGCCATGCAGGCCTACCAAACCCGGGCGCTGGAGCTCATCCAGCACATTGCCGTTATCGGCCGCAAATACAAGCTACGCCTGATGTGCCGTTTGGTGAAAGGCGCGTACTGGGATTCGGAAATCAAACGCGCCCAAGAGCTGGGCCTGCCGCACTACCCGGTGTTCACCCACAAGCACCACACCGACGTGTCGTACCTGGCCTGCGCCAAGGCCCTGCTGGACGCGCCCGATGCCATCTACCCCCAGTTCGCCACGCACAACGCGGCCACCATTGCCGCCATCCTGTATTTGGCCGCCAAGAGCGGTACGCCGTTTGAGCTGCAACGCCTGCACGGCATGGGCGAGGGCGTGTACCGCGAGGTGCTGAAGAACCCGCTGATCGGCTGCCGCGTCTACGCCCCCGTGGGCAAGCACCGCGACCTGCTGGCCTACCTGGTGCGCCGCTTGCTGGAGAACGGCGCAAATTCGTCCTTCGTACACCAGCTTGCAGACGAGTCGGTGGGCATGGAAGAAATTTTGGTGTCACCCCTGCGCCTGGAGCCAGTGTCTGCATTCCCGTTGCCGCCCGTGCTGTTTGGCCCCGGCCGCAAAAACAGCGCGGGCATGGACTTGGAAGTGGCCACCCAGCGCGCTGTGATGCAAGCCGCCTTCGACGCCACCCCCGTGTTGCCCGTGCCAGAGTTTGATGCCAAATTGGCCGCTAGCGCATATGCTACAAGTGCTGCAAGCTACAAAATATGGAGCAAAACCCCCACCGCTGCCCGCGCTGCCCTGCTGCGCCAAAGCGCCGATGCGCTGGAACACCAGATGCCCCGCTTCTGCGCCCTGCTGGTCAAAGAAGCCTTCAAAACCTGGGGCGATGCCGTGTCGGAAGTGCGCGAAGCCGTGGACTTCCTGCGCTTCTACGCCAATGAAGCCGAGCGCATCATGGCCCCGGTCGCCTTGCCCGGCCCGACGGGCGAAACCAACGAATTGCGCTTGACGGCCCGTGGCGTGTGGGTCTGCATCAGCCCGTGGAACTTCCCACTCGCCATCTTCATGGGCCAGGTGGCGGCGGCCCTGGCTACGGGCAACACGGTCTTGGCCAAACCGGCCGAGCAAACCCCGTTTGTGGCGCTGGAAGCCGTGCGCCTGCTGCATGCCGTGGGCATCCCCGAGGGCGCGGTGCAACTGCTGCACGGCCCAGGCGTTACCGTGGGTGCGGCGCTGGTGGCGCTGCCCGGCATTGCGGGCGTGGTGTTCACCGGCTCGACCCCTGTGGCCCGCCACATCAACCGGGCGCTGGCCGCCAAAGACGGCCCCATCATCCCGCTGATTGCGGAGACGGGCGGCATCAACGCCATGCTGGTGGACAGCACCGCCCTGCCCGAGCAGGTGGTCGATGCCGTGGTGCAAAGCGCCTTCCGCAGTGCGGGCCAACGCTGCTCGGCGCTGCGCCTGCTGTGCGTGCACGAGGCCATCGCCGACCACGTGATAGCGATGGTGCAAGGCGCGGCCCAAGAGCTGGTGCTGGGCGACACGGCCAACTGGGCAACCGATGTCGGCCCGGTCATCGACAAAGATGCCTTCGACGGTATCCAAAAGCACATCCAGCGCCTAAATTTAACGTCAAAAGTGCTTCTAGCGCAGACAGTAGCTGCGCAAGATGCTCCTAATTTAATAGCGCCGCAGGCGTTTGAGTTGAACCAGATTGCCGACGTGTCGCAGGAAATTTTTGGCCCCGTGCTGCACATCGTGCGCTGGTCGGGCGACCCGCAGGCCGTGATCGCGCAGATCAACGCGCTGGGCTACGGCCTCACGCTGGGTATCCAAACCCGCATCGACAGCCGCGCCCACGCCCTGGCCGCCGCCGCCCATATCGGCAACGTCTACATCAACCGGAACATCATTGGCGCAGTGGTCGGCGTGCAGCCCTTCGGCGGCGAAGGCCTGAGCGGCACGGGGCCCAAGGCCGGTGGTCCTAACTACCTGGTGCGCTTTTGCGCCGAACAGACGCTGACGGTGAATACGACTGCGGCGGGCGGCAACGCGGCGCTGCTGGCGGCGATGCCTTGAGGCCTAGGCAGGACTAAATGGGTCCACCACCCGCACCCCGGTCGGCGCAAAGTGCCGGGGGTTGCGGGTCACCATCGTCAGGTTGTGGCTGAGGGCGGTGGCAGCGATCAGGTTATCGATGCCGGTGTTGCCGGTTTGCACGCACAGCCGCCCCCATAGCCGGGCGATGGCGGGCGTCACGGGCAGGATGAAGGCTGCGAACTGCAATTCCGTCTGCGCTAGCCACTGGGCCAGGTCGGCAGCGAACGCCGGGTTGGCGCTGCGCTGGCGTTCGATACCGGCCTCGATTTCTCCCACGGTCAAGGCGCTGATAAAGACGGAATCGGCGGGCTGGGCCTGTAAATACGCCAGCACGCCCGCGTTGGGGCGGGACTTGCGCAGCTCGGACAGCACCACGGTGTCAAGCAAGATCATGTGAAGTCGATGCTGCGGGGCGGTACGTCCAGGCGCGGCAGGTCCAGCGCGCTGTCCGCCAAGTCTTTGGGCATGGCCAGCAGATGCGCCAGAAAGCTGGCAGGCGGGGCAGACCGGCTGGCTGCGCTGTGTTGCAAGGCGGCAAAGTCGGCCTCTGACAGCACCACCACCGCCTGTTTACCGCGCCGCGTCACGTGCTGCGGCACGCCACGCAGGGCGTTATCGACCAGTTCACTGAACTGCGCCTTGGCATCTTGCAAGCGCCAGGGTTTAGCGGGTGGTGCGGTGGTAAGGGTTTGCATGGTTATCTGACTAGCTGAATGGACTAGTCTTATTTTAGGCTGAGCAGGCCCGCCGACTAAAATATTTTGCCCATGCCCAAAATCATCCTCTTCAACAAACCCTTCAACGTGCTCACCCAGTTCCGCCCCGACGGCGACCGGCCGACGTTGGCGCAGTTCATCACCGACCCGACCCTGCGCGTGGCCGGGCGGCTGGACCGGGATTCGGAAGGGCTGCTGCTGCTCACCGACGACGGCGTGCTCAACGCCCGCATTACCCAGCCCCAAGAGAAGCAGTTCAAAACCTACCGCGTGCAGGTGGACGGCACGCCCACCGATGCCGCCTTGCAGGCGCTGCGCCAGGGCGTGCTGCTGAACGACGGCATGACCCTGCCGGCCGAGGCCGTGCAGATCGCCGAGCCACCGGGCCTGTGGCTGCGCACGCCGCCGGTGCGCTACCGTGCGCACCTGCCCACGGCGTGGCTGGAGATTCGCATTTGCGAGGGGCGCAACCGCCAGGTGCGGCGCATGACGGCGGCGGTGGGTTTGCCAACTTTGCGGCTGGTGCGGGTGCAGATTGGCATCTATGCGCTGGGCGATTTAGCCCCGGGGGCTTGGCGGATATTTTCATGACGAAATATGCCTCTAGCGCATATTTAATATGCGCTAGTAGCTATATATTTGATAGTGAATCGTCTTTGCCAAGCGGACATCCACACCGCCAAAGCCAGCCCTATACTGCACTGCAACATGGCTTTGCCTGAAAGGTTTTAACGTGGCTTCACCCTCTGCTGCCGAACGGGCCTTACCCGGCCCGCACCACGAACAATGCACCCTGGTGCTGCAAGGCGGCGGCGCTTTGGGGGCCTACCAGGCGGGGGTGTACGAGGCGCTGGAAGAAAACGGCATCTGCCCCAACTGGGTGGCGGGCGTGTCGATTGGGGCCATCAACGCGGCCATCATTGCGGGCAACCCGCCGCCGCTGCGGGTGCCGCGCCTGAAAGAGTTTTGGGAGGGCGTGTCGTCCCAGCTGCTGGCCCCTGCGCCGTCTGCGCAGTGGGGCATCCAGGCGCGCGAGCTTTTTAACGAATCCAGCGCGGCCTTGGTGGCCATGCTGGGCGTGCCGGGCTTTTTCAAACCGCGCATCCCTGCCGCCCAGTACCAGCCGCAGGGCACGCTGGCCGCTTTGGGCATCTACGACACCGAGCCGCTGCGCGCTACGCTGCTCAAGCTGGTGGACTTTGACCGCATCAACCGCAACTGCCCTGACGGCAATGTGCGGTTGTCGGTGGGCGCGGTCCATGTGACCAGCGGCAACTTCGCCTATTTTGATTCGGCCGACCGCCTGCACCGCCAGCCGCTGGGCCCGCAGCACATCATGGCCAGTGGCGCGCTGCCGCCGGGTTTTGCGCCGGTGGAGGTGGGCGGCGAGTTTTATTGGGACGGCGGGCTGGTGTCCAACACCCCGTTGCAGTACGTGATCGACCAGCCCTCCGCCGAGGACATGCTGGTGTTTCAGGTGGATTTGTTCAGCGCCCGGGGCCACATGCCGCGCAACCTGAACGAGGTGGCCGAGCGGGGCAAAGACATCCAGTTTGCCAGCCGCACCCGCTTCAACACCGACCTGGTGGCTACGCAACAAAAGTTGTCAAACGCCGCGCAAAAGCTGGCCGCCAAGCTGCCGCCCGAATTTGCCAGCGACCCCGATCTGCAACAGTTACTGAACGCTGGATCGGCCAGCGCCCTGACCGTGGTGCACCTGATCCACCGCAGCAAGCATTTTGAAACCCAGTCCAAAGACTACGAGTTCTCGCGTGCCACGGTGCGTGAGCACTGGGCCGCAGGCCGCGCCGACGTAGAGCGCAGCCTGGCCGACCCGCGCTGGCTGAACCGCCAGCGGCCACCGGCCGGGGTGACCGTGCTGGATTTGACCAAACCCCAGGACTACTAGCCCGCCCGCATCTGCACCGAGTCGCGCACCACCAGCGTGGGCACCAGCAGGTGCTGGGGTTCGGTAAGCACCTCCCCGGCGGCCAGCCGCAACGCCAGCTGTGCGGCGGTGCGGGCCAGCGCGGCCACGGGGTGGTGCACGGTGGTTAGGCGCGGGTGGATCAGATCGGCGTATTCCACGTCGTCAAAACCAATCAACGACAGCTCTGTGGGCACTTCGATACCGGCCGCCCGGCAGTGGTTGAGCGCGCCAAAAGCCATCTGGTCGTTTAGGCAGAACACCGCGCTCAAGCCCGGTTGGGTGGCCCGCAGTTCGGCCATGCAGGTGCTGCCCGAGGCAAAGTGGAAATCGCCCTCGCACACCCGCTCCGGCGGTAGCTTTATCCCGGCGGCTTCCAGGGTGCTTTGAAATGCGGCCAGGCGCTGCATGCTTTCCGGGTTGCTGCGCGGCCCGGCAATCACCCCGATGTCGCGGTGGCCGCAGCGCAGCAGGTGCTGGGCCGCCAACTGGCCACCAGTGTGGTTGTCGAGTTGCACGCAACGGGCTTCAAATCCCGGCACGGTGCGGTGGATGACCACCATGTGCGGGTTGTGGCGCAGCATCTCGGCCAGGGCCTGGTCGCACAATTGGCCGGGGTACAAGATGATGGCATCGCAGCGCCGCTGCCGCAGGAATTGCAGACCGTTGGCCACCTCGTCCACACTGTTTTTGCCGCAGGTGACGACCAGGTAGCTGCCCACGGCGCTCACCGCTTCTTCCACCGCATTGACCAGCGGCGCAAAAAAGGCCCCGGACAAATGTGGCACCACCAGCCCCACGCATTCCGAGCGCCGGGAGGCCAGCGAGGCGGCAAAGCTGTTGCGCGAAAAGTCCAGCGTGCGCATGGCGGTTTCCACCTTCAGGCGGGTGGCTTCGCGCACTTTGTGCGGGTCGTTCATCACCCGCGATACGGTGGCGCTGGAGACACCGGCCAGGGCGGCCACGGTGTGGATGGTGGACATGGCGGTGGTAGGGCTCAGGTTGCCGGAGGGTCAAACACCTCCGTTGCCGGATGTTACCGCCCGCCCAGGCGCATCAGCGGGGCTGTCGCCGCCGTGCAGCCCACAACCCGAAGGCCCCCGCGCCCAGCAAGGCCAGCGAACCGGGCTCGGGCACGGCGCTGGCCTCCAGGTTGTCGATGGCGAAGCTGTCGGACGCGCCGCTCACGTCGAACCAGATGGCCCGCACATGGCTGAACGGTTCCCCCAGCGCGAAGCGGGTGGCGGGGAAGCCCGAATCGTCGCTGGGCAGCAGCTGCGCGAAGTCGTCGCTGCTGCCGTCGGCCGAGGCGTGGACGTAGACCTGCTCATTGCCCGATGCCGGGCCGCCACCGGTGTCGGTGTTGGAGACGATATCGAAGCCGCCCAAGCTGAAGGCCCCGCCATCGGTGCGGGTCAGGCGGATCTGCGTCAGGTAGCCAAAGTTGCCGCTAGCCCAGTGGCCTTGCAGCACGTCGTTGCCGACCTCATAAAAGTCGCCCACGTTGCTGGAAAAGGCCGAGTCGGTGCCGATAAAGGTGACGCGAAACCCCGCCTCTTCGTAGCGCTGAACATCGTCCCAGTTGATGGCGTTGTTGGTGATGCCGGTGGAGGCATCGTTGCGGGTAGCGGTGCCGCCGGTGAAGGTGATCAGCGAGGCCTGGGCCGAAGTGGCCAGGCCACAGGCGAGCAGGGTTGCCGCGAGGATGTGGTTTTTGAACATGTGTTTTCCCTTGGGGGCTTATTGGACGAATCGGACGTTGCGTACCTGGAACTGCACGCCTTGCTGGTCACCCCATTTGGGGAAGATGGCAAACGGCACACTGGTGCGGCGCAGGTCAAAGCAGGGGGTCGGGGCGGCGGTGATGCTGGCCATGGTGATGCTCACGGCCTGCCAGCCGCCTGCGGTGGGGCGGCCAAACAGCACGTCACCGGTGTTGCAGCTGCTGCCCGCGCTCTCCATCTTCACCACCAGGCCGCTGGTGTTGCTGCCGTAGTTGCTGACGTTGATGTCGAACTGCAGCTTGCCGCCGGTAAAGTTGCCCAGGTTGACGGGGCCGCCATCGTTGAAGAACAGCAGGCCATCGCCCCCGTCGGCGGCAAAGTTCAACGCCAGTTCCCCTGTGGACAGCACGCTGAAGCTGGTGTGCACATTGTTGGTGGAATAGGTGTTGGCCTTGAAGCCGTCGGATATCACGCCGTTGTTGAACACGGTGTAGGTGGGGCCGGGTTTGGGGGTGGGCAGGGCGACGGCAGGCGGCACCAGGGTGTCGCAGGCGACCGCGTCGGCATCTTTGGCGGCACCCGGCACCCAACGGATGTGGGCAAACGAGGCGCTGAAGGCTTTCTCGGTGTAGACCAGGAACGGCGTGTTGATGCTGGCGAAGTCGGTGCCCTTGGCGGCAAAGCAGCTTAGCGGCAGCTTCACCGTGCGCTTGGTGTTCAGCCCCAGCGTGCTGAACAGCGTGGTGCCGTCCACTTCGCCGATGCAGGGGTAGCTGCAATCGATGCGCACCTTGACCAGGCCGTCGGGCAACTGGTGGACGATGGTCTCAAACACCAGCGCCGCGTCCGAGTTGAGGTAGCTTTGCTGGTCGCTGGTGCCGGGCTGCTGCGCATAGAACTGGCCGGTGCCGGTCCAGGTGATTTTTTTGCCGTCTTGCTGCACGTTGACCTGGGTGGTTTCGGCCTTGATGGTGCTGTGGGCGATGACGGCGTTCAGGTCGGAGCCCAGCGCGGTGCCGCCCCAGTTCTCGGGCGAGCCGATGCCGAGCGCAAACGGGGCCTGGTCGGTGGAGTTGAAGACTTCCAGATCCACCGTGGTGGTGCCGCCCCCGGCGGTTTGACCGCAGCCCAGGGTGGGCACGGTTTCATCCAGCTTGGACAGGGTTTTCTGGTCGGCGTAGCGCATGCCGTAGCCGTAGGCAAACAGCGGGTCGTAGGCCGCATCGCCCACGTTCAGCGGGGTTTGGCAACCCGACTTGGGCCATGAGAATGACAGCTTGCCCATGGTGTCGAAGTTGACCTTGCCGTTGTAGGTGCGGAAGAGCACGTCGCCCACGCCCTTGCCCTCAGTGCCGGGCAGCCAGGCCACCATGAATGCGTCGGAGCGGTTGATTTCTTTGTTCGCCAGCACCGGGCGGCCGGTGACCAGCACGGTGACCACCGGTACGCCTTTGCCGCTCACGGCATTCAGCACGGCCAGGTCTTCGGGGTAGCGGCGGGCGTGCTCCAGCGTGCCGGTTTTGCCGATGTCGCCTACGCCCTCGGCATACGGCGTTTCACCGATCACGGCAATCACCACCTTGAAGTCGGCCAGGTTGATGCCCGCACCGGTGGCGCTGTAGGTGACGTTGGCAGCACCTGTGGCGGCTTTGATGCCCGCCAGGATGCTGTCGGCGTTGGGGAAGTCGGCGTTGGTGTTGGAGGTACCTTGCCAGGTGAGCGACCAGCCACCGGTCTGGTTCGATAGGTTGTCGGCCGATTTGCCCACCACCAGCACTTTTTGGCCGCGCACCAGGGGCAGCAGCTGGTTGTCGTTCTTCAGCAGCACCAGCGATTTGCGCACCGCCTCGCGGCCCAGCACCCGGTGTTGCAACTGGGCTGCATTGCCGGCATTCAGGCGCTCCAGTGGGCGCTTGGCGGTGAAGATGCCCGCGCGCAGCTTGACCCGCAGGATGCGGGTGACGGCATCGTCGATGCGGGCCATCGGAATGCTGCCGTTTTGCACCTGGGCGATGGTGTTGGTGATGAAGCCCTGCCATTGGTCGGGCACCATGATCATGTCGACCCCGGCGTTGATGGCCTGGGCGCAACTGGCATCTGTGCAGCCCGGCACCTGGCCGTGGCCGTTCCAGTCGCCAATCACAAAGCCGTCAAAGCCGATCTGGGTCTTCAGCACATCGGTCAGCATTTTTTTGCTGCCGTGCATCTTGCCCACGGCGATGCCCAGGCTCTCGTTGGTCCAGCTGTTGAAGGAGGCCATCACGGTCTGCGCGCCTGCGCCCAGCGCCGAGTAGTAGCCCTGGCCGTGGATGTTGACCATCTCGCTTTTGCTGGCCATGTTCACGCCCTGGTCCTTGCCCTGGTCGGTGCCACCGTCGCCCATGAAGTGCTTGGCGGTGGCAATCACGTTGGTGGGCTTGGTGAAGTCGCCCTGCAAGCCCTTGATCATCTCGTAGCCATAGGTGTTGACGATCAGCGGGTCTTCGGAATAGCCCTCGTAGGTGCGGCCCCAGCGGTCGTCGCGCACCACCGCCAAGGTGGGCGCAAAGCTCCAGTCAATGCCGGTGGATGCCACCTGCGTGGCCACCGCCTGGCCGATGCGCCGCACCAGCGCCGGGTCGTTGGCGGCACCCAGGCCGATGTTGTGCGGGAACAGCGTGGCACCAAACACATTGCCGTGGCCGTGGACTGCGTCGGTGCCCCAGATCACCGGGATCTTCACCCTGGAGTCGGTGGCCATCGAGGCCATCCAGTAGGCGTCGGCCAGCTTGACCCAGTCGCTGGAGAGCGCGTGCTTGTTGTTCTGCGGCCAGGAGCCGCCGCCGTTGAGCACCGAGCCGATGTAGAACTGACGGACCTGGTCGGGCGTGATGCTTTTGATTTCGGGCTGCGTCATCTGGCCCACTTTTTCGGCCAGGGTCATGCCGGTAACGATGGTTTGGATGCGGGCCTCCAGCGCGGCGCTGCTGGGCAGGTCGCTGGTAATGTGCGGCCAGTCGGCGTACTGGGGCAGGGTGGTGGCGGTAGTGGCGGTGGCCACGGCGGCTTTGGCCTGCTGGTCGCTCAGCGCGGTCGGGCTGGACCCGCCTCCGCATCCTGCCAGCAAGGCCGCACCGCAAAGCGCCGCGAGGCCTCTGCGTCCATACGTCTGAAAGTAGTAATCCATAGTGTCTCCAAAGGGTGTTTGGCTGCAATGTAAGCGGTTACATTTTCAATCGGAGGTGGTTTGTGGCATTGGTATATGCCCTTGGTAACGGCCTGTAACTCCGCCTCATTTGTTTCTGGATGTAACCTGTTTGCGCCGTCCACAGAGATCGCAAGCAGGTTCTAAAACCCTTGGCGAGCAGCTGGGTAATATCGTTTGCAGAGGCGGGAAATGTTGCTATGGCAGACTCCGGCCATGCACACCCGCCCCTCCACCCGGTTTTGGACCACCTTCTTGGTGGTTCTGTGTTTGCTGTGGGCGCAACTGGCTTTGGCGGCCTATGTGTGCCCCCAGTGGGTGCAGCCGGTGGCGGCCATGCCGGGGTGTGATGCTATGGCCGCAGAGCAAATGGACCCGGCCCAGCCCGCGCTATGCCATGCGGCGGTCGAGGCCAGTCCGCAGTCGGCCCACCAGGCCAGCGGTGTCGATGTGCCGTCCCCCGTCTGGGCCGCGCTGTGGACGTTGGTGTGGTTGCTACCCTTGCTGGCGCTCACGGCATTGGCCGTTCCAGCGGCCCGTCCGCTGCGGCCCTTTAGCGGTCCGCCGCTGTACCTTTTCAACCAAGTTTTCCGTCTATAAGCCGACCCAGCGCCTACGCTGGGCTCGGGCTGGTTCGTCGATCACACACCTGTGAATGCGAACGCCTTGGGCGTTTAAATTTAGATTGTGATGTGTTGACGGAGGACTTCCATGTTCACCTTTTTGTACCGCAGCGTGCTGGTCGCGTCTGCTTTGGCCACGCCTGTGGCTGTGGGGGCGGCAGAGCCGCTGGCGTTCCATACCGCCTTGCAAGTCGCAGAGGCCCAGTCGCAGCGGGCGGCTGCGGCTAGTTGGCAGGCCAGCGCGGCCCGCGATATGGCAGTGGCGGCAGGGCAGTTGCCCGATCCGGTGTTGCGGCTGGGGCTGAACAACCTGCCGCTCAATGGCGAAGACCGGTTCAGCCTGGGCCGCGACTTTATGACCATGCGCTCGGCCGGTGTCATGCAGGAATTCACCCGGCAAGACAAGCGCCAGGCCCGCCGCCAGCGCTTTGAAAAAGAGGCTGAAGCCGCCGATGCCGCCCGCGCCCAGACCCTGGCCAGCGTGCGCAGCAGCACCGCCATCGCCTGGCTGGAGCGCTATTACCAGGAACGGTTGCGGGCTTTGTTGCTGCGCCAACAGGCAGAGGCACGGTTGCAAATCGATGCCGCCGATGCCGCCTACCGAGGTGGCCGTGGCAGCCAGAGCGAGGTGTTTGCCGCCCGCGCTGCACTGGCCCAAATGGACGACCAGGTGGCGCAGACCGACCAGCAACTGGCCGCAGCCCAAACCCAGTTGACCCGCTGGGTGGGCACGGCTGCGGCAGAGGGCGTGGGCGAGCTGCCCACGATGGCGCAGACCGGGTGGAACGAGGCCACGCTGGAGTCCCAACTACAGCACCATCCGCAAATCGCCGCGCTGCAAAAGCAGGAAGAAATGGCCCAGGCCGATGCCGACCTGGCCCGTGCCAACCAGCGTGCCGACTGGAGTGTGGAACTGATGCTGAGCCAGCGCGGTTCCGCCTACTCCAACATGGTGTCGATCAACGTCTCCGTACCCTTGCAGTGGGACGCCCCCAACCGCCAAAACCGCGAACTATCCGCCAAGCTGGCCACCGTATCCCAGGTGCAGGCTGAGCGCGAGGACGCGCAACGCAACCACGCCGCCGAGGTGCGCGCCATGCTGCAAGAGTGGCACAGCGACCAGGCCAGACTGCTGCGCTACAGCAGCGCAATAGTGCCGTTGGCCGCCGAGCGCACCCTGGCCAGCCTGTCTGCCTACCGGGGCGGGGCCAGCGGCACGCTGGCCGCCGTGCTAGAGGCCCGGCGCGCCGAGATCGACGTGCGCATGGCGCAACTGCGCCTGGAAATGGACACCGCCCGGCTCTGGGCACAACTTACATATTTAGCGGCTACGCCCCGCTAACCCGCAGGAGATTGCTATGCAAAAAACATTTATCGCCGCCCTCGTGCTGACCGCCACCGCCGTGGCGGGGGGCTACGGCCTGTACCAGCTCGGTGTGCAACGTGGCGCACACAGTGCACCGGCAATGGCAGTGGCCACCACGGCCTTGCCGCAAGGGATTGCCGAAGGCGAGGCCGCCACCCGCCGCCATATCGATACAGGCATCAAAGCCGGGGATATGGACCCCGTGACAGGCCGCAAGGTGCTGTATTACCAAGACCCGATGGTGCCGGGCAAAAAATTTGACCAACCCGCCAAGTCACCGTTTATGGACATGATGCTGGTGCCGGTGTACGCCGGGGGCGGTGAGGGCGGTGAGGGCGGTGCCAACGCCAGCACCGTGACCATCAGCCCACGCGTGCAGCAAAACCTGGGCGTGCGTACCGCCGAAGTGACCGAAGGCACGCTGTCACCGCAAGTTACCGCTGTGGGCACGATTGCCTTTAACGAGCGCGACCAGGCCTTTGTGCAGGCCCGCGCCTCGGGCTTCATTGAGCGGCTGCACGTGCGCGCTACGCTGGACCCGGTGCGCCAAGGCCAGCCGCTGGCCGACATCTATGTGCCCGACTGGGTGGCCGCGCAGGAAGAGTTTTTGTCGGTGCGGCGCATGCAGGGAACCGATCTGGCCCCGCTGGTCGATGCGGCCCGCCAACGCATGCGCCAGGTGGGCATGGACGACGCGCAGATACGCCGTGTTGAGAGCAGCGGCAGCGCCCAGCCGCGCTTTACCCTCACGGCCCCCATCGGCGGCGTGGTGGTGGAGCTGCTGGCACGCGAAGGCATGGCGGTGATGCCGGGGGCCACGTTGTTCCGCATCAACGGCCTGGCCAGCGTGTGGGCCAATGCCGAAGTGCCAGAGAGCCAAACCGCGCTCACCCGCCCCGGCACGCCGGTGCAGGCCACCAGTGCATCGGCGCCCCACACGGTGTTGCGCGGAGTGGTGCAGGCGCTGCTGCCGCAGGTCAACCCCGCCACCCGTACCCGCATGGCGCGGGTGGAGCTGGCCAACCCCGGCCAGATGCTGGTGCCGGGGATGGCGGTCAACATGCAGTTTGCGGCGCTCCAGGGCGAGAAGTTTTTGCAGATTCCCTCGGAAGCGCTGGTCCAAACCGGCAAGCGTAGCGTGGTGCTGGTGGCCGAAGAGGGCGGGCACTTTCGCCCGGTGGAGGTGGCCGTGGGCTTGGAAAGCATGGGGAGCACCGCCATCTTGCGCGGCTTGCAGGCGGGCCAGCGGGTGGTGCTGTCCGGCCAGTTTCTGATCGACTCCGAGGCCAGCCTCAAAGGGGTAGAAGCGCGCTTGAATGCGGCGGTGCAGCCATGATCGGCCGCCTGATCCGCTGGTCGATTGGTAACCGTTTTTTGGTACTGCTGGCCACGCTCATCCTCAGCGCCTGGGGTGTTTTCAGCGTACTCAAAACCCCGCTGGATGCCCTGCCTGACTTGTCCGACGTGCAGGTCATCATCCGCACCAGCTACCCCGGCCAGGCCCCGCAGTTGGTGGAAAACCAGGTGACCTATCCGCTGACCAGCACCATGCTGTCGGTGCCGGGGGCCAAGACCGTGCGCGGCTACTCGTTCTTTGGCGATTCGTTTGTCTACGTGCTGTTCGAGGACGGCACCGACCTGTACTGGGCCCGTTCGCGGGTGCTGGAGTATTTGAACCAGGTGCAGTCGCGCCTGCCGCCCGGTGCCAAGGCCACGCTGGGGCCAGACGCGACGGGCGTGGGCTGGATTTACCAGTACGCGCTGGTAGACCGCAGTGGCACCCAAGATGCAGCGCAACTCCGGGCGCTGCAAGACTGGTTTTTGAAGCTGGAACTGAAAACCGTGCCCAACGTGGCCGAGGTGGCGACCATCGGCGGCATGGTGCGGCAGTACCAGATCGTGCCCGACCCGCAGAAGCTGGCGGCCTACGGCATTCCGTTGGGCAAGCTCACCGAGGCGATCCAGAAAAACAACCAAGAGGCCGGGGGCTCGGTGCTGGAGCTGGGCGAGGCCGAGTACATGGTGCGTGCCAGCGGTTATCTGCGCACGCTGGACGACTTTCGGGCCGTGCCGCTGGTGACCAATGCCGCCGGGGTTACCGTGCGGCTGGGCGACGTGGCCCGCATCCAGCTCGGCCCCGAGATGCGCCGGGGCATTGGCGAACTGGACGGGCAGGGCGAGGCCGTGGGCGGTGTCATCGTGATGCGCTCGGGCCAGAACGCGCTGGAGACCATTGCCGCCGTCAAAACCAAGCTGCGCAGCCTGCAAGCCAGTCTGCCCAAAGGCGTGGAGATCGTGCCCACCTACGACCGCTCGGGGCTGATCGAACGCGCCGTGGCCAATCTGGGCTTCAAGCTGTTGGAAGAGTTTGCGGTGGTGGCCGTGGTGTGCTTTGTGTTTTTGGGCCACCTGCGTTCGGCCCTGGTAGCCATTGTCTCGCTGCCCATTGGCATTCTGGTGGCCTTCATTGCCATGCGCTACCAGGGCGTGAACGCCAACATCTTGTCGCTGGGCGGCATCGCCATTGCCATTGGTGCGATGGTTGATGCGGCGGTGGTGATGGTGGAAAACGCCCACAAGCACCTGGAGCAGTGGGGCCACGCGCACCCCGGTGAAAAGCTACAGGGCAAGGAGCGTTGGCGCGTCATGGGCGATGCAGCCGCCGAGGTGGGGCCTGCGCTGTTTTTCTCGCTGCTGATCATTACCCTGTCGTTTATCCCGGTGTTCACGCTGGAGGCGCAAGAAGGCCGCTTGTTTGCGCCGCTGGCCTTCACCAAAACCTATGCGATGGCGGCGGCGGCGGGCCTGTCGGTCACGCTGATTCCGGTGCTGATGGGCTATTTAATCCGGGGCCGTATCCCGATCGAGGCTACCAACCCGCTGAACCGTTGGCTGATTGCCCTCTACCGCCCGCTACTGACCAAAGTGCTGCAATGGCCGCGTGCCACGCTGCTGGGGGCTGCGCTGCTGTTGCTGGCCAGCCTGTGGCCGCTGCAACACATCGGCGGTGAGTTCATGCCCCGGCTGGACGAAGGTGATTTGCTCTACATGCCGTCGGCCCTGCCGGGCTTGTCGGCGGGCAAGGCGGCAGAGCTGTTGCAACAGACCGACCGCCTCATCAAAACCCTGCCCGAGGTGGCCAGCGTGTATGGCAAAGCCGGGCGGGCCGATAGCGCCACCGACCCTGCGCCGATGGAGATGTTTGAAACCACCGTGCAATTCAAGCCCCGTGAGCAGTGGCGGCCCGGCATGACGCAAGACAAGCTGGTCGAGGAGCTGGACCGCATTGTTCAGGTGCCAGGCCTGTCCAACATCTGGGTGCCGCCCATCCGCAACCGCATCGACATGCTGGCCACCGGCATCAAAAGCCCGGTGGGCGTGAAGGTGGCCGGGGTCGATCTGGCCACCATCGACCGCCTGACCGGAGAAATTGAGCGCACCCTGAAAACCGTGCCCGGTGTCAGTAGCGCCCTGGCCGAGCGCCTGACCGGCGGGCGCTATGTGGACATCACCGTGCGCCGCGCCGATGCGGCCCGGCTGGGCCTGCACATCGCCGACGTGCAAGCCGTTATCAGCACCGCTGTGGGCGGCGACAACATTGGCGAAGTGGTAGACGGCGCGCAGCGTTTCCCCATCAACATCCGCTACCCGCGCGAGATGCGCGATTCGGTGGCCCAGTTGCGCAGCCTGCCGATCGTGGCCGAGAGCGGGGCGCGGTTGGTGCTGGGCGACGTGGCCGATATAAAAATCGCCGACGGCCCGCCCATGCTGCGCAGCGAAAACGCCCGTTTGTCCGGCTGGGTGTATGTGGATATTCGCGGGCGGGATCTGAAATCTGCCGTGCAAGACATGCAAAAAGCTGTGGCCGCGCAGGTGGTGTTGCCTGCGGGCTACGCCGTGTCGTGGTCGGGCCAGTTCGAGTTTTTGGAGCGGGCCACCGCCAAGCTGAAAGTGGTGGTGCCGGGCACCTTGCTCATCATCTTTGTGCTGCTCTACCTCACCTTCCAACGCGTGGGTGACGCGGCGCTGATCATGGCCACCCTGCCGTTTGCGCTGGTCGGCGGCATCTGGCTGCTGTACCTGCTGGGCTACAACCTGTCGGTGGCGGGCGTGGTGGGCTTCATTGCGCTGGCCGGTGTATCTGCCGAGTTTGGCGTCATTATGCTATTGTATTTGCAGCAGTCTACGCAGGCACGTATTGCGCTAGGACAAGATTCGGATGCGCATTTGCTGGACGCCATCATGGAAGGAGCCGTGCTGCGCGTGCGCCCCAAGGCCATGACGGTGGCCGTCATTCTGGGCGGTCTGCTGCCCATCCTGTGGGGCAGCGGTACGGGCTCTGAGGTCATGCAGCGCATAGCAGCGCCCATGGTCGGCGGCATGGTCACCGCGCCGCTGCTGTCGATGTTCGTCATTCCGGCGGTGTATCTTTTAATGCACCGCAAAAATAATGCGAAGGGAGCTGTAAGAAACCGCTAGCCCTTCCGACTACTCCACAGCAAGGCGAAACACCCTGCTGACCTTCAACCCCAAGTGCTTTTAAACCGGAGATTTCCATGACTGCTTCCACCAAATCCTTTGCCTCCACCGCTGTGCTGGCCCTGGCCCTGGGCTCCGCCCTGGCGATGGCCGCCGCGCCTGCTGCTGCTGCTGACGAGAAAGAAAAATGCTTTGGCGTGGCCATGAAGGCCAAGAACGACTGCGCCGCAGGAGCCGGCACCACCTGTGCAGGCACGTCCAAGATGGACTACCAGGCCAATGCCTGGAAGTACGTGCCCGCTGGCACCTGCGAAACCATGAAGTCCATGAGCTCGCCCACCGGCATGGGCCAAAAAATGGCCTTTACTGCAAAGATGTAAGGCCCGCCATGCCCACATCCTTGCCGCCCGGTGTGGGCATCGGCCTCAAGTCCGGTCACATCCAGGAGATTCTGGACACCGCGCCCGACCTAGGTTTTTTCGAGGTGCATGCCGAAAACTACCTGGTGGACGGTGGCCCTTTCCACCACTTTCTGACCCGCATCCGCGAACGCTACCCGCTGTCCATCCACGGGGTTGGCCTGTCCATTGGGGCCGAAGCACCGCTGGACACCGCCCACCTAGCCGCGCTGGCTAATCTGCTCGACCGCTATGCGCCCCAATCTTTCTCCGAGCACCTGGCCTGGTCCACCCACAGCGGCGTGTTCTTGAACGACCTGCTGCCCCTGCCCTACACCGATGCCTGTTTGCAGCGGGTGTGCGACCACATCGACCAGGTACAGACCCGCCTGCAACGCCGCATGCTGCTGGAGAACCCCGCCACTTACGTTGAATTTGCAGCCTCCACCTGGACGGAATCCGCCTTCCTCCGCGAGGTGCTGCGCCGCACCGGCTGCGGCCTGCTGCTGGACGTGAACAACGTGTTTGTCAGCAGCGTCAACCACCATTTCGACGCGCGGGCATACATCGCATCGCTGCCGCTGGAGGCCGTGGGCGAAATCCACCTGGCGGGCTTTGCCGAAACGCAAGACGGCGCCGGCGACCCACTGCTGATCGACAGCCACGGCGCACCCGTGGCCCCGGCCGTGTGGGATTTGTACGCTTTTGCCCTGGGCCTGACCGGCCCCGTACCCACCCTGATCGAGCGCGACAACCTTGTTCCCGCGCTGCCCGTGCTGCTGGCCGAGGCGCAGGCGGCGCAAGCGATGTTGGCGGCCCAACCCCCTCACCCCAACCCTCTCCCCCAAGGTGGAGAGGGGGCAATGCATTCCTCCCTCTCCCGCCGCGCGGGAGAGGGCCGGGGTGAGGGTGATCAGGCCAGCCCGGATGGTGCGGACTTCCGGCCATGACACACCAAACCACCTTCGCCGCCGCGCTGCTCAACCCCGCGCTCCCCACGCCCCCCGGCCTGCGGGTGTGGAATGGCTCCGACCCGGCGGTGCGCTTCGCCGTCTACCGCAACAACGTGGTGGCCTCGCTGATCGACGCGCTGGCTGCCACCTTTCCCGTAGTGCAGGCGCTGGTCGGCGGGAATTTCTTTCGGGCGATGGCGCGGCTGTACGTGCAGGCCCACCCGCCGCGCTCGCGGGTGATGGCCTGGTTTGGCGCGGAGTTGCCCGCATTTATTGAAGCGTTTGAGCCCGCCGCCAGCGTGCCCTACCTGGCCGACGTGGCCCGGTTGGAGCGGGCCCAAGTGCAGGCCTACCACGCCGCCGACGTGCCCGCCATCGCCCCCGAAGCCCTGCAAACCGCCCTGGCCAACCCCGATCAATTGGCCATGCTCCGACTGGGTTTGCACCCATCGGTGCAGGTGGTGGCCTCGGCGTATACCGTGTTCTCGCTCTGGGTGGCCCACCACGGCGGAGAGCCGGTGGCCGATGTGGACCAGCCCCAAACCGCCTTGGTGCTGCGCTGTGGGTTGGAGGTCGAAATTCTGTCCATCTCCGTTGCCGCCGGGCGGTTCATCACGGCGCTGCAAGCTGGCGACACCCTGCTGGCCGCCGCCAGTGCCGACCCCGCGCTAGACCTGCCCGCCACCCTGGCCCTGCTGATCCGCCAACAGCTCATCACCCACATACAAGGCTTCACACCATGACCACTTTCATAGCGCTGTGCCGCCGTATCCCCCACAGCCTGATCGCCTTGCTGGCCCGCTTCTCCATCGCCGCCGTGTTCTGGCAGTCCGGCCAGACCAAGGTGCAGGGCTTTGCCGTGGACATCGTCAGCGGCACATTCGAGCTGGGCTGGCCGCGCCTGTCGGACACCGCCGTAGACCTGTTCCGCGACGAATACCGCTTGCCCCTGCCGCAGCTCATGGCCCCGCTGGCCGCCGGAGCCGAGCACCTGTTCCCGCTGCTGCTACTCGTCGGCCTGGGCACCCGCTTCTCCGCTCTGGCCCTGCTAGGCATGACGCTGACCATCCAGATCTTCGTCTACCCCGGCGCGTACCCGACGCATGGCACCTGGGCGGCGTTGTTGCTGTACTTGGTGGCGCAGGGGCCGGGGAAGATTTCTATCGACGCATGGGTAGCGCGGCGTTGGGGGTGATTTAAGCGAAATAGGCCGCTAGCGCATGTGGTGTGTGCGCAAGAAGCTATTTAAAACGTAGCTAAATCAGTGCAAAACCTGCTGTAACGCGGCCTCAAATGCTTCTTTGAATGCCTTGAAGCTGGGCATGGACACGGCCCGCTCCGTGTCGAGTGGTATGTGCAGTAACCAATCGCACAGTTCTTCGCTACTGTGGTCGTGGCCCAGTGCCTTTTCCAGTTGGAATTTGGCGGAGTTGGGCGAATCGTCGTTACCCGAGATATCTTCCAAGTGTGCGTAGCTGGGTGCATGTGGCAGTGCCGCAGACAGTAGCCACGCCTCGGACTTGGGTTGGGGCAACATGGGTACGCCGTGTGCAAAGCCCGCGTGGGTGAACCCATCCTGCATCGACTTCCACTTGCTTTTCCATAGGCTGCCAGCGCTGCTACGTGTGCCGTCACTGTCGCGGAAAAGAACGGCCAGAACGGGCTCGTCGGATGCGGCCGCCAGGACTTTCGCAAGCTGGCCCAACATGGATGCGTTGCCGTAGTAGTAGGCCGTTTCAACATCCTGTTTTTTACTGCGTGTGGGCCGTAGCCGCACAGGGCGGGCCTTTGCCTGTGCGCACAGTGCCGTCTCGCTGATGAAATGCAGGCTGTCGGGTGTGTCCAACAAGGCATAGCCCAGCTGAGGTTCTGCCAATTGCGACAGCACCACGGTCATGGGGCCGATGCGGAAATCTGCGCCGTCACACCGGCCTTGCGCATTGCCGCAGGCCCCTAAATCGCTGGGTCCTTCTCCGCTTAACAGCAGTTTCATGCCGCAGCATCCGCCGCAACGGGCAATGCGTCCAGCGCAATGCACTCGGCGGTCAGGGCTTTGAGGTCGGTATCCACAAACGCGTCGCCCGGCCCCATGGAGCGGAGCTTGTCGGCCATGCGCGGGATCTCGAAGAAGGGCCGGATGCGCGATTCCCCCGCTGGAGTTTTGTAGATGAACTGCACCGACTGGCGGGCTACGTCGTCGCTCAGGTAGTTCAGGACCAGTGGGCTGTGGGTGGTGAGCAGCATTTGCTGGGGGCTGGTGACCAGGGTGTCCACCAGGGTTTCAATGATTTCCTGGTTGATGCCGTTTTCGATCTCGTCGAGCAAGATCAGGGAGCGGTCAGAGGAGGTTTGCGCCAGCACGGCCAAGATGCGCAGCAGGCCGTCGTTCATATGGGCGGCATCGGTTTCCAGGCGGTGGTCGCCGTACTGCTCGAAGACGGAAAGCTTCTTCCAGCCCGAGGTTTGGGAGGTGACTTTGAAGTCCAACAACGCGGGGTAAAACTTTTGCAACAGGGTCACCAAGGCGGCTTTTTTCTCGCCTTTGATGGTGTGCAGGTAAGCGGAGAGCTTTTCGCCGCCTGCGCCGATGTCTTTTTCGCTGGCGCGGGCGCGTTTACGCAGAAGTTGGGGGGACAGCAGTTCTAGGGAACGGATGCGGCGCAGGGCATCGCGGAATTCAAGAACAGGGGTGGGGAGTTCAGAGTCTTTGAGGATTGACAGCAAGGAGCCTTGGTAGGTGAAGGCGATGTCTTGGCGTGGTGTGTTTTTAAAACCGTAAGTCTGTCCGTCGGCTGAGAGCTGCACAATTTCATTTACCCAGACTTGTTCTTGTGTGCACCGCTGTAGCGAGCGGTTAAATCGCCCCATCCATTGCACTAACTCACCTGTGGAGGTACGAAATTCAGCACCTAACTTGATATTGCTTTCATTACGCACTTTGCAGTTCAAGTCAGAGATATTCCAGCCGCGACTATCCAGCCAAGACTGCACATCCCCCAGCATCAACTGCGATAAAAAATCAAGCGCTTGCAGTACGGTACTTTTGCCCGCGCCATTCATGCCAATCAGACAGTTGAATTTGGCGAATCGCAGGGTCACATCACCCAGTGACTTGAAGTTTCCAATCCGAATCGACTCAATCATTGCGACCTCCCCGTATAGCGGCCAATTGTGGCCTGCATCACTGGCTAGCCGCCACCAACGCCCCTAACTTCGCCCGCGCCGCCCCCGACTCAATCGCCGTCCGCGCTAGCACCAGCCCATCGGCCATAGTCCCCGCCACGTTGGCCGCGTACAGCGCAGCCCCAGCGTTCAAAATCACGATATCCCGCGCCGCGCCGTGGTCGTTGTCCAGCACGCCCAAGAGCATGGCTTTGGACTGCTCGGGGGTTTCTACGCGCAGGTTGCGGTGGCTGGCCATGGTCATGCCGAAATCTTCGGGGTGGATCTCGTATTCGCTGATTTCGCCGTTTTTCAGCTCGCCCACCACGGTGGCCGCGCCCAGGCTGACTTCGTCCATGCCGTCTTTGCCGTAGACCACCAGCGCGTGTTCCGCGCCCAGGCGTTGCAGGGCGCGCACCTGGATGCCGACCAAATCAGGGTGGAACACGCCCATCAGGATGTTGGGGGCGTCGGCCGGATTGGTCAGCGGGCCCAGGATGTTGAAGATGGTGCGCACGCCCAATTCCTTGCGCACCGGGGCCACGTTCTTCATGGCCGGGTGGTGGTTGGGGGCGAACATGAAGCCGATGCCGACCTCGGCCACACACTGGGCGATGCGGTCTGGCGGTAGGTTGATGTTGACCCCCAGGCTTTCCAGCACGTCGGCACTGCCGCTTTTGCTGCTAACGCTGCGCCCGCCGTGCTTGCTCACCCGGGCCCCGGCGGCGGCGGCGACAAACATGGCGCAGGTGGAGATGTTGAAGGTGTGCGAGCCGTCGCCGCCGGTGCCGACGATGTCCACCAGGTGGGTTTTGTCGGCAACAACCACCTTGGTCGAATACTCACGCATCACCTGGGCGGCGGCGGTGATTTCGCCGATGGTTTCCTTCTTCACGCGCAGGCCGGTGACCAGCGCGGCCATCATCACCGGCGACATCTCGCCCGTCATGATGAGCCGCATGATGTGCAGCATTTCGTCGTGGAAGATTTCACGGTGTTCGATGGTACGTTGCAGGGCTTCTTGGGGGGTGATCATGGGGTGTTCCGCTTTCAGGGTTTGGCCGACAGGGCCAGTTTGATACCAAAACCGACAAACAATGCGCCCGCACCGCGTTCCAGCCAGTGCATGCCGCGCCGCACCGCGCCCATGCGGCGGGCGGCCCAGGCGGCCAGCAGGGCGTAGCCGAGGTTGATGGGGATGGCGTTCAGATTGAACAAGAGCCCCAGCAGCACGAAGGCCAGCGTGGGCTGCGGCGCGCCGGGGGTGATGAACTGCGGCAAAAACGCCAGAAAGAACAGCGCCACCTTGGGGTTGAGCGCGTTGGTCCAGAAGCCTTGGATGAATATGGTTTTTAAGCTTTTTAGGCCACTAGCGCTTATTTCATCTGCGGTAGTAGCTATGGAATCCGTAGCATCTATCGGTTGGGGTGAGCGGAGCATCTGGATGCCCACCCACACCAGATAGGCCGCGCCCAGCCACTTCAGCACGGTGAAGGCGGTGGCCGACGCGGTAATCAGCGCGCTGATGCCGATGGCGGCGGCAAAGATGTGGACGAAGCAGCCCGCAGTAATGCCCAAGGCCGCCACCACCCCGGCCCGCCAGCCGCCGCGCAGGCCATTGGTGAGGATGTAGAACACATCCGGCCCCGGGGTCAGGTTCAGCAGCCAGCCCGACACGATGAACAGTGGCAGATGCTGGATGCCCAAGCTGTCGAGGGTCACCGCGCCCCCTGGTCCAGAAAGTTCTTCAGCATCGCGTGGCCATGCTCGGTGAGGATGGATTCGGGGTGGAACTGCACGCCCTCGATGGCCAGCGTCTTGTGCCGCACGCCCATGATTTCGCCGTCCTCCGTCCAGGCGGTGATCTCCAGTTCGGGCGGGCAGCTGCTGCGCTCGATGGACAGCGAGTGGTAGCGGTTCACGGTGAACTGCTCCGGCAGCCCGGCAAACACGCCTTTTTGCGTGGTGGTGATGACGCTGGTCTTGCCGTGCATCAGCTGCTGCGCCCGGATGATGTTGCCACCCAAAGCCGCGCCAATCGCCTGGTGCCCCAGGCACACGCCCAGGATCGGCAGCTTGCCCGCAAAGTGCTGGATGGCCGCGACGGAAATGCCCGCCTCCTTGGGCGAGCACGGGCCGGGGGAGATCACCAGCCGGTCGAAGGGGCGGGCAGCGAGTTCCGCCAGGGTGATTTCGTCGTTGCGCACCACCTCCACATCGGCCCCCAGTTCACCAAAGTACTGGACGATGTTGTAGGTAAAGCTGTCGTAGTTGTCGATCATCAGCAGTTTCATGAGGGGCTCCTGGGGGCGGCGTGGCACGCCCGTTGTGGGTGATTCCGGTTGCGGCTTTGCATTGAATGGCGTAATGGCCAGTAACCGATTGGTTTTAGGGCAAGACAAGATTCCGACTGAAGGGTTTTCTCCAAAGGGGTATTCCGAAATAGTGGAGGCAAAGATTCCACCTTTGAAAACAATGCGTTGGATGGATTTTCCCAAGGCAATAGGGTTTTCAATTGTGAGGACAGCGTCTCCACAATCTGCGGGTACGTACGAAACAGTCGCAGGTAGCGGTAGAGCTGGCGTTTGTCGCAGTTGCTCAGGCGGGCGGCTGTGAGTTCGCGCGCCAGGTTGGCAAACAGTTGGTCGCCATAGCCCGCATGGTCGGCACCGCGCAGGTCGAAGGCATCGATGTAGTAGCCAATCATCCAGTTGCGCAGGGTCAGGCTGAGGTTGACGGCGCGTGCGGCTTGCGCCCCCAGTTCCTGGTGTACATGGACGATGGACCGAACAAGCCCGTTGAATTCGAGCAAGGCGGACGAGCTCACTCCAAACCTTCTTCAACCAATTCGCTGGCGCGCAGCAGGGCGCGGGCTTTGGCTTCAGTTTCTTTCCATTCCAGCTCGGGCACCGAGTCGGCCACCACGCCTGCTGCCGCCTGCACGTACAGGGTTTGGTTCTTGATGATGCCGGTGCGGATGGTGATGGCCACGTCCATGTCGCCCGCATAGCTGATGTAGCCGCAGGCGCCGCCATACAGGCCGCGCTTGGTGGGCTCCAGCTGGTCGATCAACTCCATCGCGTGGACCTTGGGCGCGCCGGTCAGCGTGCCGGCAGGGAAGGTGGCTTTGAGCACGTCGATGGCGCTCATGCCGTCCAGCAGCGTGCCTTCGACGTTGCTGACGATGTGCATCACATGGCTGTAGCGCTCTACCGCAAAGGCTTCGGTGACCTTGACCGTGCCGATTTTGGCGATGCGGCCGATGTCGTTGCGGGCCAGGTCGATCAGCATCACGTGCTCGGCGCGTTCCTTGGGGTCGGCGATGAGCTCGGCCTCGGCGGCCAGGTCGGCTTCGGGCGAACCACCCCGTGGGCGGGTGCCTGCCAAGGGGCGGATGGTGACTTTTTGTTCGCCATTGGCCATGGATTCCTGGCGCACCAGGATTTCGGGCGAGGCGGCCACCACATGGAAGTCGCCCATGTTGTAGAAGAACATATAGGGCGAGGGGTTCAGCGCCCGCAGCGCGCGGTACAGCGACAGGGGCGATTCGGTAAAGCGCTTCTTGATGCGCTGGCCCACCTGCACCTGCATGAAGTCACCGCCCGCAATCAGCTCTTTGGCGCGCTCTACCGCCGCGATGTAGTCGGCCTTGGCGAATTCGCGCTCGGTGGGGTGGCTTTGGCTGGGCTTGACGACGGGGGCGCTGACCGAATACTTGAGCTGCTCTTTGAGTTCACGCAGGCGCTTTTTAGCGCTGGCATACGCCTCGGGCTGGGTCGGGTCGGCGTAGACGATGAGGTAGAGCTTGCCCGACAGGTTGTCGATCACCGCCAGCTCTTCGCATTGCAGCAGCATGATGTCGGGGCAGCCCAGGGTGTCGGGCGGGCAGGTTGCTTCGAGCTTTTTCTCGATGTAGCGCACCGCGTCGTAGCCAAAGTAGCCCGCCAAGCCGCCGCAAAAGCGCGGCAGGCCGGGGCGCAGCGCTACTTTGAAGCGCTTCTGAAAAGCCTCGATGAAGTCCAGCGGGTTGCCCTGGTTCGTCTCCACCACCACACCGTCGCGTACCACTTCGGTGTGGGCTTGCGCACCAAAGCCGCTGGCGCGCAGAAAGCTGCGGGCGGGCAGGCCGATGAAGCTGTAGCGGCCAAAGCGTTCGCCACCCACCACCGATTCCAGCAGGAAGCTGTAGGCGCCGCCGTTGCGGGTATGGGCCAGCTTGAGGTAGAGCGAGAGCGGGGTTTCCAGGTCGGCAAACGCCTCCAGCATCAAGGGGATGCGGTTGTACCCGTCCTGGGCCAGGCTTTTGAATTCAAGTTCGGTGATCACGGATGTGCCTTTGTGAGAGAGTCCCGGCCGCTGGGGGTCGGGGGACAGCACGGGGTGCTGGATGTCGATTCCGCCTCACCGGGTGAGGCACTGGGCGCACGGGCAGCGCCGTGCAATCAAGAGCGCGCAGTTGTTGGCTTGCGCCAAGACCAGGCTCCCTGGCTGGGGCAGCCTGCAATGGTTGTGCGTGGAATGGACATGGGCAAAGTGTAGCAAACGCGCGCAGGCCGCTGTCCCGCAGAGCACTGGTTCTGCGGGTATGCCCGGGGGCGTTTAGGCGATATTTTGGCCGGGACGCGTCAAAATGCGGGCCTCGGTGGCGCAGGCCCCACTTCAAAAGGTTGATTGGAATGAAGTCACTCTGTGTATGCGCTGTTATGTGTCTGGGTGTGCTGGCAACCAGTGCCCCAGCGTGGGCTGTGACCGTGGGCGGCGTGGCCTATGCCGAAAACGCCGATCAACGTGGCACGGCGTTGCAACTCAACGGCGCGGGTGTGCGCTACAAGGCGGTGTTCAAGGTCTATACCGCTGGTTTGTACCTCAGTAAAAAAGCCAGCACCCCCGAGGATGTAATGGCCATGCCGGGGCCAAAGCGCATCAGCATCACCATGCTGCGCGAGATCGATGCCAACGAGCTAGGCAAGCTATTTACCCGGGGCGTAGAAGACAACACCGGCCGCGCTGAACTGTCAAAGTTGGTGCCCAGTCTGTACCGCATGGGCCAGGTGTTTGCCGAGCAGAAAAAGTTGCAACCCGGCGATTCGTTTGCGCTGGACTGGATACCCGGCGTGGGGACGGTGTTGCTGGTCAAGGGCAAGCCCCAGGGCGAACCCTTTCCCGAGGCCGAGTTTTTTAACGCTTTGTTGCGCATTTGGCTGGGCCCCAGCCCCGCTGACTGGAAGCTCAAAGACGCGCTGCTGGGCAAGGCGGGATGATGGGTTTTCCCGCAGGCGGTGGGGCGGCATTGCATGAATCATGCTGTTACATTCTGGGTTGAATTTGGGTGCACGGTATACGCCACTGTGTGACTTGATCCAACCAAACAGGCTCGACCTATGCATGCAATTCGTAACATTCCCATCGGGCGGCGCTTAGGCCTCGCTTTGGCGATCGTTTTGGTGCTTTTGGCGCTCAATGTGTTTGTTGGGGTGTGGCGGTTGCAGACTTTGGCGGTCACCACCCACAGCATGGGGACCACGGAGGGGGATAAGCTGGATTTGGCCAAAGAATGGCGGACCAAAATTGAGCTGAGTTGGGTCGGCGTGCAGGGGGCTGTTCGCAATGCCGATGTGCGCTATTTGGTCCAATACCAGACTGGCGGCGAGGCCCGAGGAGAACGGATCACCCAGATTCGTGGCCGTTTGCTGGAGTTGGTGCAATCCGAACAAGACAAGGCATTGATTGCCAAAATTGACCAAGCCCGCGCCACATACAACAGGGCGCTCCAGGATGTACTGAAGAAAAAGCTGGGCGGCGAAGATGTGGCCGCTTTGCTGGACCAAGATGTGCAGCCTTTGTCCAAGGCCTATATCGATGCCATTGGCGCGTTGCAGGCGCGGCAAGACAAGATGTTTTCGGGCACCTTGGCCGATGCCGAGAAGAGTGCCGCAGTGGGGCGGCCAGTGCTGCTGTCGGCCGGGGCTATTGCGCTATTGGTGGGGGTTTATTTTGCGTATGCTTTGACGCGTTCGATTGTCGTGCCGATCGAACAGGCGACGGCCAGTGCCGAGATTTCCCAGGGCAACAACGACTTGTCTGGCCGCACCGAGCAACAGGCCTCAGCGCTCGAGGAAACGGCTGCGTCTATGAAGCAACTGAGCGCTACCGTCAAACAAAACGTCGATACAGCACGCGAGGCCAACCAATTGGCCACACAGGCCTCTACGGTCGCCGTGCAGAGTGGCGACGTGGTGGGCCGCGTGGTGAACACGATGAAAGACATTAACGGCAGTTTGAAGAAAATCGCCGACATCATTGGCGTAATCGACGGGATTGCATTTCAAACTAATATTTTGACGCGGAATGCGGCGGTAGAGGCCGCCCGTGCGGGTGAGCAGCGCCGATGCCGCCAAAGAGATCAAGGTGCTGATTTCGGCCAATGTGGAACGGGTCGGGCAAGGCACCTTGCTGGTGGACCAGGCCGGGGTCATCATGGCCGAGGTGGTGCAATCCATTCGCCGGGTTACCGACACCATGGGTGAAATCAGTTCTGCCAGCAGCTTGCAAAATCAGGCGGAGCAGTTGGTGCAAGCTGTCGCACTATTTAAACGTGTGGGTGGTCGTCTGGCCTAGCACACCGGGTTTTTGCAGCCCTCCATCGTTGCAAGTGTGAGCACTTGTAAAAAATTCAAATCCAGTTCTAATAGTTCGCAAAAGGGGTAAATCATGGCAACAGTCCAGCAAGAAATTGACGAGCGCACCAATCTCACCAGCAGCAACAAGTTTGAATTGTTGCTGTTTCGACTGGGTGAGGCGGCCCATTCGGCCCAGCGCGAGCTGTTTGGCATCAACGTGTTCAAGGTGCGCGAGATCATGGTGATGCCCACCATCACGGCCGTGGCGGGGTCTACCAAGCACATGCTGGGCATGACCAATATCCGGGGCCAGGTGATTCCGGTGATTGATCTGGCCGGTGCCGTGGGCTGCAATCCGAAAAATGGTTTGAATATTTTGATGGTGACCGAGTACGCCCGTTCTACCCAGGCATTTGCCGTGGAAGAGGTGGACCAGATCGTTCGACTGGATTGGGGTCAGGTACTGTCCGCCGAATCCAACACCCAAGGCGGCATGATTACCAGCATTGCCCGGCTGGACGGCGACATCGACAACACCCGGCTCGCCCAGGTGCTGGACGTGGAGCAAATCTTGCGCAACGTAATGCCGCCCACCGCCCCGGACGTGGACCCCTCCCGTATGGGCCCGGTTGTCAAGTTACGCCCTGGCTCTGTGGTGCTGGCGGCCGACGACTCGATGTTGGCCCGCACCCTGATTGAACAGGGCTTGGTGGCATTGGGTGTGCCGTTCATTATGTGCAAAACCGGTAAAGAAGCCTGGGAGAAGCTGCAATCCTTGTCGGATGCTGCGATCGCCGACGGCAAGACGATTGAAGACAAGGTCGCCTTGGTGTTGACAGACCTGGAAATGCCTGAGATGGATGGGTTCACCCTGACCCGCAACATCAAGAAAGATGCCCGTTTTAAAGGTGTGCCGGTGATCATTCACTCGTCATTGTCTGGTTCCGCCAACGAGGTCCATGTGAAGAGCGTGGGGGCCGATGCCTATGTGGGCAAGTTTGTCGCCGAAGAGCTGGCCGCCACCATCCGCCGGGTGCTCAAGCACTAGCGTCTGCGGGGTTACTGCCCCGTGTAAGCCACCAATGCGGCCAAGGCCAACACGGCATACGGAAATGCCACCGTGGGCCGTAGCGCATGGCTGGCGTATTCACCTAGTAAACCCAGACTGCCTTTGCGGCCGGCCAGCCATTCGGTGTGCAGCTGGCATGCGCTGGTGGCGGGCGCGGCGGTTTTCAGCAGCGCCTCTACCCGCACAATGCGCTCGCCCAGGCGGGCCTGGGTAGTGCGGCACAGGCTCTCTTGCACCCACAACAGCAGTGCGGTGCCGCCGATCAATTCGTAGGGCAGGCCCAGTGCGTAGCCGCCCACACACAGCACCACTGCGGTTAGTTTGACCAGCAGCGCATGGCGCTCGGCCTGTTCAAAATTGTTTTGCAGGGTGGTCCATTCCTGGGTCAGTGCGGCGGTGTGGTGGGGCATAGTGGTATCCAGGTTTAAAGAGGGAGCGGGCGGGGTTCACCTTGCTCGGTGATGGCTACGAAGGTCAGCGTGGCCTCGGTGACCTTGATGTACTGGCCCTGGATGTGTAGGCGCTCGGCAAACACCTCTACCCGCACGGTGACCGAAGTACGGCCCAGCCGCGTCACGGACGCGTAAAACGACAAAATATCGCCCAGCCGCACCGGCTGCTTGAAGATAAATTCTTTCACCGCCACGGTGGCGATGCGCCCCTGGGCGTAGCGGGCCGGAATCACCGACCCCGCCAGATCCACCTGCGCCATCACCCAGCCGCCAAAAATGTCGCCGCTGGCGTTGCAGTCGGCAGGCATGGGGATTACCTTGAGTACCAGCTCCATGTCGGTGGGCAAGGCAACGTGGGCGCTGGAATGGGTAGACATAGGGGACAATCTTGGGAAAATAACCACGAGATTGTCCCCCATGCGCCGCTATGGCGAAACCGCTCCTTCCCTTACCTTGCCTGCTTCGGGCGCGTCCGTACCCCCGCAATCCGACTGGCGCACCCTGCGCCGCCTGTTTCCCTATCTGTGGGAGTACAAATGGCGGGTGATGGCCGCGCTGGCTTTCATGGTGGGGGCCAAGGCGGCCAGCGTCAGCGTGCCTTTGCTGCTCAAACAACTGGTCGATACGATGAGCCCCACCGGCGGCAAGCTCAGCAGTGACCAACTGCCTGCGTTGATCGTGGTGCCGGTAGCGCTGCTGGTGGCCTACGGGCTGCTGCGCTTGTCCACCTCGCTGTTCACCGAAATGCGCGAGCTGGTGTTTGCCAAAGCCACGGCAGGCGCGTCGCGGCGGATTTCGCTGGAAGTCTTCCAGCACCTGCACGCCCTGAGCCTGCGCTTCCACCTGGAGCGCCAGACCGGCGGTATGACCCGCGACATCGAGCGCGGCACCCGGGCGGTGAATTCGCTGATCTCGTACTCGCTCTACAGCATCATTCCCACGCTGATCGAGGTCAGTTTTGTGCTGACCCTGCTGGCTGTGAAGTTCGATATCTGGTTTGCCTGGATCACGCTGATCGCGCTGGTGGCCTACATCGCATTTACCGTCACCGTGACCGAATGGCGGACCCAGTTCCGCAAAGAGATGAACGCGCTGGATTCCAACGCGCAAAGCCGTGCCATCGATTCGCTGCTGAACTTCGAGACTGTCAAATACTTCAACAACGAAGCTTTTGAAGCCAAGCGTTACGACGAAAACCTGGAGAGCTACCGGCGCGCCTCGGTCAAAAGCCAGCGTACCCTGAGCCTGCTCAACACTGGCCAGCAGCTCATCATCGCCACCGGTCTGGTCGCCATGCTGTGGCGTGCTACCCAGGGCGTGGTGGATGGCCGTATGACGCTGGGCGACCTGGTGATGGTTAACGCCTTCATGATCCAGCTCTACATTCCACTGGGCTTTTTGGGGGTGATCTACCGCGAGATCAAGCAGAGCCTGACCGATCTGGAAAAGATGTTTGCGCTGCTAGAGAAAGAGCGTGAAATCGCCGACAGCCCCGGTGCCCAGCCTTTGCAATTGGAGCCGGGCGACGGCCATGCCGATGTGCGCTTCGACCACGTGTTCTTCGCCTACGACCCGGCGCGGCCCATCCTGCAAGACATCAGCTTGCACATCCCGGCGGGTAAAACCGTGGCGGTGGTAGGGCCGTCCGGCTCGGGCAAGTCCACATTGGCGCGCCTGCTGTTTCGCTTCTACGACGTGCAGCAGGGCGAGATTCTGATCGCCGGACAGAACATCCAGACCGTCACCCAGGCCAGCGTGCGCCAGGCGATTGGCATCGTGCCGCAAGACACGGTGCTGTTCAACGACACGGTGGAATACAACATCGCCTACGGCCAGCCCGGGGCCAGCCGCGCCCAGGTGGAAGAGGCCGCGCGCGCCGCGCGCATCCACGGCTTCATCAGCGCCACGCCGCTGGGCTACGGCACCATGGTGGGCGAGCGCGGGCTCAAATTGTCGGGCGGCGAAAAACAGCGTGTGGCGATTGCCCGCACCTTGCTGAAGAACCCGCCGATTTTGATCTTCGACGAAGCCACCTCGGCGCTGGACTCGGCCAACGAGCGCGCCATCCAGACCGAGCTGCAAACCGCCGCCCGCAACAAGACCACGCTGGTCATCGCCCACCGCCTGTCCACCGTGGTGGATGCGCATGAGATTCTGGTGATGGACGCGGGCCGCATCCTGGAGCGCGGCACGCACGCCGCATTGCTCGCCGCCAATGGCCGGTATGCCGCCATGTGGGCTTTGCAGCAGAGCGCGGAATAAATTTAAGCAAAATTGGCCTCTGGCGCATATTCAATATGCACTAGTAGCTATAAATTTGATAGTAAATAAGAGATATCAAGATGCCTTCTGCACACCCCCAGGTTCTGGTTCTGGCCTTCATGGCCCCGCACCACCAGGCCTTGTTGGCACCGCATTTCGAGGTGGTTTACGCGCCCACCGCCGCGTTGCGGGCCGCCCATATCGCCGCCGATGCCGCCACCATCCGCGCAGTCTTGACCATCGGCAGCGTGGGCCTGGCGGCAGCCGAGATAGATGCCTTGCCCGCGCTGGAAATCGTCTGCGCCCTGGGCGTGGGTTTCGAGAACATCGACATCGCACACGCCCGCCAACGCGGCTTGGCGCTGGCCAACGGCGCGGGCACCAACGACGACTGCGTGGCCGACCACGCCTTCGCCCTGCTGCTGGCCGTGGTGCGCAACGTACCCCGGCTAGACGCGCAGTGCCGCCAGGGCCTGTGGCGCGATGTGTTACCCCTGCCCGCCAGCGTGTCGAACCGCCGCCTGGGCATCGTCGGTCTGGGCGGCATTGGCCACAAGGTGGCGCAGCGGGCGCTGGGCTTTGGCATGCAGATCGGCTACCACGGGCGCACCCAGCAGCCTGTGGCGCACACCTACTTTGCCGATCTGGTGGCGCTGGCCGCCTGGGCCGACTTTCTGGTGGTGGCCACGCCCGGTGGCCCGGCCACCCGCCATTTGGTCGATACCGAGGTGCTGGCGGCTTTGGGCGAGGGCGGTTATCTGGTGAATGTGTCGCGCGGCAGCGTGGTGGATACCGCTGCGCTGGCCGATGCCTTGCGCGGTGGCCGCCTGGCTGGTGCGGGTCTGGATGTGTACGAGAGCGAACCCCTGCCGCCCGCCGAGCTGCTGGATTTGGACAGCGTGGTGCTCACCCCGCACGTGGGTGGCTGGTCGCCGCAGGCGATTGAAGCGTCGGTGCAGCGTTTTATCGACAACGCGACGCGGCACTTTGCCGGGCAGCCGGTGGTGTCGCCCATTTAACCAGCATCCATAATCCGCTCATGGAAACCAAATGGCTTGAAGATTTTGTCAGCTTGGCTGAAACCCGCAGTTTCAGCCGCTCGGCCCAGTTGCGGCATGTGACCCAGCCTGCGTTCTCGCGGCGCATCCAGGCGCTGGAGGGCTGGGCGGGCACCGATCTGGTAGACCGCAGCTCGTACCCCACGCGCCTCACCCCGGCGGGTGAAACCCTGTACGCCCAGTCGCTCGAAGTGTTGCAGGCCCTGCAAAGCACCCGCGCCATGCTGCGCGGCCACCACTCGGCGGGGCAGGACGTGATCGAATTTGCCGTGCCGCACACGCTGGCGTTTACCTTCTTTCCGGCCTGGGTGTCGCTGCTGCGCGAGAAGTTTGGCCCCATCAAGAGCCGCCTGATCGCCCTGAACGTGCACGACGCGGTGATGCGCCTGGTGGAGGGTAGTTGCGATCTGCTCATCGCCTACCACCACAGCGCACAGCCGTTCCAGCTAGCTGCCGACCGGTATGAGATGGTCAGCCTGGGGCAAGAGGTGATTGCGCCTTACGTCAAGGCCGATGCCGATGGTGCGCCGTTGTACCAGTTGCCGGGCCGTCCGGGGCAGTTGCTACCCTACCTGGGCTACGCGCCGGGCGCCTACTTGGGCCAGACGGTAGACATGATTTTGAAGCAATCGGCCACGCCCATCCACCTGGACCGGGTCTACGAGACCGACATGGCCGAAGGCCTCAAGGCGATGGCGCTGGAAGGCCACGGCATCGCCTTCCTGCCCTACAGCGCAGTCAAAAAAGAGCTGCGTGCGCGCAAACTGGTGAGTGCCGCCCCGCCCGGTTTGACCGGCCTGGAGATGACGATGGACGTGCGCGCCTACCGCGAAAAACCGAGTGGCCCGGCAGCCGCCAAGGGCACGGCACAGGCCTTGTGGACCTATCTTTCGGCACCCAAAACAGGCAAATAATTGTCGGCTTTGGCGGACTCTGCATATAGAAACCCTTACTCCTTTTGCTTATGTGTCAGATCTATGACGTATTTGCATAACACTGCGTGCAAACGGCATTGGTGTTTGCTTAGGCCGACATTTACAGTTCGCCACCTTTGAATAAATCCCCGCCAGGATGCTTGTGAAATGCTGGTTTTCCATCGCAGATGGTGCACTATGGCGTGTTGCCGAGTGGGGGCATGCACAAGCAGGCACAGAGTCTGCATAGCAGGGGTGTACTGGTTCATTTCGGTTGGTTCGCATGCACCAAGAGGGGGCGGGAGGGTTATCCCTTGAATCCGATTCTCTAAAATTTGCGTTGTGTAGTTCTTATCTTTTACCTTGGAGTTTTCATGAAGAAACATTTGCTCGCCTTGGCTGTGGCTGCTTTCGCTACTGGTGGTGCGTTTGCACAAGCCACTGACACCATCGCCAAGGTCAAGGCTTCCGGCACCATCACTATGGGTGTGCGGGATTCTTCGGGCGCACTCGCTTTTACCTTGGGCGACGGTAAGTACACCGGCTTCCATTACGACGTGTGCCAGCACATCATCGCCAATCTGGAAAAAACCGTGGGTAAAAAACTGGACATCAAATACCAGTTGGTAACTTCACAAAACCGTATTCCGCTGGTGCAAAACGGCACGGTCGATATCGAGTGTGGCTCCACCACCAACAATGCCACCCGCCAAAAAGACGTGGCTTTTGCCAATACCGTCTACGTAGAAGAAGTGCGCATTGCGGTCAAAGGTAACTCTGGTATTGCCTCTATTGCCCAATTGAACGGCAAGAATGTGGCCACCACTACGGGCACTACGTCTGTGCAGCTGCTGCGCAAGAACGAGCGTGCAACCGGCGTGGACTTCAAGGAAGTCTTTGGCAAGGACCACGCCGACAGCTTCTTGCTGTTGGAGTCGGGCCGCGCGGACGCATTTGTGATGGACGGCCAAATCCTGGCCGGCAATATCTCTACCGCCAAAAACCCCGCCGATTTCAAAATCGTGGGTGAAGTGCTGAGCGTCGAACCCATCGCCATCATGCTGCGCAAAGACGACCCGGCTTTCAAGAAGCTGGCTGACGACACCATTGCAGGCATGGTCAAAACCGGCGAAATGGCCAAGCTGTACGACAAGTGGTTCACGCAACCCATTCCACCCAAGAACGTCAAGGTCGGATTGCCCGCCAGCGATGCCACCAAGGCTGCTTGGGCAAATCTGAACGACAAGCCCGCAGAAGACTACGCCAAGAAGTAAATCGCTGCGGATTTGCGGTACACCACCCTGCCCACACAGTCTGGGGGCAGGGTTTTTGCTTTAAGGCATCTGCGCAGCGACGCAGGCGGCAGCGGGCAAGCAACACCAGGATGGAGAGAGTTATGGATTGGCAGGTATTTCTCAACGATGACGGCAGTGGGCGCACCTATCTGCAATGGCTGATGGAGGCGTGGCGCTGGACACTGGCGGTCGCAGGAAGTTCGTGGTTGGTTGCAATGGTCGTGGGTGCCTTCATGGGCACCTTGCGCACCCTGCCCAACAACCCGTGGCTGGTGCGGATCGCCAACGCCTGGGTTGAGCTGTTTCGCAATGTCCCGTTGCTGGTGCAAATCTTCATCTGGTACTTTGTGCTGCCCAAGATATTTCCGCCCATGCAGCAGATACCGGGCTTCGCGCTGGTGGTGATGGCCCTGGGCTTCTTCACTTCGTCGCGGATTGCCGAGCAGGTGCGTGCAGGCATCCAGGCCTTGCCCAAAGGCCAGCGTTATGCGGGTATGGCGGTGGGTTTCAGTACCGCGCAAACCTACCGCTATGTGATTTTGCCCATGGCGGTTCGCATCATTTTCCCGCCGCTGACCAGCGAGTCGATGAACTTGTTGAAGAACTCTTCGGTGGCCTTTGCTGTGTCTATTCCAGAGCTGACCTTCTACTTCACCCAGGTGGGTGAAGAAACCTCGCGGCCTATCGAGGTGTACTTGGCGGTGTGCCTGCTGTACGTGGTGTCCGCTGTCGTGGTGAACCGCGTCATGGCGTTCATTGAGAAAAAAATCCAAATCCCCGGCTTCGTCGTTGCCGGTGGAACAGGCGGGGGGCATTGATATGGGCGGACTCGATCTAAGTTTCTTCAGCTGGGAAATCGTCAGCAAGTTCGTACGGCAAGGTTTCATCTTCAGCCTGCAACTCACCGCGATTGCCACGGTAGGCGGTATTTTCTTCGGCACCCTGCTGGCACTGATGCGCCTGTCGGGCCGCAAGCTGCTGGTGATTCCGGCTACCTTTTACGTCAACGGCATGCGCTCCTTGCCGCTGGTGATGGTGATTTTGGGCTTCTTTTTGCTGATTCCGTTCCTGATCGGGCGGCCCATCGGTGCAGAGCTGTCGGCCATCATCACTTTCATTGCTTTTGAGGCAGCCTATTTCAGCGAGATCATGCGGGCCGGTATCCAGTCCATCCCGCGTGGCCAGGTGCATGCGGGCCAGGCCGTGGGCATGACCTACGCGCAGAACATGAAGCTGGTGATCTTGCCGCAGGCGTTTCGCAACATGCTGCCGATTCTGCTGACGCAGACCATCATCTTGTTCCAGGACACCTCGCTGGTGTACGCCATTGGTGCCTACGACCTGCTCAAGGGCTTCACCACCGCCGGCAAGATATATGGTCGCCCGGAAGAAGCCTATCTGCTGGCCGCCGTGGTGTATTTCATCCTGTGCTTTGGCTTGTCGTACCTGGTTAAAAAGCTGCAAACCAAGATTGCCATCATTCGCTAATTAACGCGCCGTCATTCGAGCCGTGGAGTAAAACATGATTGAAATTAAAAACGTATCCAAATGGTATGGCCCTGTGCAGGTGCTGAACAACTGCAACGTCAGCATCAAAAAGGGCGATGTGGTGGTGGTCTGCGGCCCGTCGGGCTCGGGCAAGTCCACCCTGATCAAAACCGTCAACGCGCTGGAGCCCTTCCAGAAGGGCGAGATCTTCGTCGATGGCATTCCCCTGCACGACCCCAAGACCAACCTGCCCAAGCTGCGCAGCCGCGTCGGCATGGTGTTCCAGCACTTTGAGCTGTTCCCGCATCTGTCGGTCACCGAAAACCTGACCCTGGCCCAGATCAAGGTGCTGGGCCGCACGCCGGACGACGCCAAAGTGCGCGGCCTGAAGATGCTCGACCGCGTGGGCCTGATGGCGCACAAGGACAAGTTCCCCGGCCAACTCTCGGGCGGTCAACAACAGCGCGTGGCGATTGCCCGGGCGCTGAGCATGGACCCGATGGTCATGCTGTTCGACGAACCTACCTCGGCACTCGACCCCGAAATGGTCGGCGAAGTGCTGGACGTGATGGTGAAATTGGCCGGTGAAGGCATGACCATGATGTGCGTGACCCACGAAATGGGTTTTGCGCGCAAGGTTGCCAGCCGCGTGATCTTCATCGACGTGGGCGGCAAGATTCTGGAAGACTGCTCCAAAGACGAGTTCTTCAACCACCCTGAAAACCGCCAGCCGCGCACCAAAGATTTTTTGAACAAAATCCTGGCGCACTAAGACGGGTTGCCGCCTCTCAAAAATCCTCCTGGCCAGGAGGATTTTTTTTGTCGATTTGCACCGTATTGCCAGCAGGTGCAATCGTGTATTCTGGCCGGGCATCCACACAGAGAGTGCCACATGGCCTGAGTAAAAGACGCATCTACCGTGCCCATTGAACCCGAGAACCGCAACCACAGTATGCAGTTGCTCCTGGATGAGCTGGCAGGTCTGCGTCTGCGCCTGGCGCACGAACAGCAGCAACTGGTCGCCGCGCAACAGCAGGTGGCGCAGTGGCGTAGCCGGGCCGAATACTACGAAGCGGCGTTGAACAAAATTCCGTACCCGCTTTGGTACTTGGATGCCGATGCGCGGTTTTTTGGGCAAAACGTAGCCCATGAAATATCTATGGGCAACACCATGGACTTTTTACGCGGCAAAAGCGTTCTGGATCTGCCGTATATCCCGATGGTGCAGCGCATCGCCTACAAGGCGGTAGACGACCAGTTGATTGCCGCCGGAACCTCCCAGCAGCGGGAGATGGAAATTCAATTCGCCGATGGATCGCTGCACGAAACCTTGTTTTTTTCTGCGGGTTTTCGCAAACCGGATGGCAGCCCCGCAGGCATGGTTGGCTGCATGGTGGACATCACGGACCGCAAGCAGGCCGAACGCTTGGTGACCAGCTCCTTGCAGCAGCAGCAAACCATATTTGATACGGTCGGTCTGGGCCTGGCATTCATGGTGGACCGGACTATTGTGCGCAGCAACCAGGCTATGGCAACCATGTTTGGCTATGCGCCCGAGGAACTCAATGGCATGACCTCCGCGCTATTGCATGCCGACGCGGCCGCGTGGGAGAAAACCGGTGCGGACATGATCGCCAGCATCGCCAGTGGCCAGTCTTTCCGCGACGAATGCCCCATGCGGTGCAAAGACGGTAGCCTGTTCTGGGTCAGCCGCCACATTCGCGCCGTAGATGGTGCCGACCTGGGCCGGGGGGCCGTTTGGGTCTGCGAAGACATCACCCAACGCCGCGCCGCCGCCGACGAATTGCAACGCGCCAAAGAAATGGCCGAAGATGCCACCCGCATGAAGTCCGACTTTCTGGCCAATATGAGCCATGAAATTCGCACCCCCATGAACGCCATCATCGGCCTGCCGCACCTGGCGCTGAAGACCGACATGACCGATCGCCAGCGCGACTATGCCCAAAAAATCCAGTCTTCTGGCCAGCACCTGCTGGGCATCATCAATGACATTCTGGACTTCTCCAAAATCGAAGCCGACAAACTGACATTGGAAACCACCGAGTTCGCGTTGGAGCAAGTGCTCGACACCGTGTCCCACCTGATGGCCGAAAAAATGGGTGCCAAAGGCCTGGAGCTGGTGTTCGACGTGGCCCCCGAGGTGCCCAACTACTTGCTCGGCGACCCGCTGCGCTTGCGCCAAATTTTGATCAACTACGGCAGTAATGCCGTTAAATTCACCGAACAGGGCGAAATCAGCCTGCAAGTCCGCATGCTGGCCGACGATCCCGAGGGCCTCTTGTTGCACTTTGCCGTCACCGACACCGGCATGGGGATGACCCAGGTGCAAATGACCCGCCTGTTCCAAAGCTTCTCGCAGGCCGACACCTCCACCACCCGAAAATTCGGCGGCACGGGCCTCGGTTTGGCAATTGCCAAAAAACTTGCGGGCTTGATGGGCGGCGAGGTCGGGGTGAGCAGTGAAGTGGGCCAAGGCTCCACCTTCTGGTTTACCGCCCGCTTGGGACGCGGACAAGCCACTAGCCGCGCGGTTGCGCCACTGATCGACCTGCGGGCGCTGTCGCCGCATGCCCCGCCGCGCCCTCGGGTCGATGCCATATCCACCCTGCAAGCCCAGTTGGTGACGCTGGCGGGTGCCCGCATCCTGCTGGTTGAAGACAACGATATCAACCAGCAAGTCGCCTCAGAACTGCTGCAAGATGCGGGCTTCATCGTCGAAGTGGCCGACAACGGACAAATCGCCATCGATAAAATCCAGGCCGCCGTCTTTGACATTGTGCTCATGGACATGCAAATGCCCGTCATGGGTGGGGTGCAGGCCACACAAGAAATCAAGCAGCTGGGCCGGTTCAACCACATCCCCATCGTCGCCATGACGGCCAACGCCATGCAGGTCGATCGCGATAAATGCCTGGCGGCCGGCATGGTCGATTTCGTCACCAAACCTATCGAACCCGAGGACCTGTGGCGCGCCCTGCTGCAATGGGTGCCGCCGCGCCACCGCACCCCGCCTGAGCCCGCCACCGCCCCCGTCGCGGATGTGCTGCTGCCCCATGCCATCGACGGGCTGGACATGGCCACAGGGCTGCGCTGGGTGCTGGGTAAGAAACCCCTCTACCTGTCGATACTGCGCAAATTTACCGCTGGGCAAAGCGATGCCCCGGCGCGTATCCAGCAGGCCCTGGATGCGCCGGATGTGGCGGCTGCCGAACGGCTGGCGCACACCCTCAAAGGGCTGGCTGGCAACATCGGCGCGGCGGCCCTGCAAACACTGGCCGGGCAGCTTGAACACGCCATCCACACCCGCCAGCCGCCGGCCGACACCGCCCCCTTGCTGGCCCAGACCCGGCGCGTGCTGGATGCCTTGGTGAGGCAACTGCATGCGCAGCTCGGTTCTGAGCCCCAGGCCGCCCCGGCTGCCGCGATAGACCACGCCGCCCTGGCCCCCGTGCTAGCCCATCTGGAGCGCTTGCTGGCCGAGGATGATGCGGATGCCGCCGAGGTGCTGGCGCACAACGCCCGCTTGCTGCAAGCGGCTCTGGGGGCGGACTACAACGTGCTGGCCAGCGCCGTAGCCACATTCGACTTTGAAACCGCGCTGGCCGTGCTGCAAAAAGCTGCGGCGCAATAGCCCGCAGGGGGGCGGGCAGCCAGCGCGGGCTGCGACAATTCAACCCATGACCACCGCCACCCCCACCACCACACTCACCATCACCCGCCCCGACGACTGGCACCTGCATGTGCGCGATGGCGATGCCCTGCACACCGTGGTGCCGCACACCGCCGCCCAGTTTGGCCGCGCCGTCATCATGCCCAACCTGCGCCCGCCGGTGACCAGCACCGCCCAAGCACTGGCCTACCGCGACCGCATCCTGGCCGCTGTGCCCGAGGGTATCGCCTTCGACCCGCTGATGACCCTGTACCTGACGGACAGCCTGCCGCCCGACGAGATTGCCCGCGCCAAGGCCGCCGGCATCGTCGCCGCCAAGCTCTACCCCGCCGGGGCCACCACCAACAGCGACGCCGGCGTGACCGACCTGCGCAAGGTCTACAAAACCCTGGAAGCCATGCAGCGCGCCGACATGCTGCTGCTGGTGCACGGCGAAGTCACCAGCCCCGACATCGACCTGTTCGACCGCGAAGCCGTCTTCATCGACCAGCAACTTATCCCGCTGCGCCGCGACTTCCCCGAGCTGAAAATTGTGTTTGAGCACATCACCACCCGTGAAGCCGCCCAGTACGTGCGCGATGCCGACCGGTACACCGCCGCCACCCTCACCGCCCAGCACCTGCTGTACAACCGCAACGCCATCTTCACCGGCGGCATCCGCCCGCACTACTACTGCCTGCCGGTGCTGAAACGCGAAACCCACCGCCTGGCGCTGGTGGAGGCCGCCACCAGCGGCAACGCCAAATTCTTCCTGGGTACCGACAGCGCGCCGCACGCCACCCACCTGAAAGAGCACGCCTCGGGCTGCGCAGGTTGCTACACGGCGCACGCCGCCATCGAGATGTACGCCGAAGTCTTCGACAACGCCGGTGCTTTGGACAAGTTGGAAGCCTTCGCCAGTTTCAATGGCCCCGCCTTCTACAGCCTGCCGCGCAACACCGGCACCATCACCCTGGCCCGCGAAAGCTGGACCCCGCCGGACAGCTTTGCCTTTGGCGAAGCGCAACTCAAGCCCCTGCGCTCGGGCGAAGCCCTGCCCTGGAAACTGATTGGTTAACCCACTTGGAGTGCTGAACATGCAAATCACCTCTTCCCTGCAAGGCCGTGGCGGCGTTGCGCTGCTGATCGATGCCGACAACCTGAACTCGCCCGAGTCGGTGGAAGAGGCCTTGCGCCGCCTGACCGAGCTGGTCGGCCCGGTGGCGATACGCCGCGCCTACGGCAGTGCCGAGAACCTCAAGGGCCTGGCCACGGTGATGCGTGATCTGGCCATCCGCCCCATCTTGAACGACCCGCTGACCAAGAACACCACCGACATGCTGCTGGCCGTGGACGCGCTCGACCTCTGGTACGAATGTGCCCCCTCGGTCATCGCCATCGGCACAGGAGACGCCGACTTTGCCCCGCTGGCCCTGCGCCTGCGTGAACGCGGCGTGCGGCTGATCTGCTTCTCGCAAAAAACCAAGCTTTCGCCCGACATCCGCGCCTACTACGAGCAGGTGTTCATCGTGCGCTCCAAGAGTGCAGCGGATACGGAGTCCGCACCCAAAGCCAAAGCGCCACCGGCCAAAAAGACCGCCCCGCGTGCCAAAGCGGTGCCAAAGCCCCGTCCGCCCGCTCCGGCCCCTGTTGCCGCTCCCGTTGCGGCACCCGCCAAGCCTGCGCTGACGGATGCTGTCGCCGCCATCCTGGCCGTGGTGCCGGGCTTGCAAGACGGCCAAACCGTAGCCCTGAACGATGCCGTCAAGCTGCTGCACGATGCCAAGCTGATCGGCAAAAACGGCTCCTCCATCAAGTTCTTCAAAAAATACGCCGCCCACTTTGAACTCAGCCCCGAGACCCAGCCCACCCGGCTGCGCTTTCTGGCGGGATGAGCCTGCCGGACATCGACTGGTCCGCCCCCTGGCTGGCCCCGTACCACGCGCGGGGTAGGGCGGTGGCCGCGCAGGCCCACTTGGGCATCGCAGTCGCCCTGAACGCTGCCGCCCCCGCCCCGGTGCAGTTCGTGCCCCAGTCCGCGCTGCCGCCGGGCGAGGCCTACGAGCACTTCATCTTCCACACCCGCCAGTGCCCCACCCGCGACAACCTGCACGACTTCTTCAACGGCCTGTGCTGGCAGCATTTTCCGCACACCAAAACCCGGCTCAACCAGTTGCAGGCGGCGCAGATTGCCGCCGACGGCGTACAGCCCCTGCGCGGCCCGGTGCGCGATGCGCTGACGGTGTTGGACGAGAACGCCGCCTTTCTCATCGCCCCGCCCGCGCTGTGGGAGGCCCTGCGGGTGCAAGACTGGCAGCGGCTGTTCGTCACCCTGCGGCCTCTGTGGGCCGATGCCCAATTGGTCTTGTTTGGCCACGCCTTGCTGGAAAAGCTGGTTTACCCACGAAAACCGATCACTGCGCATGTTTACTGTGCGCAGGTAGCTATCAATTCAATAGTAAATATGGATGCCGCCATCGCGGCGCAGCTCAGCGCCGCCCACCTGGGCTGCAAGCCCTTTTTGCCCTTGCCGGTGCTAGGCGTACCGGGCTGGTGCGAAGATAACGCCCAAGCCGACTTTTACGCCGATACCGCCGTATTTCGCCCGCCGCGCCAAACAGCTTGAACTGTTGCGCAGCAGCCGCATCTAACACCCCATAAATTCCACGGAGAACCCATGAAACGCATCCTTTTATTTGTCCTGACCAACGTGCTGGTCGTCACTGTGCTGGGCATCGTTGCCAGCCTGCTGGGGGTCAACCGCTACCTCACGCCCAACGGGCTCAACCTCGGCTCGTTGCTGGGCTATGCGCTGGTGATGGGCTTTGGCGGGGCGATCATTTCGCTGCTGATCAGCAAGCCGATGGCCAAGTGGACCTCGGGCGTGCGCATCATTACGCAGCCGCAAAACGCCGATGAAGCCTGGATCGTGGAGACCGTGCGCCGCCTGGCCGACAAGGCCCAGATCGGCATGCCCGAAGTCGGCATTTTCGACGGCGACCCGAACGCCTTTGCCACCGGCGCGTTCAAAAACTCGGCCCTGGTAGCGGTGTCTACCGGCCTGCTGCAAGGCATGACGCACGAAGAAATCGAAGCCGTGCTGGCCCATGAGGTGGCCCACGTGGCCAATGGCGACATGGTCACCATGACCCTGATCCAGGGCGTGATGAACACCTTTGTGGTGTTTTTGAGCCGCGTGATCGGCTATGCGGTAGACAGCTTTTTGCGCAAGGGCGACGACCGCAGCAGTGGCCCCGGCATCGGCTACTTTGTTTCCACCATCGTGCTCGACATCGTGCTGGGCTTTGCAGCCGCCATGGTGGTGGCCTGGTTCTCGCGCCACCGCGAATTCCGCGCCGATGCCGGAGCCTCGCAGCTCATGGGCCGCAAGCAGCCCATGATCAACGCCCTGGCCCGCCTGGGTGGCCTGCACACGGCCGAGCTGCCCAAGAGCGTGGCGGCCTTCGGCATTGCCGGGGGAATTGGCCAACTGTTCTCCACCCACCCACCCATCGAGCAACGCATCGCCGCCCTGCAAAACGCCAATGGCTGAACTGCGCTTCCAGTGGGCGCGGCTGGGGGATTTGAGCGCGGTGGATTTCCATGCCGCGATGGTGCAGCGGGTGGCGGTGTTTGTGGTGGAGCAAAACTGCGTCTACCAAGAGGCCGATGCGCTGGACCCGGTGGCGTGGCATCTGCTGGCGTGGTCGGGTGACCAACTCGCCGCCTATCTGCGGGTGGCCGACCCCGGCAGCAACTACCCCGAACCCTCGCTGGGCAGGGTGCTCACAGCGCCCGCGTTTCGGGGCCAGGGCTTGGGCCAGCAGCTGCTCACAGAAGCCTTGGCGCGTTGTGCGGTCACCTGGCCCGGCCAGCCCAACCGCATCAGCGCCCAGCAGTATTTGCTGGAGTTCTACCAGAGCTTCGGTTTTGTGCCGGTGTCCGAGATGTACCTGGAAGACAACATTCCGCACGTAGAAATGCTGAGGTCTTAGCACACCCCCAGGCTTGCCCACTGCGTGTGGCCGCCAACCCCCTTGCAGGGGGCGATACCAGTGGCCCGGCAAAGCCGGTTCCACGGTATCTTTGGGGGCGCGTTCTGTCTGCACGCGATGTATGGTCTGTGACAGAGTTACGTTAAATTTGATAGCTACTAGCGCAGGTGGTATGTGCGCTAGAGGCCAATTTGATGCTTATTCGTCCACACCCGTCATCAGGCGCACACGCACGCTTTTTCCTTTGATTTTTCCGGCGTTCAGCTTGCGCTCGGCTTCAACGGCGATGCGGCGGTCTACCGCCACGTAGGTGGAGTATTCGTTCACATTGATCTTGCCGATCTGCTCGCGGGTGTAGCCTGCGTCGCCAGTCAGCGCGCCCAGCACGTCGCCCGCGCGGATCTTCTCTTTTCTTCCGCCGGTGATTTGCAGCGTCATCATCGGTGGGCGCAGCGGCTCTTTGCTGGTGGGGGTCAGCTCCTCCAGCTTGTGCCATTCGGATTCGCGGTTTTGCAGCACCTCGATCTTGCCGACAAAGCCCATCTCGTTCATGGATGCCAAATTCAGCGCCAAGCCCTCGGCCCCGGCGCGGCCGGTGCGGCCAATGCGGTGGATGTGCACTTCCGAATCCGGTGTCACCTCCACATTGATCACGGCGGCCAGGTCGGCAATGTCCAGCCCGCGTGCGGCCACGTCGGTGGCTACCAGCACGCTACAGCTGCGGTTGGCAAACTGCACCAGCACCTGGTCGCGCTCGCGCTGTTCCAGCTCGCCGTACAGTGCCAGCGCGCTGAAACCTTCGGCTTGCAGGGCGGCTACCAGGGCACGGCATTGCAGCTTGGTGTTGCAAAACGCCAGCGTGCTGGCCGGGCGGAAGTGGTTCAGCAGCCGGCCCACAGTGGCCAGGCGCTCGGACTTTTCCACCTGGTACCAGCGCTGGGCAATTTGGGTGGTGGCGTGCTGCGCCTGCACGGTGATGCTCTTGGGCTGGCGCATGAACTGCTGGCTCAGTTTCTCAATACCTTCGGGGTAGGTGGCCGAAAACAGCAGCGTCTGGCGCTCTTTGGGGCATTGCTTGATGACGGTGGCCATGTCTTCAAAAAAGCCCATGTCCAGCATGCGGTCGGCCTCGTCTAGCACCAGGGTGTTCAGGGCCGACAGGTCCAGGTGGCCGCGCTCCAGGTGGTCCATGATGCGGCCGGGCGTGCCCACCACGATGTGCGCGCCGTGCTCCAGGCTGGCGTTTTGCCCGCGCAGGGCCACGCCGCCGCACAGCGTCACCACCTTGATGTTTTCTTCGGCGCGGGCCAGGCGGCGGATCTCAGTGCTCACCTGGTCGGCCAGCTCGCGCGTGGGGCACAGCACCATCGCCTGCACGGCAAAGCGGCGGGCGTTCAGATTCGCCAGCAGAGCCAGGGCGAAGGCGGCGGTTTTGCCGCTGCCGGTCATGGCCTGGGCGATCAAGTCTTGCCCCAGCAGGGCCAGCGGCAGGCTGGCGGCCTGGATGGGGGTCATCTGCAAATACCCGAGCTGCTCCAGGTTGGCCAGCATGGCGGGGGCCAGGGGCAGGCTGCGGAAATCGGTGGCAGAGGGGGGCGTATTCGGTGTAGTCATACCCCGATTATCGTGGGCCAGCGTGTAACACCGTTGTCATCCGGTCTGTCTAGACTGGTTTACACAACTTCACTTGAACACAACGATGCACAAAATGACCGCACTGGCGCTTGCCGCCGCCGCCTTGCTTTCCGCCTGTGGCGATAGCGAACCTAGCTACAAGACGCTGGACGGACTCAAACCCTTGGTGGTGGGCCACCGGGGCGCAGCGGGCTACCGGCCCGACCACACGCTGGAAGGTTACAAGCTGGCCATCGACCAGGGTGCTGACTTTATTGAGCCCGACCTGGTGGCCACCAAAGACGGCGAGCTGATCGCCCGCCACGAACCCAACATCACCGGCACCACCGACGTGTCCACCCGCGCCGAATTCGCCAGCCGCCAGACCACCAAGGTGGTCGATGGCGTGTCGGAAACCGGCTGGTTTGCATCCGATTTCACTCTGGCCGAGATCAAAACCCTGTACGCCAAGCAGCCCCTGTCGGACCGCAGCGCCGCCTACAACGGCATGTACCGCATTCCCACCCTGAAGGAAGTGCTGGACCTGGCCAAGAGCGAAAGCACCCGCCTGGGCCGCACCGTGGGCGTGTACCCCGAAACCAAGCACCCCACCTTCCACGTGGGCTTGAATTTGAAGCTGGAAGACCGCTTGCTGGCCATTCTGGATAGCTATGGATACACCAAAAAAGACTCGCCCGTCATCGTGCAGTCGTTTGAAGTGTCCAACCTCAAATACCTGCGCACCAAAACCGCCGTGCGCCTGGTGCAGCTGATTGATGCCGACGATGTGAACCTGGCCGGCCAAGTGACCCTGGCCGCCCCGTACGACAAACCGTACGACTTCGCCGTAGCCAGTAACGCCGCCACCTTCATCACCATGCTGACGCCAGCGGGCCTGAAAGAAATCAAAACCTACGCCGACGGCATTGGCCCCTGGAAGGTCTACATCCTCAGCTCCAAAGGCACGGATGCCAATGGCGATGGCAAGGCCGACGACGTGAACGGCGACGGCGCAGTCGATGAGCGCGACCGCACCCTGCTGCCCGCCACCAGCCTGGTGGCCGATGCCCATGCCGCCGGGCTGACCGTGCACCCCTACACCTTCCGCAGCGAAGCCAAGCGCCTGGCCTCCGACTACAAGGGTGACCCCAAGGCCGAATACACCAAGTTCTTCCAGCTGGGCGTAGACGGCTTGTTCAGCGACTTCCCCGACACCGCTGTGGCCGCCCGCAACGCCTTGTAAAACGGTCAGACGCGTGCAACATCTGTGGGTCGGGTTTGTGCCTGAACGCAGGTGTTGCCGCTTATTTAACCGGGGGTGGTGGCGGTTTCAAAGCGTTTGGCCGGACCAAACTGCGCCACAATGCAGCAAATCCCCGTAATCGCTATGGAATTGCAATACCAACTCAAAGGCGGCAGCTACTACCTGTACGACATGGACACGCCTCCGAGCGCGGTCACGGGGGAGCGTCGCTTTCGTTTGAAGACCGACACGGTCGCCATTGCGTTTGATGTGAGCACCGGCGAGCTGCACCAGCACGGCAACCCCACCCGCATCCAGTCTTGGGCGATGGGCGCTCGCCGCAAGCTGCGGGCGGCCGGGGCGCAAGACTACGCCAATGACATCGTGGTGGTGTCCGGCCCGCTGCCGGTAGACGAGCTGAACAAATGCCTGGGCATTGACGGCTACTGTGGCCGCCTGTTTTCGCGCTTGGCCAGTCTGCCGCACGGCAAGTTCAACACCAAACCCTATACCAAACCTACCGCCAAGCCCTTCAAAGCCGCTACTGCCGCTTAGGCATTAAATCGGCCTCTGGCGCATATCCCTATTGCGCAAGCAGCTATTAATTGGATAGCAACTTGCGTAGGCTTGCATCCAGCCGCTCGGTGGGCAAGCGTTGAAAGCCCGAGCGGGTAAAGCGCTGCAAGCTGCCCATCGCAAATGCCACCAGCACCGAAGCCTGCACCTGCGTATCCACCGTCGGGGTGTCGCTGGCCGGTTGCGCTGCCCGCAGGCACTGGCGCAAGGTGGCCTCGATCTTGTCGAAAAACAGGTTCATGCGCTGCTGCAAGCGTTCGTTTTCAAACACCAGCGCGTCGCCCACCATCACCCGGGCCATGCCGGGGTTCTTTTCGCCAAATTGCAGCAGCACCGAGACGATGCGCCGGGCTTGCAGTGCGCCCTCTGCATCACCGGCGGTGGCCACAATCTGGTTGGCCAGCGAAAACACCGACTGCTCGATGAACTCGATTAGTCCCTCAAACATCTGCGCCTTGCTGGCAAAGTGCCGGTACAGCGCGGCCTCGCTCACGTCCAGCCGGGCCGCCAGCGCGGCGGTGGTGATGCGCTCGGCACCCGGTTGCTCCAGCATGGCCGCCAGGGTTTGCAGAATTTGCACCCGGCGTTCGCCCGGCTTGGGGCGCTTGCGGGGGGCTTCTTCAAGGACATCCAGCGCCATTTAGTGGGACCGGATCATGGTGCCGAAGGCCTGCTCGGTCAGGATCTCCAGCAGCAGCGCGTGCGGCACGCGGCCGTCGATGATGTGCACGGCCTTGACACCGCTCTTTGCGGCATCCAGCGCACCGGCAATCTTGGGCAGCATGCCGCCCGACAGCGTGCCGTCGGCAAACAGGCCGTCGATGTCTTGGGCGGTCAGGTCGGGCAGCAGTTCACCCGCCTTATTGAGTACACCGGGGATGTTGCTCAGCATCAGTAGCTTTTCGGCTTGCAGCTCAATCGCCAAGCGGCCCGCCACCACGTCGGCGTTGATGTTGTAGCTGGTGTTGTCGGCCCCAAAGCCGATGGGGCTGATGACGGGGATAAACGCGTCGTCTTGCAGCGCCTTGACCACGCTGGGGTCGATGCTCTCGATGTCGCCCACCTGGCCGATGTCGTACTGGATGTTGGGGTCTTCGTTGTCTGCCAGGCGCAGTTGCTTGGCGCGGATCATGCCGCCGTCACGCCCGGTCAGGCCCACGGCCTTGCCACCGGCCTGGTTGATCAGGCCCACGATGTCTTGCTGCACCTGGCCCGCCAGTACCCATTCGACCACTTCCATGGTCTCGGCATCGGTGACGCGCATGCCCTGGATGAACTGGCCCTTTTTGCCCAATCGCCCCAGTGCCGCCTCGATTTGCGGGCCGCCGCCGTGCACCACCACCGGGTTGATGCCGACCAGCTTGAGCAGCACCACGTCTTCGGCAAACGCCTGTTGCAGCGCCGGGTCGGTCATGGCGTTGCCGCCGTACTTGATGACCATCGTTTTACCGTGGAACTTGCGGATGTAGGGCAGGGCCTGGGCCAGGATGTCGGCTTTGTCGCGGGGGGCGATCACGGCGGAAGGGGTGGTCATGGTGCGGTTTCCTCAGAAATTAATGGTGGTGGCCGTGCTCGCCATGTACGTGTTGGTGGGTAATCTCTTCCTCGGATGCCGCCCGCACGCCGGTCACGGTGACGGTAAAGCGCAGCGCCTTGCCCGCCAGCGCGTGGTTGCCGTCCAGCAGCACCTGGTCGCCCTTGATCTTGACCACGTTGTAGATTTGCTCGGCACCGTCGTCGTTCACCCCTTTGAGCTGGCCGCCCACCTTCACGCCGGCCGGAAACTCGCTCTTGGGGATGCTGCGGGCCAGCGATTCGTCGCGCAGGCCGAAGGCATCTTCGGGCTGCAAATCCAGCGTCACGGCGTAGCCCGCCACGCGGCCTTCCAGGGCGGCTTCGATCTTGGGCAGGGTGTTGTTGTAGCCACCGTGCAGGTAGACCATCGGGTCTTTGGGCGCTTCAATCAGCAGGCCTTTGGCATCTGCCACTTTGTAGCGCAGGGTGACGGCGGTGTTTTTTTCGATTTTCATGGGGTCAAAAGTATCAAGAAGGGAGTGGATGGATAAGGTACGGGGCGTATTCTCGTGCACGCGATTTACCGGTAGACCTCGCGGCGGTTCCCAATTCTCAGCACCAAGATGAGCAGCGCACCGTCCTCGATACAGCTGATCACCCGGTAGTCACCTACGCGGTACTTCCAAAATTCACCTAACTTGGAGCCCTTGAGGGCTTCGCCAATGCTGCGTGGGTCGTCCAGCACGGCCACGCGGTCGCGCAAGAATTGAACAATCCGTTTGGCGACCTGTCGGTCCAGCTTTGCCAGGTCCTTCGCGGCCGCATCGTCAAATTTAATTTGCCAGGCCAAGGCTGCGCTCCACATCTTCTAGGCTGTGGGTTTTGCTGCGATTGGCCCGAATTTCAACCAAGCGCTTCTCGGCAATGTACAAATCTTCCAAGTCATCCAAATGCTCGCGGATGGCCTCGACCATGTAGAAAGTCTTGCTGCGCCCGGTGAGTTGCGCCAAATCTTGCAGACGTGTGGATACATCATCGGGGAGGCGAATGGAAACAGCGCTCATAGTGAATTTCTCCTTAATGCAAACTGCGCTACAAGTATCGCGCATGCCAACATGGCGCGCCACAAGAACCCCATTTTCGGGTGGATTCAATGGGTATAAATTTATATGATTTACGGCTCTAGCGCATATAGAAACTGCGCAAGCAGCTATTAATTTGATTGCAAGGCCAGCGGGGCCAGCCGCTGACCAAAACTGCCATCGCCACTCACGGTAACCACCAGCTGGTGCGTGGCGCGGGTGGCGGCGACGTAGAACAGCTGGGCTTCGGCGCGTTCATCTGCCGTTTTGGTGGGCATCTGGCCGACGCCGGGCAGGGCTACCACGGCAAATTCCAGCCCTTTGCTGGCGTGCATGGTCATCAGCTTGATGCTGTCGGCCAGCGGGTTGAAGTTGTGGCTGCCCGTGCCCCGGCGCAGCTGGAAGGGCAGTTTGCGCATCCGCAGCGGGCGGGCCAGCTCATCCAGCTGCCAGTGGTGGTGGCAAAAAATCGCCATGTCGCCCCAGGCGTGGCCCTGTTGGTGGGCGGCCACCAGGGCATCGGCCACGGCGCTGGCCTCGGCACGCAAATGGGGCAGGCGGATGATCTGCGGCGGCGGGCCTTCGCGGCCACAGCTGACCGGACGCAGCAGCGGGATGCCGTCGTCGTCCATGTCCTGGGCGGACAGCAGCTCGGCGGCGATCAGGCTGGCGGTGTGCAAAATCTGCTGGGTGTTGCGGTAGTTGATCTTCAGCACCGTGGTGCGGCCCTGCGCCTGGATGCCCACGCTTTTGAAGCTGAACTGTTTACTACGGGCGCGCTCATAGATGTTTTGCGCGTCGTCGTACAGCACCAGCAGGCTGTTGGTGTGCGGGTCCACCATTTGGGTGACCAGCTTGAACCAGGCAGGTTTGAAGTCGTGGCCCTCGTCGATCAATATCGCCTGGTACTGGCCCGACGGTATCTGGCGGCGGTCCACGGCGCGGACCACATGCTCCACCAGTTCGTCCGAGAAAACGCCACCATCGTGCGGCAACGCCTGCCCGTAGGCTACCAACTGGTCGTAACACCATTTGTGGAAATGCCGGGCGTGCACCCGGTCGGCAATGCCCTTGGCTGCCATGCTGGCGGCCAGCTTGCCTGCCAGCGGCTCGTTGTAGCAGAGCACCAGCACCGGTTTGCCCTCGGCAGCGGCGCGGGCCAGGTACTCGGCGCGGTAGCCCAAGATCATGGTCTTGCCTGAGCCCGCTACGCCGTGGATCACCCGGTGGCCGTCGCCCAGGCTGCGGGCCAACTGCTCTTGCTGGATGTCCATCACCCGCATGATGCCGGGCAGGTCGGCATCGTCGTCTTGCGGAGCGGCTTGCTCCGGTACCCGCACCTCGGGGAACAAAATCCAGCGCACCCGGTCGATCTGCGGCAGCGACAGCGCACCGCCCAGCATGTCGTACGGGAACATATCCCACAGGCGGCTCTGAAACTCCTCCGGGTCCACGCCTTCGGTCATCTCGTCCGAGCACACCACCCGGTTCGGTGCAATCGCCTGGTCCAGCCCGGCATCGGTAAATTGCTTGCGGGTGATGTGGCTGAACACCACGCCAAAGCTCCACGGAAAGCGCAGCTTGCCCTGGTGGCGGCCATCGGCTTGCACCAGTGGCGGGTCGCGCTTAAGGGCATCGACCACCTGCAAGGCGTAGTGGCGGGCCTGTTCAATGGGGTTGTCTACGGTTTTGGGATCGCCGCCGGGCAGGATGTCCCAGGTGCTTTTATTGGCCCGAACGATGGTAGCCAGCCGCCAGTCTTTCACCTCCAAAATCAGCAGCCCGCGCCGGGGGTGCAGCACCACAAAGTCGGGGTGGCTTTGGCGCGGCCCCACCGGCACGTCAAACCACAGCAGGTAATCGGCATCCAGCTTGGCCTCCAGCCGCTCCGCCAGCCGCCGCTCGCCCTGCGTCATACGGGCCACGCAAGCGCTGAGTGCGGGAATCAAAGTGGCCATAGCAGAGGGAGGGTGGTGGAGAAGCAGGCATTATGGGTGAAGCATAAAAAATGCCCGTAGCCCTTTGTCTAATTGCGTCAGCAGCTATAAAAATAAATAGGGGTCAGACCCCTATTTATCCGCCAACACCTTCTCCCCGCCCAGCATTTGCGTAAACCGCGCGGGGTCGCGGCCGTGTACCGGCTCGGCGTCGCCCCAGGGCCAGCCGCCGAACTGGGTGCGGCGGTAGTCGGCCATCGCCTGTTCGATTTCGGCGCGCGTGTTCATCACAAACGGGCCGTACTGGGCCACCGGTTCGTTCAGCGGGCGGCCTTGCAGCAGCAGGCATTCGCTCATCGCAGGGCCGTTGACCAGTTCCACGGCCACCCCGGCGTGCAGGCGGATGGCGGCGTGGTGGGTCACGGCTTGCCCATCTACCACCAGCGATTGGCCCTTGAAGAAATACAGCTGTCGCTGGGTCTCTGCGCCCAGGGCCGCAGGCAGGGCCCAGCGGGCACCGGGGGCCAGGGTGATGGTCCAGATGGCGACATCGGCCTCGGGCTGGGCGGCCCAGGAGTCGGGCGGTGGGGCGGGTGGATTCGCGTCGGCCAACCTGCCCGCCGTTACCAGCACCTCGGTGGTCAAACCCGCCGCGTCGGTGAAGGTGGTGCGGGGCACTTCGTGTTGCCAGAACATGGTGAAGTGCGGCGCGACCATCTTGTTGCGGGCGGGCAGATTCAGCCATATCTGGAACAGCTCCAGCGGATTCGGCGCGCCGGTGTCGAGCAGCGGAAACATCTCGGCGTGCACGATGCCCGCCCCGGTGGTCAGCCACTGCACGTCGCCTGCGCCGTAGCGGGCGCTGGCCCCCAGCGAATCGGCGTGGTCTACCAGCCCCTGGCGGACGATGGTGACGGTCTCGAACCCCCGGTGCGGGTGCGGCGGAAACCCCGGCACCACATCGCCGTGGTACATGCTCCAGCCGTCCTTGCGGCTGAAATCTTGCCGGATGGCGCGGCCTGCCAGCGAGGTGGCCGGGCCCATTTGCGGGTTGGCCTGCGGGTAGGCATCGTCGTGGTAGGCGCAGAACAGAAACGGGTCGATGGTGGGCCAGGGGAAGCCGAGGGGCTGGACTTGCAGGATGGCGGGCATGCGGTGGGGCTTTCTGTAAACGCAGCAATTGGGGGTTACCGGGCATTGTGCAAGCCACTCGTAAAATTCGCCGTTATGAACTTCCTAGACATGCTCCACACCGCCGGGCAGCGCAATGCCTCCATGCTCTGCGTCGGGCTGGACCCAGACCCCGAACGCTTTCCCGGCGCATGGCGCGGCGATGCCAGCAAGATTGCCGACTTCTGCAACCGCATCGTCGATGCCACGGCCGACCTGGCCATTGCCTTCAAGCCGCAAATTGCCTACTTTGCCGCCCACCGCGCCGAGGACCAGCTGGAGCGCATCGTGGCCCACATCCGCCGTGTCGCGCCGCAGGTGCCGATCATTCTGGATGCCAAGCGTGGCGACATCGGCTCCACCGCCGAGCAGTACGCCATCGAAGCCTTCGAGCGCTACTGCGCGGATGCGGTCACCCTGTCGCCGTTTATGGGGTTTGACTCGGTTCAGCCGTATTTGAAATACCCCGGCAAGGGCGCATTTTTGCTGTGCCGCACCTCGAACCCCGGGGGCGACGATCTGCAACCCCAGCGCCTGGCCGATGTGCCCGGCCAACCCCGGCTGTTTGAACACATTGCCCAGCTCACCCAAGGCCCGTGGAACCTGAACGGCCAGCTCGGCCTGGTGGTGGGTGCCACCTACCCGGCAGAAATTGCCCGGGTGCGCGCCCTGGCCCCCACGGTGCCGCTGCTGGTGCCCGGCGTGGGTGCGCAGGGCGGCGATGCCCGCGCCACCGTGCAGGCGGGCTGGACGGCCAACGGCCCGCTGGTCGTCAACTCGTCCCGCGCCATCCTGTATGCGTCCAGCGGCGACGACTTCGCCGATGCCGCCCGCCGCGTGGCGCAAGACACGCGCGATACTTTGCAGGCCGCACGGGCACTGTAAAAATAATAGCTACTAGCGCAGGTAACATATGCGATAGAGGCTGTTTTTCTATAAATAGTAAAAACGCCCAGGCCGCTGCTACCCGCATCGGTTCGATGGGCTTCATCCAGCCCAGTACATCCCCTTAGCCCGAGATCCTATGAGCCATACATTGCGCACCGCCATCGCTACCAGTCTGCTTTTGGCCGCCGGTGCCGGGTGGGGCCAAACCGCCCTGCGGGCCTGGAATATCCACCCCGATGGCTATCCCGTGACCGAGGCAATGAAGAGCTTTGTGGCCGAGGTAGACCGGGCCTCTGGCGGCAAATACAAAATCACCCTGCACTCCAACGGCAGCTTGGGAGACCAGCCCAAGGCCGTGCAGATGCTCAAGTCGGGTGAGCTAGACCTGGCCGAATTCAGCTCGGCACCGCTGTCTGACGTGGTGCCCGGACTCAAGGCCTTTACCCTGCCGTTTTTGTTCACTGACTCGGCGCACATGTTCCGCTACCTGGATGGCCCGCTGGGCACGCGCCTGGCCGCCAAGCTGGCCGATGCCGGTTTTGTGGTGCTGGGCTGGTACGACGGCGGTGCCCGCTCGTTCTACTGCACCAGTAAACCCGTCACCACCGGGGCCGACCTGGTGGGGCAAAAGATCCGGGTGCAACAGTCCGAGGTCTACTTCGACATGGTCAAGCTGCTGGGGGCCACGCCGGTGGCGCTGCCGTACAAAGACGTGTCCGCCGCCTTGCAGCAAAAAACCGTGGACTGCGCCGAAAACAACATGCCCTCGTACGAGTCCGCCGGGCATTACAAAGTGGCCAAGTACGTCTACCTGACCAACCACACCGTCTCGCCCGAGGCGCTGGTGGTGTCTGCCAAGCTCTGGGCCAAGCTCAGCAGTGCCGACCAGGCGGTGTTTCAAAAGGCTGGGCAGGCTTCGGCCCTGCTGATGCGCGATCTGTGGAGCAAGCGGGTGGCCCTGGCCCGTGCCAGCGTCACCAAAGAAGGTGCGCAGATTGCCACGGTGTCTGATTTCTCGCCATTTGTGCGCAAGATGGGCCCGCTGTATGCCAAGTACATGGCCGACCCCACCGTACGGGGCGAGCTGTTCACCATCATCGGCAACCAGTAGCCGCCATGAGCCGCTAGGTGCGAGGCGGGGCGCTAAGGGCTTGTTCTTAAGTCAGGGCACCGTCTCGAAGCTGATGTTGTTGACCAGCATCAGCCACATGATCAACGCCGGAATCAGCACCGGCAGTGCCAGGGCGCAAAACATCACTGCGGTTTTGACGAAGGTGGAAATATCGTTCCACCAGAGCACCAGCAGCGCGCCCAGGTCTACTTCCCAAAACCGTTCCGGCTGTTGTTTTTTCATGGTGTGCCTCGCATAGCTGTCAGTGTAGTGGCGGGGCGCTGGGTTTTCCAACCGGTCGGGGCCGCATGCCCTTGTGTGCACTAAATCACGCTGGCTATACCAACACTCTCCATTTACACTAATTTACACGTCCTGTCCCATTACAGGCCATTGCGTTTGTGCCCGGTCCATTTACCTATCTGTAGGAGTCACCCATGCGATTTTTAGAACACACCAAAGTCAGTTCCCGATTGTTGGCGATGGCCATCATCTCAGCTTGCATTGCCTTGGCCCTGGGCCTGCTGGGCATGGCGCGCACCGCCGAGGTCAACGGCATGCTCACCAGCCTGTACGAAGACAACCTGGTGCCGGTAGCCGACATCGGCAACGCCAACTTGCAGGCCATCAACCACAACCGTGGGCTCTACCACTACGTTATCGAGCCCGAAAAAGCCGGCATGGACAAAATCGGCGAAGAGATGAAGAAGCACGATGCGGAAATGAAGAAGCTGCTGGGGCAGTACCGCAAAAGCCATCTCACCCCCAAAGAAGTGGGGTTGCTGGATAAATTTGATGCCGCGTGGCCCACGTATCTGGCCAGCGCAGCCAAGGTGATGGCGTTCGGTTCCGAGAATAAAACCGACGAAGCCATGCGGGTGATGAAGGGCGAGGCGGTGGCCAGCTTCAAGGTGGCAGACGATTTGCTGTCTGAGCTGCTGAACGAAACGGTGGTCCAGGGCAAAGTCACCCATGACGCAAGCCACGCGCTGGTGGCGCACAGCCGCACAGTCACCATCGTGCTGGTGGTGCTGGCGGTACTGCTGATCTATGCCATTGGCGGCGTGCTGGCGCGCAGCATCATCCGGCCTTTGGGCGGTGAGCCCTTTGCCCTGGCCGCAGATGCCAGTGCCATTGCCGAGGGCGACCTGTCGCGCCACATCGTGGTTAAAGCGGGCGACCAGACCAGCGTGGTGGCGCGCATGGTGGTGATGCAGGCCAGCCTGGTCAAGCTGGTGTCGCATGTACGGCAAAGCTCAGAGAGCGTGGCCAGTGCCAGCCAGCAAATCGCCCTGGGCAACCACGACCTCAGCGCCCGCACCGAGAAGCAGGCCAGCGCACTGGAAGAAACCGCCGCCAGCATGGAGGAGCTGTCGGCCACCGTCAAACAAAACGCCGACAACTCCCGCCAGGCCAACCAACTGGCCATGAGCGCCAGCACCGTGGCCGTGCAAGGCGGTGACGTGGTGGCCGAGGTGGTCACCACCATGCAGGGCATCAACGAAAGCTCCAAAAAGATATCCGACATCATTGGCGTGATCGACGGCATCGCCTTCCAGACGAATATCCTGGCGCTGAATGCCGCCGTAGAAGCCGCCCGCGCGGGCGAGCAAGGCCGGGGCTTTGCCGTGGTGGCCAGTGAAGTGCGCAGTTTGGCCGGGCGTAGTGCCGAGGCCGCTAAAGAAATCAAGCTGCTGATCTCCGCCAGCGTGGCGCGGGTGGAGCAGGGCACCGTGCTGGTGGACAAGGCCGGCACCACGATGGCCGAGGTGGTGAGCTCCATCCGCCGGGTGACCGACATCGTGGGCGAGATCAGCGCCGCCAGCAGCGAGCAAAGTGCCGGTGTGTCGCAAATTGGTGACGCTATCACCCAGATCGACCAGGCCACCCAGCAAAACGCCGCCCTGGTCGAAGAAATGGCCGCCGCCGCCAGCAGCATGCAAAACCAGGCCGACGATCTGGTGGGGGCCGTGGCCGTGTTCAAGCTGGGCCAAAATCAAGCTACCAGCCAGGCCAACAGCCAAACCACCCGCCACGCCCCCGCCAAGCAGGCTGTGCCCGCGCGCCCGGTGGCCGCCCCTGCCCGCAAGATGGCGGTGCCGCCCAAGCAGGTTGCCGCGCCAGCCAGAGCCGCGCTCGGCAGCAAGACGGCCGCCCCCGTCGCCAAAAAACCCGCCGCCATCAGCGCCCCCAAGCGGGCCGCCCCCGGCCAGGGGGGTGACGACGATTGGTCTGCGTTTTAAACAGGATTTTCCCTTGGCGCCAAAGTGTTTCTAAATGTCAGTAAGTGAATGGGAAAGCAGAAAATGGCGAGGCCGATCTGCTAACCTTTATCCCATCCAAACCTAACCGAAAGACGCACATGTCCAAAGCCTTCCAAGCCGCCATTGACACCCAGGAACAACTGGTCAGCGACATCAAGTCAGTGATCTCCGAAGCCGAAGAAATGCTGAGCGACACCGCCGACCAGACCGGCGACAAAATCAGCCAGTTGCGCGCCCGCGTCAAGGCCCGCCTGAGCGATGCCCGCGAGCGTCTGGTCGATGCCGAAGCCGCGTTGCGCCACCACACCAAAAAGGCCGCCCGCGCCACCGACGACTACGTGCACGAATCCCCCTGGACGGCAGTCGGCGTGGCCGCAGCGGTGGGCCTGCTGGTCGGTCTGATCATTGGTCGCCGCTAAAACTGCCTTGCAGAACCCCCACCGGGTTCCGTATGCGTAGCGCATCTGGCGGCGGCCCTTTCGCCGCGTTAAAAAACATCCCCATCACCCTGCTGGCTATGGCGCACACGCGCCTACAGCTGCTGGGCAATGAGATCCTGACTGAGAAGCACCGCGCCCTGCGCGAGCTGACCCTGGTACTGGCGATGGTGGCCTGTGCGGGCTTGGGCGTGCTGCTGGTGGTGGGACTGGTGGTCATCTTGCTGTGGGACCAGCGGGTGCTGGTGCTGGCGGCGCTAATCGTACTGTTTTTGGGGGCTGCGGCCCTGTGCTTTGCCAAGCTGCGCCGCTCCACGCGGTCGTTCGATGGCATTTTTGCGGGCAGTCTGGCTGAGCTGCAAGAAGACCTGCGCCAACTCAAAGCCGCAAGCGAGCATGGCCAAGACCCGCGCTGAACTCGACCAGGAGCGCGCCCGCTTGACCGAGCGCATCCAGGCCCAGCGGGCCAACCTGGTCCGCGATCTAGCCCCGTTGCAGCGCGTGTCCAGGGCCGGTAGTACCCTGAGTGCACTGGTGGCCGAAGCCATCGCTTACGTGCGAGAGCGGCCCCTGGCCATGTCGGCGCTGGCGGCCGGCCTGCTGCTGCTCAAACCCAAAGGCGTATGGCGCTGGGCCAAGCGCGGCTTCTTCCTCTGGCGCGGCTGGCGTGCCGTACAGGTGTGGCAGCCGGGCACGGTGTTGGGCCTGCTGCGCCGGGTGCTGGCGGCGAAAAGCTTTTTTACTTCCAAATAGATAGCCCAGTGGGGTCAGATCACAATTGCGCGCTGGATGGTGGCTGAGACAGAGCCATCACCACCCGCATTTGTGCTCTGACCCCTCTGGGCGGTTCTCCGTGCCGCACCGCAAACCAACCGCCCGCGCCTCTATCCATCCCCTCTATGCCTGCTACGCCGAGCTCATCTTTGGAGTGTTCAACCGCCAATAGGGGTCAGAGCAAGCACGCGATTGAGCGGGTCTGCAAAACCAACTTTTCAGTGCGCGTGGATGATCTGACCCCCATTGGCTATCACCCGTACAACCCCTCCATCATTACTCCTAAATAGATAGCTGCCTGCGCAGGTTTTGTATGCGCTAGCAGCCTATTTGGTTTATAAAAGCCGGGCCAGGTATTTACCGGTATGGCTGGCCGGATTGGCCGCAATCTCTTCCGGCGTGCCCACGCCCACCACCATGCCGCCGCCTGCGCCGCCCTCGGGGCCCATGTCGATCAGCCAGTCGGCGGTTTTGATCACGTCCAGGTTGTGCTCGATCACCACGATGGTGTTGCCCGCGCTGCGCAGCTGGTGCAGCACCTTGAGCAGCAGGGCAATGTCGGCAAAGTGCAGGCCGGTGGTGGGTTCGTCCAGGATGTACAGCGTGCGGCCGGTGTCGCGCTTGCTAAGTTCCAGCGCCAGCTTGACCCGCTGCGCCTCGCCACCCGACAGCGTGGTGGCCGACTGGCCCAGCTTGATGTAGCTCAGGCCCACGTCCAGCAGGGTGTGCAGCTTGCGGGCGATGGTGGGCACGGCTTGCAAGAAGGTGTAGGCGGCCTCGACCGTCAGCTCCAAGATTTGCGCGATGTTTTTGCCCTTGTACAGCACCTCCAGCGTTTCGCGGTTGTAGCGCTGGCCCCGGCACACGTCGCAGGGTACGTACACATCGGGCAGAAAGTGCATTTCCACCTTGACCATGCCGTCGCCCTGGCAAGCCTCGCAGCGGCCCCCGGCCACGTTGAAGCTGAAGCGCCCCGGCCCGTAGCCGCGTTCGCGGGCCATCGGTACCTCGGCCATCAGCTCGCGGATGGGGGTGAACAGGCCCGTGTAGGTGGCCGGGTTGGAACGCGGCGTGCGGCCAATCGGCGACTGGTCTACGTTGATGACCTTGTCGAACTGCTCGATGCCGATGATCTCGCTGTGTTCGGCGGGCTCATCATGGGCGCGGTAGAGCTGGCGGGCCACGGCGGTGTACAGCGTGTCGTTGACCAGGGTGGACTTGCCGGAGCCCGACACGCCTGTCACGCAGGTGAACAGGCCCACCGGAAACTCGGCGTTGACACTTTTCAGGTTGTGGCCGGTGGCACCGACGATGGACAGCCAGCCGTGGCTGGGTTTTTGGCGCTCGGCGGGCACGTCGATCTTCAGGGTGCCCGCCAGATACTGGCCGGTAAGCGAGTTGGGATTCGCCTTGACCTCGTCAAACGTGCCCTGCGCCATGATGCGCCCGCCGTGCACGCCTGCGCCGGGGCCCAGGTCGATCACATGGTCGGCGGCGCGCATCATGTCTTCGTCGTGCTCCACCACCAGCACGCTGTTGCCAATGTCGCGCAGGTGTTGCAGGGTGGCGATCAGGCGGTCGTTGTCACGCTGGTGCAGGCCGATGCTGGGCTCGTCCAGCACATACATCACACCGGTCAGGCCGGAGCCGATTTGCGATGCCAGCCGGATGCGCTGGGATTCGCCGCCGCTCAGGGTTTCAGCGCTGCGGTCCAGGCTCAGGTAGTTCAGGCCCACGTCGTTCAAAAACTTCAGCCGCAGGCCGATTTCGCGCACGATTTTGTCGGCGATTTCGCCCTTGGCACCGCCCATTTTCAGGGTGCTGAAGTACGCAAAGCAGTCGCGCAGCGTGGTGTGGCTGATCTCGAAGATGGCGCGGGCCTGGCTGCCTTCGCCCACCTTCACATGCCGGGCTTCGCGTTTGAGCCGCGAGCCGCCGCAGGTGACGCAGGGCTGGGTGGTGCGGTAGCGGGCCAGGTCTTCGCGGACCAGGTTGGAATCGGTCTCGCGGTAGCGCCGCTGCATGTTGGGGATGATGCCCTCGAAGGGGTGCTTTTTGCGCAGCTTTTTGCCCGCCGTGGGGCCGGTGTCCATCAGGTAGTGGAAGGCAATGTCTTCCTCGCCCGAGCCGTGCAGCAGCGCTTGCTGCACCTCGGCGGGCAAGGTTTCAAAGGCTTGCTCAATGTCAAATTTGTAGTGCTTGGCCAGACTCTCCAGCAGGGCGAAGTAGTAGGCGTTGCGCCGGTCCCAGCCCTTGATGGCCCCGCTGGCCAGGCTGAGTGACGGAAAGGCCACCACCCGGGTCGGGTCGAACACTTCTTGCATGCCCAAGCCGTCGCAGGCCGGGCAGGCCCCCACGGGCGAGTTGAACGAGAACAGGCGCGGCTCCAGTTCGCTGATCGAATAGCTGCAAATCGGGCAGGCGAACTTGGCGTTGAATAAATGCTCTTGGCCCGAGGCCATCTCCACCACGATGGCCTTGCCCTCGGCCAGCCGCAGCGAGGCTTCAAAGCTTTCGGCCAGCCGCTGGCGCTGGGCGGCCATCGCTTGGGGTTCGGTGTCGCCATGCACTTTGACGCGGTCAATCACCACGTCGATGTTGTGCTTTTCGGTCTTTTTCAGCTTGGGCAGCGCGTCGAACTCGAAGGTTTCGCCGTCCACCCGAAAGCGCACGTAGCCCTGGGCCTGCATGTCGGCAAACACGTCGGCGTATTCGCCCTTGCGCTCGCGGGCAATGGGGGCCACCACCATCAGGCGGGAATCGACCGGCAGGGCCAGCACCGCGTCCACCATCTGGCTCACGGTTTGGGCTTGCAGGGGCAGGTCGTGGTCGGGGCAGTAGGGCGTGCCCGCGCGGGCGAACAGCAGGCGCAGGTAGTCGTGGATCTCGGTCACCGTGCCCACGGTGGAACGCGGGTTGTGGCTGGTGGCTTTTTGCTCGATGGAGATGGCCGGGCTCAGGCCTTCAATCAGGTCCACATCCGGCTTGTCCATCAGCTGCAAGAACTGCCGGGCGTAGGTGCTCAGGCTCTCCACATAACGGCGCTGGCCCTCGGCGTACAGGGTGTCAAACGCCAAGCTGGACTTGCCCGAGCCGCTCAGCCCGGTGATCACCACCAGCTGGTTGCGCGGGATGTCCAGGTCGATGTTCTTCAGGTTGTGGGTACGTGCGCCACGGATGCTGATGCGTTGTAACTGCAAGGCATTGCGGAGGTACATGCCGTCAGAAGCGGTGTCGGGGAGGGCAGAGTTCAAGGTGGAGCCACTTAGGGGGTAACCCGCGATGATAGACAATCGCAAACTGTCTGTCTGCCCACACTTATGGTGCTTTGCGTGTCCCACCCCTCTGCCACTTTTTCTCCCCCATCCGCACCGGCGGCCATGACTCGGCTGGAGTTGCGTTCCAGTCTGTCGTTGGCCAGTATTTTTGCGCTGCGCATGCTCGGCTTGTTCCTTGTTTTGCCCGTGTTTGCATTGGAGGCGGCCAAGTTCCCCGGTGGCGACGACCCGGCCCGCGTGGGCTTGGCGATGGGCATTTACGGACTGACGCAGGGTGTGTTGCAACTGCCGTTTGGCATGGCATCTGACCGCTTTGGCCGCAAACGGGTGATTATTTTGGGTCTTCTGCTGTTTGCGGCGGGCAGCTTTTTGGCCGCAATGGCGAGCAGTTTGAATGGGCTGATGCTGGGCCGCGCGGTGCAAGGCGCGGGGGCCATTTCCGCCGCAGTCACCGCGCTGCTGGCGGACCAAACCCGGGACGCGGTGCGCACCAAGGCGATGGCGCTGGTGGGCAGCAGCATCGCGCTGATGTTTGCTCTGTCGCTGGTGTTGGCCCCGGCGTTGACGGCGCTGGTGGGGTTGACGGGCTTGTTCGCACTCACGGGCTGCTTGGCGCTGATCGGCACCACCGTGGTGCTGTGGGTGGTGCCGCCCGAGCCGCTGGAACACAAAAACCAGCCGCGCGGCAAGTTGGTCGAGGTGCTTGCCCATGCCGGGCTGATGCGGCTGAACCTGGGCGTGTTTATTCTGCACGCCGTGCAACTGGCGATGTGGATAGCCATACCCGCGCTGCTGGTGCAGGCCGGGCTGGACAAAGCCCACCACTGGTGGGTGTACCTGCCCGCCGTGCTGGGCTCGTTTTTGGTGATGGGCGGCAGCCTGTTCCCGTTGGAGCGCCGTGGCCATTTGCGGGCGGTGTTTTTGGCGGCGATTGGGCTGATCGCGCTGGTGCAGGTCGGCTTGTGGTGGGTTGCGGATGTGCCGCAGGTCAGCACGCTTTCCACGCTGCTGTTTTTGTTCTTTTGCGGTTTCAACGTGCTGGAGGCCAGCCAGCCCAGCCTGGCTTCCCGCCTGGCCCCGGCCCCTGTGCGCGGCGCTGCGCTGGGGGTGTACAACACGCTGCAATCGCTAGGCTTTTTTATCGGCGGCTTGGGCGGTGGTGCGCTGCTGAAATGGGGCGGCACACACAGCCTGTTCACTGCATGCGGGCTGGCCATGCTGGTGTGGCTTGCTGTTGCATGGCCCATGCAAGCGCCGATTAAGAACGCATAATCCATCCCCTCTAGAGGAATTCAACATGGCATCCGTCAACAAAGTCATCATCGTCGGCAACCTGGGCCGCGACCCCGAGGTGCGCACCTTCCCCAGCGGCGACCGGGTGGCCAACGTCACCATCGCCACCACCGAGAATTGGAAAGACAAGCAAACCGGCGAACGCCGCGAGCTGACCGAATGGCACCGCGTGGTGTTTCGCGGCGGGCTGGCAGGCATCGTCGAGCAGTACCTGCGTAAGGGCTCTCAGGTGTATGTGGAAGGCTCGATCCGCAGCCGCAAGTACAACGACGCCACCGGCGCAGAGCGCTCGATCACCGAAATCATGGCCAGCGAAATGACCATGCTGGGTGCCCGCCAAGGTGCGGGTGGCCCGCAAGGCGGCAATGACGGGTATGACAACGGCGGTGGCGCTGGTTACGACAACGGCGGCGGCTACGACAACAGCCCGGCCCCCGCGCCCGCCCGCCGCCCGATGGCCGCTCCGGCCCCCGCCAGTCGTCCGCCGATGGCTGCGCCCGCACCCCGCCAAGCACCGCCTCCGCCAGCGGCCCGGGCCTCTAGCGGGTTTGACGATATGGACGACGATATTCCGTTCTAGGTCGGCGTTCACCGCATCCAACCGCCCCAAGGCCTTGTGCTTTCGGGCGGTTTTTTATGTGCTCGGGAGAGGGTCAAGATTTTATGCACATGGAGGATATGAATACCCGATGGGGGGCTTGAAAACATGCAAATTCAGCACCGTATCCGGTAAATTGGACTAGCATGGACCTGATGCCCAACCACTCCACGCGTTTTGTCGCACAGCGCAAATTACTTGAATGGCTGCTGCTGTTGGTGGTCCTTGCATTGGTTGGTGCCTTCATTGCCTACGTGTACTTCGGCGAGGTGGACCGCATCCTGGCGACCGAGGAAGACCGTTTGCAGGGGCAAGCGCATGTGATTGCCAATGACATCCAGGGCAATTTGGCCGTGACCAGTTTGGCGCTGGAAGATGTCATCCAGGACTATCTGCTGGATCCGGCGGGGGTGAATACCGTGGACGTGTCCCGCCGATTACGCGCTTTGACCAATGCCATGCCGGGAATCCGTGCCATGGTGGTGATGGACGTGCGGGGCGTGGTTCTTGCTGCGCACAGCCCCGATCTGGTCGGCGTAGATTTTAGCCAGCGCGACTATTTCAAGACGGTGCAGTTGCGGCCGAATCGGGCCACCCTGTATGTGTCCGCTCCCTATAAATCCTTGCGCAACGATTTGGTCGTCAGCGTTGGCCGGATGGTGCCCGGTGCCGCAGGGGAGTTTGCGGGCTTGGCGATCGCCGTCCTTGACCCCGAGTATTTCACCAGTATTTTTCGCCCGGTGATCTATGCCCCGGATGTGTGGGGTTTTATGCTCCATAGCGATGGCCTGCAGTTGTTGAATTTTCCGTCCCGTGCCAACATGGACGGCCTGAGCTTCAACCGACCCGGGACGTTTTTCAACCGGCATCTGGCGACTGGAAAAGCCAGTAATGTGTTGACGGGCAGGCTCCCCGGTACCGCAGAACTGCGGGTGATGGCCCTGCGCACCATCCAGCCGCCAGCCCTGCAAATGGACAAAGGGCTGGTGATAGGCATCGGCCGTGATCTAAAGGCTATCTACGCGCCTCTTCAAAGGCAGACGATCACCAATGGGGCGTTCTATGCCATGTTGGTTTTGTTGTGTGCGGGCGGTCTGTGGTGGGGGCAAAAGCGGCGATCGCACATGGAGGACCAGGCGTTTGAGCGTGACCGCGACCGGTTGGATGCCGCCGATCGGCTGAAACTGGCACTGCGGGGTGCCAGCCTGGGACTATGGAGCTACCACGCAGTCACCGGTACATGGTCCTTTGATGAAAACTCATTGGCCATGCTGGGCTTTGCCGGGGCGGACATACACAGTGACCCGGAATTTTGGTGCCGCCGCGTCCATCTTGAGGATGTATCCGCGTACCACGCGGCGCGAGAAGCTTGCATGGATGGCAGCGTGCCGTTCTACGATGTGACGTACCGGATTCAGCACCGCTTGGGCCATTGGGTGTGGATTCTGGGGCGGGCCCAGGCCATTGAGCGCGACAGCCAGGGCCGGGGCATCACCATCATGGGCACGCACATGGACATCACGGCCGCGAAAATCGCGGAGCAAGAAGTGGTGCGCGCGCGCAATGGCTTGCAAGCGGTTTTCGACAACATGACGGAAGGCGTTTTTGTCTTTGACCGCCAGCAGAAGATTGTTCGTGTCAACCGGGCTGCACGCAGTATCCACGGCCTTTTTGATGCCGCAACGCCGATGGACGAGGTGCGCTCGAAGATTGAAGTCACGCTACCGACCGGGGAGCTCGCGCCGCCCGAAAGCTGGGTGAGCTTGCGTGGCGGAGGGGCACAGTTTGTGCGCGACTTTGAGGTGCGGGTGCGCCGAAAAGACACCGGCCAGTCGGTGGTTCTGGAGTACAGCACGGCCCCCATTTTGGATGCCGATGGGCAGTTAGACCAGGTGGTTTTGACCTTCCGGGACGTGACCGAGCGCCGCCTGACCCACATCCTGCGCGAAAGCGAGGCCCGGTTTCGCACGCTGATTGAAGACGCGCCGCTGGCCATCGCCATTTTTCGGGCCGGGCACTTTGTGTACTCCAACCCCCGCTACCGTGCGCTGCACGGGTATTCGGCCACGGACGATCTGTCTGGTTTGCCGTGGAGCGCCATGATTTCGGAGGAATCCCGGGTGCTGCTGCAAACCCAGGTCCGCATGATGGGCGAGGACTCGCCGCTGGAGCAAATGTTTGAAGCCGTGGGTCTGGATAAAAACGGCGCCCAAATCCCCGTATTCAAAACCACCGCCCGTGTAGTACTGGCAGATGGGCCTGCCACCTTGCTGTTTGTGCAGGATATTTCGGCCCAGAAGCAGGCCGAGGCGGCCATGTTGCAGGCCCGCGATGTGGCCGAGGCCGCCAACCGCAGCAAGGCCGAGTTTCTGGCCAATATGAGCCACGAAATCCGTTCGCCTCTGAATGCCATTTTGGGCCTGGCCTATCTGCTGGAGCAAGCGCAGATGGACCCAACCGCCCACGACCTGGTGCGCAAGATAAGGGCCTCGGGCCGCTCGCTGCTGGGCATCATCAATGACGTATTGGATGTCTCCAAAATCGAAGCCGGCCACATGGTGATAGAGCGCACACCGTTTCGCATGGGCGATGTGATGGACAACCTGGCCAGCGCTATGGGCATCGCCGCCGGTAATAAAAATATTGAACTCATCATCCAGCCGCTGCCTGCGGGCATTAGCGCGTTGCAGGGCGATGCTTTGCGGCTGGAGCAGGTGCTAACCAACCTGACCAGCAACGCCATCAAATTTACCCATGCGGGCCGGGTGGAGCTGCGCACCGAGCTACTCACTGAGCACGAAGATGCCGTCCTCCTGCGCTTTAGTGTGGTGGATACCGGCATCGGGATTGCCCCGGCGCTGCAAAACGAGGTGTTCTCGGCCTTTACCCAGGCCGACAGTTCCACCACCCGCCGCTTTGGCGGAACCGGGCTGGGGCTGGCCATCAGCCGCCAGTTGGTGGACTTGATGGGGGGCGAGATTGGCTTGACCAGCACCCCGGGGGAGGGCAGCGAATTCTGGTTCACCGTGCCCTTGCAGCAAATCCCCAACAGTGATTTTTCTTCGCCCGACATGGTCCGCATTGATGCCTTGTTTGCCGACGACAGCCAGATTGCCCTGCGGGCCGTGGTGGAGATTGCCCAAGGCCTGGGCTGGCATGTCAGCTCTGTGGATTCCGGCGAGGCGGTGCTGGCCCAGGTGCGGGAGCGCAAGGGCGGCAAGCTGCCCAACGTGGTGGTACTGGATTGGAAAATGCTCGGCATGGATGGTCTTGCTACCGCGCAGGCCATCCGTGACAGCGTGCCGCAGGACGAGTGCCCCATCGTCATCATGGCTACTGCTTATTCGGTGGCCAGCTTGGCCAGCCAGCCGGGGGCCGATATGGTGGATGCGATTCTGAACAAACCCGTCACCACCTCCACGCTCTACAACGCGGTCATGCACGCACAGCGCAGGCGCGCCCATACCGTGGGCGTGCCCCGGACTGTGCCGCCGATGGTGGGCCAGGGCCTGGTGGGCGTGCGGGTGCTGGTGGTGGATGACAGTGAAATCAACCGCGAAGTGGCGCGCCGCATCCTGCAACAGCAAGGGGCCGATGTGACCCTGGCTGTGGACGGCCAAGCCGCGCTGGATTGGTTGCTGGCCCACCCTGGCGATGTGGACCTGGTTTTGATGGACGTGCAAATGCCGGTCCTGGACGGCATCGAGGCCACCCGCCAATTGCGGCGCATGCCGCAGTTCAACGACCTGCCGATCGTGGCGCTGACCGCCGGAGCCTTCAAATCGCAGCAGGAAGCCGCGCAGGCCGTGGGTATGACCGACTTCATCAGCAAGCCGTTTGATGTGCCCTCTACCGTGGCGCTGATCCAGCGGCTGCGGCGCAGGCCGGGGGTGGCTGTGCGCCCGGTGCCAGGCCTGCCCGAGGTGTCGTCCTCGGAGGCGTTGCCGCTCCTGGATACCTCGGTTGTCGATGTCGCGCAGGGCTTGCGGATCTGGTCGAATGTGCAGACGTACCGTGACTACTTGCGGCGTTTCGCCAGCAGCTACGGCCAGGCCGTGGCCGAGGTGCATGCCTGTCTGGCGGCCGACGACCACCCGGCTGCGGCCGCCTTGCTCCACAAGCTGGCGGGTGTGGCCGCCAATATGGCCTTGCCCGATACCTACCGCCAGGCTAGCGAGGCCGAACGGGTGCTGTCCATGGGCTACGACCCGATACCGGTGCTGGAGCGCCTGGACGATGCGATACAGCTGGCCGTGGGGGTGATTGCGCGCTTTGCCCCGGCGGCGGCCCCCGAGGGGCAAGGCCTTGCGACCGCCCCGCTGGATTCCCCGCAAAGCCAGGGCCTAGTGGAGGCGCACATGCAGGCATTGCTGGAGGCCTTGCATACCGACAACCCTGCACCGGTGGAGCCGCTGTTGGCCGCACTGGCGCAGCATCTTCCGGCGCACGACCTGGCCAGTCTGCGGGCCTGCGTGCTAGCGTATGACTTTCGGGGGGCTGAGGACTGTAGCCGCCAACTGGCCCGGCAATACCGCATTCCGCTCAAGGAGTAGGCCATGTACGTACCCACCATTCTGGTTGTTGACGATGAGCCCGCCAATCTGGCCATCATGCGCGAGATCTTGGAGAAGACCTATGTGCTGGCATTTGCCCGCAACGGCACCGAGGCGCTGGCGGCGGTGCTCAAGCACCGCCCGGCCCTGGTGTTGCTCGACATTGGACTGCCCGACATCCACGGCTACGAGCTGTGCCGCCAGATCAAGCAACTGGATGCCACCCAGAGCGTACAGGTGATCTTTGTTACCTGCTATGCCGACATGGCGCACGAGACGGCGGGCTTTGCGGCGGGCGCGGTGGACTACATCACCAAGCCGGTATCGCCGCCCATCGTGTTGGCGCGGGTCGCCGCCCATTTATCGCTGGTACTGCTGACGGTGTTGGAGCAAAGCTACCGCGATGCGATTTTGATGCTGGGCCATGCCGGGCATTACAACGACACCGACACCGGTGCCCACATCTGGCGCATGGCTGCCTACGCCCGCGTGCTGGCCCAGGCGTGTGGCTGGGATGTCGCGAGCAGCGCCCGGCTGGAGCTGGCCGCGCCCATGCACGACACCGGCAAGCTGGGCATCCCGCAGTCGATTCTGCGCAAACCGGGGGCGCTGGATGAATCGGAATGGGCGGTGATGCGCACCCATCCGCAAATTGGCCACGACATTCTGGGTAAGAGCGATGCCCCGGTGTTCCAGCTGGCCGCCGAAGTGGCGCTGCGACACCACGAGAAGTGGGACGGCAGCGGCTACCCGGGTGGCTTGCGCGGGCAAGAGATCCCCAAGTCGGCCCGCATCGTGGCCTTGGCCGATGTGTTCGATGCCCTCAGCATGCGGCGCCCCTACAAGGAGCCGTGGCCGACGGAGAAAATCCTGGATTACATCCATGCCGGTGTTGAAGTGCACTTTGACCCGATGGTGGTCCATGCCTTTTTGGGCATCCTGCCCGAGCTGCTCAACATCCGCCAGCAGTGGGCCAAAGTCGAAGAAGAGCAGATGCGAGACATCTAGGGTAAGGCACGCGTCCCGCCGCCCAGTATTTGGCACGGCCTTTGCGTAAGAGGTGGTCCCCTCTTTATCTGGACTTCCAAGATGCACGCTTTCAGAATTTTGGCCGCCGCAGCCACTGTCGCCGTCTTCGTTCCTGCTGCCCATGCTGACGACAATTGGTCGTTCAAGAACGTCAGCGTCAACCATCTGGCCTGGAGCGACCACACGCTGAACCAAACCGGCAAAGGCCCGTTCGGCGTGAAAAAAGACTTCAACTTCCTGGAGCTGGAAGGCGGCATGGGCGGCAAGTGGGGCGATGTGTACGGCTTTTTTGACCTGGAAAACCCCAGCAAGGATTCCCACAACGCCGCCGACTCCGCGATGGACCGGCGTTACGCGATGAAGGTCGTGGGCCACTACAACCTCACCGAAGCCGGTGGTCTGCCGGTGCAGCTGTACGGCCATATCTATAACTTCATGGACGACGGCTTTCGCGACCAAAACAACGTGTTCGGCCTGAGCACCGCCATCTTCAACGGCGGCTTCTGGATCAAACCTTTTCTGGGCGCGCACTATGAAACCAAGACCGACTTGGGCACCCAGTACAACGGCCTGATGGGCGGCTGGGTGCTGGGCTACAGCTTCAAGGCGATGGACCAATCCTTCATGGTCACCAATTGGCACGAAACCGAAATGGGCCGCAAGTCCGACTACCTGGTCATGGCCCGCGACGGTGGCGTGGTCACCGCCAACAAAACGGCCCAAAACGGTGCCGTGTCGTTCTGGTGGAACGCCACCCCCACTTTCACCACCGGCATCACCTACCGCTATGCCAAGAACAAACTGGGTTCGGCCACCTACCAAGACGGCTTCATCTACACCGCCAAGATCAACTTCTGATCGGCACGGGCTGCTATTTATTAAATAGCTGTCTGCGCAGGTGTTATATGCGCCAGGGGTGGTTTTGGCTACTTATTTGCCGTGGGATAACCCGTAAAATCCCCGCATGACCGATACCGCTTCTCTCCACACCCCCACCATCGCCACCCACAGTGGCACCTTCCACGCCGACGACGTTTTTGGCGTCGGCGTTTTGATGGGCGTTTTCCCATCGCACACCCTGCTGCGCACCCGCAACAAAGACCTCATCGCCAGCGCCGACTACGTGGTCGATGTGGGCGGCATCTGGGACGCGGCCAGCGGCCGTTTTGACCACCACCAGCGCGGCTTTGAAGGTGCGCGCCCAGAGCGCCTGGTGGATGGCCACACCGTGCCCGGCGTGGGTTACGCCAGCGCCGGATTGGTGTGGTCGGCCTTCGGTGCGGCCTACGTCAGCGCCTGGGCCGCCAGCCATAGCCAAACGCTGGACGCGGCGGCGGTAGCCAGCGTGGTGGGCACCATCGACCACTCCTTGGTGCAGTACCTCGACATCGTGGACACCGGCCAGGGCGACGTGGCCCCCGGCATCTTCGGCCTGTCGGCCCTGGTCGCCCAGCTCAACACCCACTGGCTGGAAGAGCAGGGCCTGGACCTGGCGGCCAAAGCCCAGTTGCTGGAAATCCGCTTCCGCGAGGCCATCGCCATCACCCGCAAGTTTCTGGACCACGCCATCGGTAAAAAAGTCGCCCAGATCCGCGCTATGGACACCGTGCGCCTGGCCCCGCGCCTGCTCGGCGGCCGCCTGCTGCATTTGAAAGAGGGCGGCATGCCCTGGACCCGCGTAGTGGTGGACGAAATGCCCGAGGTGCTGTTCGTCATCTACCCCGATTCCGACGGCAACCAGTACCAGATCAAGACCGTGCCGGTAGAACCCGGCTCCTTCGACACCCGCAAAGACCTGCCCGCCAGCTGGGCCGGGCTGCGCGACCAGGAGCTGGCGGCGGTGACCGGCGTGGAAGACAGCGTCTTCTGCCACCTGAACCTGTTCATTGGCGGAGCGCGGAGTTTTGCCGGGGCGGTGCAGCTGGCGGAGCTGGCGCTGGCCGAGCCGGTGTGATGGTTCGCTAGGTATAGGGGGGTAAAACCGCACTGCTTGCGTAAGCGCACGCCTCAGTTTGGGGAGTGGCATAGCCGATTTAAATGCGCCACAATGTTTAAATTTGTAAGCATGTCGATGCCATTAACGCCCTCCTATGACCCGCAGTAGCAAACTTCTGGCCTTGCTGGTGGTGGTGTTAGTGGCGGTGTATGCCGCGATTGCGGTGTTCCAGTTCAGCCAGCAAGAGGGGCTGAACCAGGTCAGTCGCCGCACCGACCGTGACGTGGTGTGGAACGTGTCGCAACTGGAGGTGGAGTACTTTCGCTTTGCCGGTGCGCTGGACCGCCGCTTGCTGGACCCCGCGCACCAGAGCGCCGAAGACCTGCAACTGCGCTACGACCTGTTCTACAGCCGCGCCGCGCCGCTCGACCTGGCGCAAACCGCCGACTTGCTCGGTAACCGTGACCTGCTCAAGGCGGCCCGCATGGCGCTGAAAGAGTTCCAGGTGGTGGCCGATCCGGTGTTCGACCCCGCCGCCGCCCACCCGCCCACGCAGGCCCAGTTGCAGATGCTGCACGCCCGGCTGGCCGATCTGCGTGATGTGGTGCGCGGCCTGTCGCTGGAGTCCAGCGAATCGTCGGCCGCCGTGGTGGCCCGGCGCACCGTGGAGGTGCAGTGGCAAATCACCACCACCCGCTTGTTGACCCTGTTCCAGGGGCTGTTGACCCTGGGCCTGGTGGTGGCCCTGTACCGGCAATACCGCCAGCGCGAAGCCGCCGGAGCCGAGGCCCAGGCCCAGCAACTGCGCTTGCTGGAGGCCGGGGCGCGGCTGGAAACCGAGGCCGTGCAGCGCGCCGCGCAAGCCGAGCTGTTTGAAATCACCGCTGCCTTGCCGCTGGTGGTGTACCGCCTGCAACGCTTTCCCGATGGCCGTAGCCGCTATACCTACCTGAGCGAGCGGGCACATGAAGTGCTGGGCATTGACACCGCTGCCGCTTTGCAAGACCCGCAGGTGCTGTACGGCACGGTGCACGAGGACGATATTGCCGAGATGCTGCGCACCTCCACCGAGGCCTTGCAGGCCATGCAGCCGTTTGCGTGTGACTTTCGGGTGCGCAGCGCCGACGGTCAACTGCACTGGGTGCATTGCGCGTCGATGCCGCGTGCGCTGGACGATGGGTCGGTGCTGTCCACCGGCTACATCCAGGCGATTGATGCCATCAAGGAGCGGGAGGCGCAGCTGCGCGAGGTGATGGCGCGGCAGCGGCTGATTTTTGACAATATTCCCTCCGGGCTGGCGTTTGCGGCTGACGGTTTGATCCGGGAGTGCAACCCGGGCTTTTCCCACATCATTGGCCAGCCCTGTGCCGATTTTGTGGGCAAAAACCTGCGCATTTTGTTTGCCACAGACCCGGCGCACGCTGCGTTCCAGGCCGAGGTGCAGCCCCAGCTGGAGCAGGGTGTGCGGGTGGAGCTGGAGCGCAGTTTTTGCCGTGCCGATGGCTCAGTTTTTGAGGGCCGCTTGATTGCCTTGCGCGTGGGGGTGCAGGTGGTGGGCTGCGCCCAGGCCACCATCTGGGGGCTGGAGGATATCAGCGAGCGTCGGCGGGTCGCGCTGGAAATGCAGCATGCCAAAGAGCAGGCCGAAGAAGCCAGCCGTTTCAAAACCGACTTTCTGGCCAACATGAGCCATGAGATCCGCACCCCGATGAACGCCATCATCGGCATGTCCTACCTGGCCCTGAAGACCGATCTGAACCCCCGCCAGCGCGACTATCTGGGCAAAATCCGCCAGTCGGGCCAGCACCTGCTGGGCGTGATCAACGACATCCTCGACTTCTCCAAGGTCGAAGCGGGCAAGCTGTCGATTGAAAACCTGCCCTTTGCACTAGACAAGCTGCTGGAAAACGTGGCCAACGTGATCGCCGAAAAGGCCGAGGCCAAGGGCCTGGAGCTGGTCTGCGACGTGGCCCCCGAAGTGCCGCAAAGCCTGTGCGGCGATGCGCTGCGGCTAGGCCAGGTGCTGATCAACTTTGCCAACAACGCCATCAAATTCACCGAGCGCGGCGAGATCAGCATGGCCGTGCGCCTACAGGCCGGGGCCGACGACTCCGCCCTGCTGCGCTTTGAAGTGCGCGACACCGGCATCGGCCTGACCGAAGAGCAAATCGGCCGCCTGTTCCAAAGCTTCAGCCAGGCCGACAGCTCCATCACCCGCAAATACGGCGGCACCGGCCTGGGTCTGGCCATCAGCAAGGCCCTGGCCGAGGCAATGGGCGGCAGCGTGGGTGTAGAGAGCACCTTTGGCCAGGGCTCCACCTTCTGGTTCACCGCGCTCTTGGGCCTGGGCGAAGAGGCCGCGCGCCCGGTGTTGGCCGACCTGGACCTGCGCGGCCGCCGCGTGCTGGTGGTAGACGACAACGCCCACGCCGCCCTGGTGCTGGTGGATATGCTGCGCAGCATGGGCTTTGAGGTGGCCTCGGTCGATTCCGGGGCCAAGGCCGTAGCCGCCGTGCGCGATGCCGCCGCCGGGGGCTACCCGTTCGACATCACTATGCTGGACTGGCAAATGCCTGGCATGGACGGCCTGCAAACCGCCCACGCCATTGCTGCGCTACAGCTCCAGCCCAGCCCCAAACCCATCATCGTCACCGCCTACGGCCGCGAAGAAGTGGTGCAGGGCGCGCAGGCGGCGGGCATCGAAGATTTGCTGGTCAAACCGGTCAATGCCTCGGTACTGTTCAACACCATGCTGCGGGCGATGGGCCGGGGCCACGCGACAGTCGGCGTGGCCGATGCGGGGGGCTCGGCCTTCGCGGCGCTGGCCCCGCTCAGCGGTGCCCGCATCCTGCTGGTGGAAGACAACGAACTGAACCAGCAAGTGGCCTGCGAGCTGCTGCATGACGCCGGGTTTGTGGTCGATATTGCCGACAACGGCCAGATCGCCGTGGACATGCTGGCCCAGGCCCATCTCGGCACGGCACCGCGCTACGACCTGGTGCTGATGGACATGCAAATGCCGGTGATGGACGGCGTGACCGCTACCCGGCACATCCGCCAGGATGGCCGCAACGAGGTGCTGCCCATCGTCGCCATGACCGCCAACGCGATGGCCGCCGACCGCCAGCGCTGCCTGGATGCAGGCATGAACGACTTCGTCACCAAACCCATCGAACCCGATGACCTGTGGCGCGCCCTGGCCCAGTGGATCCACCCGCGCAGCGGTCTGGGCCAGGTGCAGCGCGCCGATGCCGCGCCCATGCCGGTCGGCACTCCGCACACCGAAACCAGCATGGACGGCCTGCGCCGCATCCCCGGGCTGGACGTGGCCCAGGGCCTGCGCCGCATCATGGGCAAGCAGCCGCTGTACCAGGACATGCTGCGCAAGTTTGCCGCCGGGCAGGCCGGGGCCGTGGCCGAAGTGTTGCGCAGCCTGGAGGCGGGCGACTCCAGCACCGCCGAGCGCACCGCCCATACCCTGAAAGGCGTGGCGGGCAACATCGGCGCCAGCCTGCTGCAAGCCAGCGCGGCCCAGCTAGAGCGCGCTCTGCACCAGCAGGCCCCCGCCGCCGAGATCCATGCATTGGCGGCCCACACGGCCGAGTTGTTGGCCCCGCTGGTCGCCGCCATCACCCAGCAACTGCCCGCGCCCGTGGTGGCCGCCGAGTCCAGCAGCCCCTTCGACCCGGCCCAGGCCGATGCCGTCTGCACCCGGCTGGCCCAGCTGCTGGCCGAGGACGATGCCGAATCCATCGAGCTACTGCAAACCCACGCCGTGCTGCTCAAACAGCGGCTGCAAACCGACTACGCCCCGATCGAAGCGGCGGTGGCCGGGTTCGACTTCGAGGCCGCCTTGGCGTTGTTGACGCGGGGGCGGTAGGGGGCACACATCTGCATCCAAAAATGCAAGCCAAAATGGGCTCTGACGCAAGTGCTGCCTGCGCAAGTTGCTATCAAAAAGTGAGATTCCTCACCCCAAATGCCCCAGCGGCAGCACCCCATTCCCCTTCACCTCGCCCAGTGAAAAGCTGGTGTGCAAATCCTTCACGTTGGGCAGGTTCACCAGCACCTGCCGGGCAAATTGGCTGAAGGTATTCAAGTCGCGTGACACCACTTGCAGCTCAAACGTGCCGGTGCCGCTGATGTAGTGGCAGGACACCACTTCGGGGATCAGGCGGATCGCGTCCTCCAGGCCTTGCAGGGCGGGGCCGCTGTTTTGCACTGCGTCGATGCGCACAAACGCCAATACATCCAGCCCAATCTTGTGCCGGTCGATCTCGGCCCGGTAGCCCCGGATGTAGCCCGCCTCCTCCAGCGCCCGCACGCGCCGCCAGCAGGGAGCGGCGGACAGGCCAACGCGCTGGGCCAGTTCGGCGTTGGTCAGGCGGGCGTTGGCTTGCAGTGCATCCAGAATGGTGAGGTCAAATTTATCGAGCATGGTGATTTTTAAGCAAGGTTCTTGCGCATAGTAGGTGAATGCGGGCAAAGAACGCAAAGACTTTTCCGGGGTGCAGGCATACACTTTTCTCACAAATGCAGCCCACTGCATAGGAGACAGACACGATGAATGCACCTCTTCCCGACTCGGTCCGCCTGGCACTAAAAGCCGCCTCGCTGGACGACAAATACAGCCTGGACTTTGGCCCGGCCTTCATGAGCGGGGTGCAGGCCCTGGTCAAGCTGCCGATGCTGCAACGCCAGCGCGATGCGCGGCAGGGCCGCAATACGGCGGGCTTTATCAGCGGCTACCGGGGCTCGCCGCTGGGCACCTACGACCAGGCGCTGTGGAAGGCCGCCCCGTTCCTCAAGGCGCAGCACATCGTGTTCCAGCCGGGCGTGAACGAAGAGCTGGCCGCCACGGCGGTGTGGGGTACGCAGCAGCTGGGCTTTGCGCCACCGGGCAGCAATAAGTTCGACGGCGTGTTCGGCATCTGGTACGGCAAGGGGCCGGGGGTGGACCGCTGCTCCGACGTGTTCAAGCACGCCAACATGGCCGGGACGACGGAGTTTGGCGGCGTAATCGCGGTGGCGGGCGACGACCACATCAGCAAAAGCTCCACCGCCGCGCACCAGAGTGACCACATCTTCAAGGCTTGCGGGCTGCCAGTGTTCTTTCCGGCCAATGTCCAGGAGATTCTGGACCTGGGGCTGCACGCCTTTGCCATGAGCCGCTTTTCGGGCGTGTGGGCGGGCATGAAGACCATCCAGGAAATCGTGGAGTCCAGCGCCACGGTGGTGGTGGACCCGGAGCGGGTCGCGATCAAAATCCCCACCGACTTTGTGATGCCTGCGGGTGGCCTGCACATCCGCTGGCCCGACCACGCGCTGGAGCAAGAGGCGCGGCTGATGCACTACAAGTGGTATGCCGCGCTGGCCTACATCCGCGCGAACCGGCTGAACTACAACGCCATTGAGGGCCCGAACGATAGATTCGGCGTGATCGCCAGCGGCAAGGCCTACAACGACACCCGCCAGGCGCTGCTGGACCTGGGGCTGGAGGACGCCACCTGCCGCCGCATTGGCCTGCGCCTGCACAAGGTGGGCGTGGTCTGGCCGCTAGAGGCGCAGCTCACCCGCGCATTCGCCACCGGCCTGCAAGAGATTTTGGTGGTGGAAGAAAAGCGCCAGGTCATCGAATACCAGCTCAAAGAAGAGCTGTACAACTGGCGCGCCGACGTGCGGCCCAACGTGCTGGGCAAGTTCAACGAGCCCGAGGGCGACTTCAGCGGCGGCGAATGGTCGATGGCCAACCCCACGGCCAACACCTTGCTGCGTGCCAACGCCGACCTGTCGCCCGCGCTGATTGCCCGGGCCATCGCCCAGCGCCTGCACAAACTGGGCCTGCCCGAGGACGTGGCCGCCCGCATCGACGCGCACATCGCCCTGCTGGATGCCACCGACCGCGCCATGCAGGTGCTGGAAGCAGGCCCGGTGCGGGCACCCTGGTTTTGCAGCGGCTGCCCGCACAACACGTCTACCGTGGTGCCCGAGGGCTCGCGCGCGATGGGCGGCATTGGCTGCCACTTCATGGCCACCTGGATGGACCGCAGCACGGTGGGCTTTACCCAGATGGGCGGCGAGGGCGTGCCCTGGGTGGGCCAGCAGCCCTTCACCACCGACCAGCACATCTTTGCGAATCTGGGCGACGGCACCTACTTCCACAGCGGTCTGCTGGCCATCCGCCAGGCGATCGCGGCGGGGGTCAACATCACCTACAAAATTTTGTACAACGACGCGGTGGCCATGACCGGCGGCCAGCCGATCGGCGAACGCCCGGAAGGGCACTCGGTTATGCAGATAGCCCAATCGGTACGGGCGGAAGGTGCTATTAAAACTGTAGTGGTGACGGACGAGCCCGAGAAGTACCAGGGCGTGCTGCTGCCCGACGGCGTGGAGGTGAAGCACCGCGACCTGCTGGACGACATCCAGCGCGAATTTCGCGAAATAAAAGGCACCACCATCCTCATCTACGACCAGACCTGCGCCACCGAAAAGCGCCGCCGCCGCAAGCGCGGCACCGCAGTGGACCCGGCCGCCCGGGTGGTCATCAACCCGCTGGTCTGCGAAGGCTGTGGCGACTGCGGCGTGCAAAGCAACTGCCTGAGCGTGGAGCCGCTGGAGACGCCCTTCGGCCGCAAGCGCCAGATCAACCAGTCCAGCTGCAACAAGGACATGTCCTGCGTGAAAGGCTTTTGCCCCAGCTTTGTGACGGTGCAGGGCGGGCAACTGCGCAAGCAAAAGCCTGCGCAGACGCTGTCGCCCTTCACCGGCAGCCCGCTGCCCGAACCGGTGCTGCCCAGCACCGCTGGTGTCTGGGGCATTGTGGTGGCGGGCGTGGGTGGCACCGGCGTCATCACCCTGGGCCAGCTGCTGGGCGTGGCCGCGCACCTGGAAGGCCGGGGCATCGTCACGCAAGATGCGGCGGGCCTGGCACAAAAGGGCGGGGCTACCTGGAGCCACGTGCTGCTGGCCCCGGTGGACGCGGGGCAGGACGCGATCCGCACCACCCGGGTTGGCGCGGGCGCGGCAGATTTGATTTTGGGCTGCGACCCGGTCGTTACGGCCAGCAAAGAGACGCTGGTGCGCATGCGCCCCGGCCGCACGCACGTGGCGCTGAACACCCACACCGCACCCACGGCGGCCTTTGTGCACAACGCCGACTGGCAAAACCCTACAGCAGCCTGCACCGCCGAGATCGTGCGTGCAGCAGGCCTGGATGGCATTGCCAGCTTCGATGCCGATGCGGCAGCCAATCGCCTGATGGGCGACAGCCTGTACGCCAACCCCATGCTGCTGGGCTACGCCTGGCAAAAAGGCTGGGTGCCGCTGCGGCTGGACTCGCTGCTGCGCGCCATCGAACTCAACAACATGGCGGTCGAGGCCAACAAGACCGCCTTCGCCTGGGGCCGCCGCGCTGCGGTCGATCCAGTGAGCGTGGCCGCCCCGCCGCAAACCATCCAGTGGCACACCCGCGAACCGCTGGACGCGATGGTCCAGCGCCGCGTGGCGTTTTTGACCAACTACCAAAACGCCGCCTATGCCGCCACCTACAGCGCCTTTGTGGCCCAGGTGCGCCAGGCCGAGCAGCCGCTGGATGCCCACCTGCCACTGACCGAGGCCGTGGCCCGCTACCTGTTCAAGCTGATGGCCTACAAGGACGAATACGAGGTGGCGCGACTGCACACCGACCCGGTATTTCTGGCCGCCATTGCGGCGCAGTTTGAGGGCGACTACCGGCTGCACTACCACCTGGCCCCGCCCTGGCTGGCTAAAAAGAATGCCCAAGGGGAGGTGCAAAAGCAGCAGTTTGGCCCTGGCGTGCGCTTTGCCTTCCGCTTGCTGGCCCGGCTCAAAGGCCTGCGCGGCACGGCCTTCGATCCGTTTGGTTACCAGCACGAGCGGTGCACCGAACGGGCGCTGGTGGCCGCGTACCGCGCCAGCATCGTAGCCTTGCTGCCGGGGCTGACGGCGGCCAACCAGCCTGCGGCCCTGGCCATAGCCCGCAGGCCCGAGCAGATTCGCGGCTACGGCCATGTCAAGGCACGGTCGCTGGCTGCCATGAAAACTACATAGGGGCTGGGTGTATTCCTGCTTGTCTGCTAATGCCCAGAAGCGATACAACGTAGTCCGCACTACCCCCAGGAGCCTTTCACCCATGTCTGCCTACCAATCCAATTTGTCTATCACCCAGCGCCTTGGCATCGGCTTTGCGCTGATCTTGCTGCTGTGCTGCATCTCTATGCTGGTGGGCATCTCCAAGCTCAATGCTTCGGCCGAGGCCACCCAGTACATCCTGGGTGGCCCCATCCAGACCGAGCGGCTGGTCAGCGACTGGTACCGCGACATCCACACCAGCGTACGCCGCACCACCGCCATCGCCAAAAGCAGCGACCCCTCGCTGGCCAGCTACTTTGCGCAAGACACAGCAGCCGCCGGCGAGCGCTCCAGCAAAGCCCAGAAAACCCTGGAGCCGCTGATGCAAACCGCTGCCGAAAAAGCCTTGTTTGCCGCCATCGGCGTGGCCCGCAAAAACTATATAACGGCCCGCGATGCCGTGTCGGCTCTCAAAAAAGAGGGCAAGTCTGATGAGGCCAACCAACTGCTGGATGCACAGTTCACCCCCGCAGGCAAGGCCTATATGGACGCACTCGATGCCTTGATGCAAGCCCAGCGGCAAGACATTGACCAGCAAGCCAAAAGCATGGCCGATACCACCACCCAGGGCCGCAACCTGTTGATTGCCGTGGGCACCTTCAGCCTGCTGTTTGGCGCGGGCAGCGCCTGGCGGCTGGCGGGCTCCATCACCCTGCCGCTGGCCGAGGCCAATAAGGCGGCACGGCAGGTGGCCGCAGGCGACCTGAGCGCCCACTTTGCGCCACAGCGCCAGGACGAAGTAGGCCAACTCATCACCAGCCTGCAAGACATGCAGGCCAACCTGGTGCGGGTGGTGAGCAGCGTGCGCCAAGGCTCCGAGAGCGTATCCACTGCCAGCGCCGAAATCGCCGAGGGCAACCACGACCTGAGCGCGCGCACCGAAAACCAGGCCGCTGCCTTGCAGCAAACCGCCGCCTCGATGCAGGAATTGAGCAGCACCGTGCAGCAAAACGCCGACAACGCCCGCCAGGCCAACCAGCTGGCCCTGCGCGCGTCCACCGTGGCGGTACAGGGGGGCGAGGTGGTCAGCCAGGTGGTGCAGACCATGAAGGGCATCAACGACAGTTCGCAAAAAATCGCCGACATCATCGGCGTGATCGACGGCATTGCCTTCCAGACCAACATCCTGGCGCTGAACGCTGCCGTCGAAGCCGCCCGTGCCGGTGAGCAGGGCCGGGGCTTTGCGGTGGTGGCCAGCGAGGTACGCTCCCTGGCCGGGCGCAGCGCCGATGCCGCCAAAGAAATCAAAGTCCTCATCAGCGCCAGTGTGGAGCGGGTCGCCCAGGGCACCACGCTGGTGGACCGGGCTGGCACCACCATGGCCGAAGTGGTCAGCGCCATCCGCCAGGTGAGTGACATCGTGGGCGAGATCAGCGCCGCCAGCACCGAGCAAAGTGCCGGTGTCAGCCAGATCGGCGAAGCCGTGACCCAGATGGACCAGGCCACCCAGCAAAACGCCGCCCTGGTCGAAGAAATGGCCGCCGCCGCCAGCAGCCTGCAAAACCAGGCCAGCGACCTGGTGCAGGTGGTTGCGCAATTCAAAGTTTAGGCACCCCCCCAGGCTACACACTGCGTGTTTCCGCCACCCCCCTTGTCAGGGCAACAGCAGCAGTCTGGCGGAGCCAGCCCTGCGCTGTTCGCGAGGGGGCTTCGCTGCGCTTGCCTTGGGGCGGGCTGGGTCAGGGTCAGGGACCGGGGTGTTTATTTCGTCCCGGTTTTGCTCCCTCCCCTCCCGGGGGAGGGTTGGGGTGGGGGCTTTCTTTGCTACCTAATAAATAGCTTGTTGTGCAGGTAGCGTCTGCGCTGGAGGCCTATTTCTCTTAAACCTCTGGGGCATGGGCGGTAATCACCCCACCGCCCAAACACACATCCCCGTCGTACACCACGGCCGACTGCCCCGGGGTTACGGCCCATTGGGCATCTGGGAAGTCCAGCCTAAACCCAGCTCCCGCCTCGGCCAGCGTGCACGCCGCATCCGCCTGCCGATACCGGCTCTTGGCCGCATAGGTTCCGGGCGTGGGAGCAAAGCCAGCCACCCAGCTCGCGTCATTCGCCACCAGGCTGTACGACTGCAACCAGGGGTGGTCGTGGCCTTGCACCACCCACAGGGTGTTGCGTTCCATGTCTTTGCGGGCCACAAACCAGGGCGCGTGCTCGCCGCCGCCGCGCTGTGCGCCTTTGTCCTTGATGCCGCCGATGCCCAGGCCCTGGCGCTGGCCCAGGGTGTAGAAGCTCAAGCCCACGTGCTGGCCCAGCACCCGGCCTTTTTCGTCCTTGATGGGGCCGGGTTCTTTGGCGATGTAGCGGTTCAAAAAGTCGCGGAACGGCCGCTCGCCGATGAAGCAGATGCCGGTCGAATCTTTCTTGGTGGCGTTGGGTAGCGCCATCTCGGCGGCGATGCGGCGCACCTCGGTCTTGTGCAGCTCGCCCACCGGGAACAGGGTTTTGCTGAGCTGCGCTTGGTTCAGACGGTGCAGAAAGTAGCTTTGGTCTTTGGACGGGTCCAGCCCTTTGAGTAACTGGAACTGGCCGCCCACCTCACCCACTTCACGGACGCGGGCGTAGTGGCCGGTGGCGATTTTCTCGGCGCCCAGGCGCAGGGCGTGGTCTAGAAACGCCTTGAACTTGATTTCGGCGTTGCACAGAATGTCGGGATTCGGCGTGCGGCCCGCCTGGTATTCGCGCAGAAATTCGGCAAACACCCGGTCTTTGTATTCGGCGGCAAAGTTGACGTGCTCGATCTCGATGCCGATCACGTCGGCGACTGCCGCTGCATCCACGAAGTCGATGTTGGACGAGCAGAACTCGCTGTCGTCATCGTCCTCCCAGTTTTTCATGAAGATGCCGATGACCTCGTAGCCTTGTTGCTTGAGCAGATAGGCGCTGACGGCCGAATCCACCCCGCCGCTCAAACCGACCACGACCCGTTGTTTGCTGTGTGTTCCCATGCCCCGATTGTAAAAACCTGGCCGCCTGCGCGCAGTTGCTCCTATTTTTAACTATAAAAATAGGAGCTGTTAGCGCATGTTAAATATGCGCTAAAGGCCATTTTCATGCCTGAAAAATGGCCTTAAAACCCAAAGTTTATGGCTGGGTGTACACCACATCCAGCGGGAAGCGCCGTCCGGCCAGATAGTCCTCCACGCAGCGCAGCAGCAGGGGGCTGCGGTGGCGGGGGGCGCTGGCGCGGATCTCGTCGATGGTCATCCACAGGGTGCGCACAATGCCGTGGTCTAGCGTGCGGCCCGCTTGCAAAGCGCCCAGCGTGCCGCAGTAGGCAAAGCGCAGATAGGTGGTGTCGCCCAGCGCGGCTTGGTAGATGCCGACCAGCGCGGTGGGGGCAAAGGCGTAGGCTGTTTCCTCCAGCGTTTCGCGGGCGCAGGCCTCGGCCAGGGATTCGCCGGGCTCTAGGTGTCCCGCCGGGTTGTTCAGCCGCAGGCCCTCGGGCGTGTGTTCTTCGACCAGCAAGAACCGGCCCTCGTGTTCCACCACGGCGGCCACCGTGACGCTGGGTTTCCATCGGTTTTGCATGCCGCCATTATGGGCAGGGCCTGTCGCCCAAGCGTGCACAGGCGGCGGTTCGGTAGGCAAAGTCAGTTAAGCTTGGCTGCAAAGACAACCCCTTTTCCGCCCATAGCGTGAAAAGTTGTGCATTTCCAGAATACTTAAACTCCCTAGGAGACGTTCATGCTGATTGGTGTGCCGCTAGAGACCGCGACCGGTGAAACCCGCGTCGCCGTCACCCCCGAAACCGCCAAAAAGCTGGCCGCCCAGGGCCACACGGTCCGCATCCAGTCCGGCGCAGGCAGTGCCGCCAGCGTGACCGATGCGGCCTACACGGCGGCCGGGGCCGAGATCACCGATGCGGTGGGCGCATTCGGTTGCGACCTGGTGCTCAAGGTGCGCAGCCCGTCGGAGACAGAAGCCGCGCAGATGCGCCCCGGCACCACCCTGGTCGGCATGCTCAACCCCTTCGATGCCGAGGGCCTGCAACGCCTGGCCACGGCGGGCCTGACCAGCTTTGCGCTGGAAGCCGCCCCCCGCACCAGCCGCGCCCAAAGCATGGACGTGCTCTCCAGCCAGGCCAATATTGCGGGCTACAAGGCCGTGATGCTGGCCGCCGACACCTACCAGCGCTTCTTCCCCATGCTGATGACCGCTGCCGGCACCGTCAAGGCGGCGCGCGTGGTGATTTTGGGCGTGGGCGTGGCGGGCCTGCAGGCCATCGCCACTGCCAAGCGCCTGGGCGCGGTGATCGAAGCCTCGGACGTGCGCCCCAGCGTCAAGGAGCAGGTCGAATCGCTGGGCGGCAAGTTCATCGAGGTGTCGTACGACACGCCGGAAGAAAAGGAGGCCGCCGTGGGCGTGGGCGGCTACGCCAAGCCCATGCCACCGAGCTGGCTGGCCCGCCAGCAGATTGAAGTGGCCAAGCGCGTGGCCCAGGCCGATGTGGTGATCTCCACCGCCCTGATCCCCGGCCGCGCCGCGCCGACCTTGATTTCTGAGGAGATGGTGAAAAGCATGAAGCCCGGCTCGGTGATCGTGGACATCGCCGCAGGCAAGGGGCCGAACGGTGGCGGCAACTGCCCGCTGTCCGAGGCCGACAAGACTGTGGTCAAGTTTGGCGTAACGCTCATCGGCGAAACCAACCTGCCCGCCCGCGTGGCCGCCGATGCATCCGCCCTGTACGCCCGCAACATCCTCGACTTTTTGAAGCTGGTGCTGACCAAAGAAGGCACGCTGAATGTAGACATGGCCGACGACATCGTGGCCGCCTGCCTCGTCACCCAGGCCGGCGTGGTCACGCGTAAATAAGGAGCACACAGCATGGACATTCTTTCCCCCACGGTCACCAATCTGATCATCTTTGTGCTGGCCATCTACGTGGGCTACCACGTGGTCTGGACCGTCACGCCCGCACTGCACACGCCGCTGATGGCGGTGACCAACGCCATCTCGGCCATCGTCATCATCGGTGCCATGCTGGCCGCCGCGCTGACTGAAACCACCCTGGGTAAAACGATGGGCGTGCTGGCCGTGGCGCTGGCGGCGGTGAACGTATTTGGCGGCTTCATGGTCACCCGGCGCATGCTGGAGATGTTCAAGAAGAAAGACAAAAAGACGCCTGCGAAGGAAGCCAAATGAGCATGAACCTCGTCACCCTGCTGTACCTGTTCGCCAGCGTTTGCTTCATCCAGGCGCTCAAGGGCTTGTCGCACCCCACCACCTCGATCCGGGGCAACTTCTTCGGCATGCTGGGCATGGGCGTGGCGGTGGTCACCACCATCGCGCTGATCTTCAAATTAGCCGGGCAAATGGGGCAGAACGGCATGGAGGGCATGGCCTGGGTGCTGGGCGCGTTACTGGTGGGCGGCAGTGTCGGCACGCTGATGGCCAAGCGCGTCGAGATGACCAAGATGCCCGAGCTGGTGGCCTTCATGCACAGCATGATCGGCCTGGCGGCGGTGTTCATCGCCGTGGCCGCCGTGGCCGAGCCCTGGGCGTTTGCGATATCGGCCAAGGGCATGGAGATTCCCGGCGGCAACCGTATCGAGCTGGCACTGGGGGCCTTCATCGGCGCGGTCACGTTCAGCGGCTCGGTGATTGCGTTTGGCAAGCTCAGCGGCAAGTACAAATTCCGCCTGTTCCAGGGCACGCCGGTGAGCTTTCCGGGCCAGCACAAGTTGAACCTGGTGCTGGGCTTGGCGGCGGTGTTTTTCATCTTCGGCTTTTGGCATTCGCAAAGCTGGATCGACATAGGTTTGGTGATCGCCCTGGGCTTTGCCCTGGGTGTGCTGCTGATCATCCCGATCGGCGGGGCCGACATGCCGGTGGTGGTGTCCATGCTGAACAGCTATTCCGGCTGGGCGGCGGCGGGCATCGGCTTTAGCCTGAATAACAGCATGCTGATCATTGCGGGCTCACTCGTGGGTAGCTCGGGTGCCATCCTGAGCTACATCATGTGCAAGGCCATGAACCGCTCGTTCTTCAACGTGATCGGTGGCGGCTTTGGTGGCGATGCCACGGCCGCAGCGGCGGGCTCCGCAGTGCAGCGCGCGGTCAAAAGTGGCAGCGCCGACGACGCGGCCTTCGTGCTGGGCAATGCCGAAACCGTGGTCATCGTGCCCGGCTACGGCTTGGCCGTGGCCCGCGCCCAGCATGCGGTGAAAGAGCTGGCGCAAAAGCTCACCGACAAGGGCATCATCGTCAAATACGCCATCCATCCCGTGGCCGGGCGCATGCCGGGCCACATGAACGTGCTGCTGGCCGAGGCCGAAGTGCCCTACGACCAGGTGTTTGAAATGGAAGACATCAATGGCGAGTTCGGCCAGGTGGACGTGGCCATTATTTTAGGTGCCAACGACGTGGTGAACCCCGCCGCGCACGTCAAGGGCAGCCCCATCTACGGCATGCCGATTTTGGAGGCTTACAAGGCCAAAACCATCATCGTCAACAAGCGCAGCATGGCCGCAGGCTACGCCGGGTTGGACAACGAGTTGTTCTACATGGACAAGACCATGATGGTCTTCGGCGATGCAAAGAAGGTCGTTGAAGACATGGGTAAAGCCATCGAATAGCTTGAGCGGATGCAAGCGGTGTTGGTGACCGCCCGCCCCCACCCCAACCCTCCCCCGATGGGGGAGGGAGCAAAGCAGGGGCCCGTATTACTCCCTCCCCTCCCGGGGGAGGGTTGGGGTGGGGGCAGGATGTCCTGCCTTCCTTTTTAAGAATTTGGAGAATCTCGTTATGACCGAGCGCATTTGGCTCACCAGCTATCCCCCGGGCGTACCCGCCGACATTGATCCGTCGCGCTACGCTTCCTTGCTCGCTTTGCTGGAGGAAAGCTTCCAGAAGTACGCCGACCGCCCGGCCTACAGTTTTATGGGCAAAGACCTGAGCTATGGTGAAACCGACACCTTGAGCCGCCAGTTTGCCGCCTATTTGCAGGGCCTGGGCCTGGCCAAGGGCGACCGCGTGGCGGTGATGATGCCCAACGTGCCGCAGTACCCCATTGCCGTGGCCGCCTTGCTGCGTGCCGGGCTGGTGCTGGTCAACGTGAACCCGCTGTATACCCCGCGCGAGCTGGAGCACCAGCTGAAAGATTCCGGGGCCAAGGCCATCGTGATTCTGGAGAACTTCTGTGCCACTTTGCAGCACTGCCTGGGCAGCACGCCGATCAAAAATATCGTTCTGTGTACGATGGGCGACCAGCTCGGGCTGCTCAAGGGCGCGCTGGTCAACTACGTGGTGCGGAATGTCAAAAAGCTGGTGCCGCCGTTTGCGTTGCCCGGTGCGGTGCGCTTCAATGCGGCGCTGGCGCAGGGTCGGCGCAGCGTGTTCACGCCGGTGCCGGTGCAGCCGGACGACATTGCGGTGTTGCAGTACACCGGCGGCACCACCGGTGTCTCCAAAGGGGCCGTGCTGTTGCACCGCAACGTGATTGCCAACGTGTTGCAATCCGAAGCCTGGAACCAGCCGGTGATGGACAAAGTGCCCCAGGGCGAGCAGCCCACCAGCGTCTGTGCGCTGCCGCTGTACCACATCTTCGCGTTTACCGTGGGCATGATGCTGTCGATGCGCACCGGCGGCAAGCTGATCCTGATCCCCAATCCGCGTGACCTGAAGGCGGTGCTCAAAGAGCTCTCGAAGCACCGCATCCACAGCCTGCCAGCGGTCAACACCCTGTTCAACGGACTGGCCAACCACCCCGACTTCAATACCGTGGACTGGAGCCACTTGAAGGTGTCCATTGGCGGCGGCATGGCCGTGCAGGCGGAGGTGGCCAAGCTGTGGCTGGAGAAAACCGGCTGCCCCATCACCGAAGGCTATGGCCTGAGCGAAACCTCGCCCACCGCCAGCTGCAACCCGCCCACCAGCACGTCCTACACCGGCACCATCGGCGTGCCGCTGCCCAGCACCTATTTCAAATTGCTGGACGATGCCGGCCAGGGCGTACCGATGGGCCAGCCCGGCGAAATTGCCATCCTGGGCCCGCAGGTGATGGCTGGGTACTGGCAGCGCCCCGAGGAAACCGCCCAGTCCATGACCGCCGACGGCTACTTCAAAACCGGCGACATCGGAACGATGGACGCACGCGGCTATTTCAAAATTGTGGACCGCAAGAAAGACATGGTGCTGGTCAGCGGCTTCAACGTCTACCCGAATGAAATCGAAGACGTGGTGGCCGCCATGCCCGGCGTGCTGGAATGCGCCTGCGTGGGCGTGCCCGACGAGAAAACCGGCGAGGCCGTGAAGGTGGTGATCGTCAAAAAGAACCCGGCCCTGACCGAGGCCGACGTGCGCGCCTATTGCAAGGTCAACCTCACCGGCTACAAGCAGCCCCGCGTGGTGGAGTTCCGTACCGATCTGCCGAAGACGCCCGTCGGCAAAATTCTCCGCCGCGAACTGCGTTGACCCTCGCCATCCTCAGCGCCCTGGCGGAAGAACAGCAGGGCATTTTTGAGCAGTTGGCGCAGCCCCAACGCGTGCAGCACGCCGGGCGCAGCTTCGGTCTGGGGCAGTGGCATGGCCAACCGGTGGTGCTGGCGCTGTCGCGCATCGGCAAGGTGGCAGCGGCCACTACCGCCACGGCCCTGATCGAAAAGTTTGGGGCCACCCGCATCGTCTTTACCGGCGTGGCCGGTGGGGTGGGCGAGGGCGTGCAGGTCGGCGACGTGGTGGTGGCGGCCGACTTCATCCAGCACGACATGAACGCCGCGCCGCTGTTCCCACCCTTTGAAGTGCCCCTGTACGGCCAAGCCCGCTTCGCCTGTGATGCCTCGCTGACAACTATGCTTTTAATAGCTGCTCGTGCAAGTGGAATATGCGCTGGAGGCCCATTTGGCTTAAATTCTGCGCCGCCACGCATCCACCACGGCTTGGTGGCCAGCGGCGACCGTTTTGTGTCTGCCGCTGCCGAAGTGCATGCCTTGCAAGCCGCCCTGCGCGCCCACGGCCACGCACCCCTGGCGGTGGAGATGGAAGGCGCTGCCGTGGCCCAGGTGTGCCATGACTACGGCGTGCCCTTCGCCGCCATGCGCAGCATCTCCGACCGGGCCGACGACACCGCGCACACCGACTTCGCGGAGTTTGTGCGCACGGTGGCCAGCCGGTACGCGCAGGCTGTTCTTGCGGAATTTGTGCGGGGCCTGTAGCTTCTCCCCCTTTTCGATGATGCGGTCTGCGGGCCGGGCACCTATTGTGAAGTGCGCTCCGCAGGTGTGGAGTGCGCCACAGGAGCCCCTTCCATGACCGAAATCAACACCGCGTACGAACGTCTGGCCATGCCGGGAACGCGTAGCATCACCAAGTCCGGCAGCACATCCAAGGCCCGCAGCGCCGATCAGCCGCCCGACAACGACGGCGGTCTGCTGCACGACTACGGGCCGAATGTGCAAATCCGCCGCGCCCAGCCTGCCGAGATCGGGGGGCAACCGTTTGCCGCCACGCCCTTATCCAAAGCCAGCATCGCCAGCCTCAATGTGACCGAAAAGCTCGGTCTGTCGGCCTTCACCCTGCGCCGCAGCGCCAAGTACCGCGCCGCCAAAGCCAAACGCCCGCGCGACGGCGAAGACTGGGACATGCACGGCTGCGCACCCGAGGCCCCCGTCAACCGCGAGGCCCTGCGCGCCATAGGTGCCGCCGAGCCGGATGCCAAAGCCGCGCCGGGTGAGCGTGGCGCGGGCGACCCGTTTCTGGCGGGCTCGGTGGCGGTGGGCATCATCATCGTCAACGGCCCCACGGCGGCCACCCGGTTCAGCGCGGCAGAGCGGGTCAAGGTGGTGGCCGAGGTGCAGGCCGGGCTGACCTGGCTGGGCAACCAGGACCCATCCTCCGGGGTTAGCTGGCACTACGACATCAACAACGTCAGCATCACCACCGCCACCAATGCCCCTGCGGCAGATGACGAATCCCGTTGGCGCAACCCGGCGATGGGCGCACTCGGTCAGACGCAAAACTGGCAGGGCGTGCTGAACTACGTGAGCGCCCTGCGCACCCGGCTGGGCACGCGCTGGGCCTACTGCGTGTTTTTCGTTAAAGGCTATCCGCTGTGGCACTTTGGCTACGCCAGCGCGCCGCGCATCGTGATGGACTATGCCAACGACGGCTGGGGGCCGGACAACATCGACCGCGTGTTTGCCCACGAAACCGGCCACATTTTTTCGTGTCCCGACGAATACGCCGCCGCCAGCTGCAACTGCACCAGCACCCACGGCATTTACAACGAGCCCAACCGCAACTGCGCCACCTGCGCACCCGGTGGCGGCATTGCCTGCCTGATGAAGGCCAACGACTGGGCCATGTGCGCGTCCACCCGCCGCCACCTAGGCTGGGGGCTCACCAGCACCCGCGTGCCGCAGGGCGCACCGATCCACGCCGTATCGCGCGCCGCCAACAAGCTGGACATCTTTTTTACCGACCGAGATGGCCGGGTGATGTCCGCCGCCTGGGAGCCCAGCATGCCCAACTGGTGGCAGGGCTTCTGGCACATCCAGGGCGGCATGGCCGCAGCGGGCGCACCGGTCACGGCGGTCAGCCGGGGGCCGAACAAGCTGGACATTTTTTTGGTGGGCACCGACAACCACGTCTACACCGCCGCCTGGCGGCCCGACACCGGCTGGCAGGGCTGGTGGCGCATCGGCAACATCAGCGTGCCGCACCGCAGCCAGATCAGCGTGGTGTCGCGCAGTGCCGACCATCTGGACATTTTTGCCACCGATGTGTCGGGCCGGGTGATGTCCGCCGCCTGGCAGCCCAGTTTTGCCGATGGCTGGCACGGCTGGTGGCATATCCAGGGGGGCATGGCGGCCCCCGGCGCGCCTGTGGGGGCGGCGGTGCGTGGGCCGAACCAGCTGGATATTTTTGTGGTCGGTACCGATGGCCACGCCTACACAGCCGCCTGGCAACCCTCGTTTGCCGACGGTTGGCACGGCTGGTGGCGGGTGGGCGCGGTGCGCTTTCCGGCGGGCGGCCATATCAACGCGGTATCGCGTAGCGCCAACAAGCTGGATATTTTTGCCATCGCCAACGGCGGCGAGACGGTTACCGCCGCCTGGGAACCGGCGTTTACCGACGGCTGGCACGGCTGGTGGCACATCAACGGGGGCCGGGGCCGCCCCGGTGCGCCGCTCCACGCGGTGTCGCGCTCGGCCAACAAGCTGGATGTGTTTGTGACCGGCACCGACCGGGGTATCTTCACCGCCGCCTGGGAGCCTGCGTTTACCGGCTGGCATGGCTGGTGGCGGCTCAACGGCGGGTCGGCAGCCTTGGGCGCAGCGGTGACATCGGTGTCGCGCGCACCGAACAAGCTGGATACCTTTGTGGTGGGCGACGACAGCCGCATCTTCACCGCCGCCTGGGAGCCTGCGTTCACCGACTGGTGGCACGGCTGGTGGCCAATGGGCGTTTAGCCTGGAGGTGTGAAGCCTGGCGTGTCCCAGTCCGCCTTATCGCCAGGGCGGGGTGCGGATTTGTGCCCTTGCGCGGCCCAGGCGGCGGCAAAAAGCTGCTCGCTCTCGGTCAGCGGTGGATCGGCCTGTGCCAGCGGCGCCGTGCCCGGCGGATGGGTCGCATCGGGCAGCCGCAGCACCAGCAGGCGCGGGGGCAGGGCGGCCACCACTGGCCACTGGGTGCGCAGCTGCTGGGCGGCCCCGGTCAGCTGGCCGTCTGCCGTCGTTTCCAAAAGTACCAGCGTATCGGCCATGGACGTGCTCAGGACAGCCAGCCGCGTTTGTAGAAGTACCACATCGGTACCAGCGCGCTGGCGGCCATCATGGCCACTACATACGGGTACGACCAGCTGCCCAGAAATTCCAGCTCGGGGAATTTCATGTTCATGCCGTAAATGCTGGCCACCAGGGTGGGCGGCAGCAGGGCCACGCTAGCCACCGAGAATATCTTGATGATCTTGTTCTGGTTGATGTTGATGAAACCCACCGTGGCATCCATCAAAAAGTTGATCTTGTCGAACAAAAACGCGGTGTGCGAATCCAGCGAGTCGATGTCGCGGTGGATCTGCCGGGCCTCTTCGAACTGCTCGGCGTTGAGCATCTTGCTGCGCATCATGAAGCTCAGGGCGCGCCGGGTGTCCATCATGTTGCGGCGGATGCGGCCGTTCAAATCCTCGTGCCGGGCGATGGAGCCCAGCACCTCCCCGGCCAGCGCGTCGGTCATGTTGCCGGCCAGTACCCGGCGGCTGACCTTTTCTAGGTCCACGTAAATGTCTTCCAGCGTGTCAGCGGAGTATTCGGCATCGGCATCGAAAAGTTTGAGTAAAACTTCCTTGGCATCTTCGATCAACCCCGGAGCCCGGCGTGCGCGCATGCGCAGCAGGCGGAACACCGGCACGTCTTCGTCGTGGATGGAGAACAGCACGCCTTTGCTCTTGAGCTCGGCGTTGTGCTGGTTCAGGATGAACGCCACGCGCACGGTGCGCGGGTCAGATTCGTCGGCCACCAAAAAGTCACTGCGGATGTGCAGCTCACCGTTGTCTTCTTCGTAAAACCGGGCCGACTCTTCAATGTCTTCGTCCATCGCGTCTTCGGGGATGGACAGGCCGTAGTACTGCTTGATCCAGCGCTTCTCTTCCAGCGTGGGCGATTCCAGATCGACCCAGATCGGTTGGAATTTGGACAATTCCTCCAGCGACTCGATCTCTTCTTGGAACAATCGACCGTTGGCGAGCGAAAAAATATTGAGCATGGGGCTCTCCCTGGGGTAGATGGGCTTGAACGGGGGTATGGGGCTTGGCTTTCAGCCCCCGTGCGGCGCAGGGAGGTGAAAGCTAGCGACTAGGGGCGCTTTCCATGGGGGGGGGGCTCTAGGGTGTTACAGAGGTGCGAATTATGGCATCGCAGTGCCACGCTCTACAGGGCTTGCGGTGTGTCATCAAGACGTAACAAATATCGAATTCGGGTTGCATTTCGCCCTTAACGGGCGCATAGTGAAATCACTTTCAACAGTGAAAGTAATGCTCTAGGAGGCTATACATGAACTTGACGATCAGCGGACACCATCTGGATGTGACCCCCGCCCTGCGCACCTATGTGACCACCAAACTGGACCGAATAACCCGCCATTTCGACCAGTTGGTAGATGTCAAGGTGCTACTGACGATTGAAAAGCAAAAGGAAAAGCAAGGCCGACAACGCGCTGAGTGCAACATCCATGTCAAAGGCAATGACATGTTCGCCGAAAGCTCCCACGCAGATTTGTACGCCGCCGTAGACGAATTGGTCGATAAACTCGACCGCCAAGTGGTGCGCCACAAAGACCGTGTGCAAGACCACCACCACGAAGCGCCCAAGCGCCTGATGTAAGCCCTGAAAGCGCGTACCGCGCCCACTGCAAAAGCCGCCTACTGAACTTGGCGGCTTTTTTGTTGGGGCCGCATGCGCAAGTGCATAATTCGCCTCTCTATGAACCGCCTCGCCTCCATCCTGCCCTCCGCTCAAGTGCTCGTGAGCGTCGATGCGTCCAGTAAAAAACGTGCTTTTGAAGAAGCCGGTTTGCTGTTTGAAAATCTGCATGGCCTGAGCCGGGCCTTGATTACCGACAGCCTGTTCGCCCGCGAACGCCTGGGCTCCACCGGTTTGGGCCACGGGGTGGCGATTCCGCATGGCCGCATCAAGGGTCTGAAAGCGCCTATGGCTGCGGTGGTGCAACTGGCGCAGCCGATTGGCTTTGACGCGCCCGACGAGCTGCCCGTGGGGTTGCTGATATTTTTGCTGGTGCCCGAGGCGGCGACCCAAAAGCACCTGGAAATTCTGTCCGAAATCGCCGAGCTGCTCAGCGATGCGCCACTGCGCGAAAAAATCAAAACCGCCGCCGATGCCGAGGCTCTGCATGGCCTGATCTGCGGCTGGCAGTCGGCCCAGCTGGCCTGAATCGACGTAGCCCTTGAAACCCACCGTCGTCAGTGCCGACGTTCTGTTTGAAGCCTTTCGCGCCCTGCTGCGCTGGGAGTGGGTGGCGGGCTTGGGCGCATCCGAGCGGCGGTTTGATGAGGTGGCGGTGCGTGCCGCACGTTCTGGCGCCGATCTGGTCGGCTACCTGAACTACATCCATCCCTACCGGGTGCAAATCATGGGCGAGCGCGAAGTCGCCTACCTGACCAGTGCCTCGACAGAAGATTGCGCCCGCCGCATTGCCCGCATCGTCACGCTAGAGCCGCCGGTGCTGATCATGGCCGACGGCCAGACTGCCCCGGACGCGCTGCTGTCGATGTGTGAACGGGCGCAGATTCCGATGTTCGCCACCCAAGACTCGTCGGCCTTTGTGATCGACGTGCTGCGCGCCTACCTGTCCAAGCACTTTGCCGATCGCACCTCGATGCACGGCGTGTTCATGGATATTTTGGGCCTGGGCGTGATGATTACCGGTGAATCCGGCCTGGGCAAAAGCGAGCTGGGCCTGGAGCTGATTTCACGCGGCAACGGCCTGGTGGCCGACGACGCGGTGGATTTGTTCCGCATCAACCAGACCACCATCGAAGGCCGTTGTCCCGAGCTGCTGCAAAACCTGCTGGAAGTGCGTGGCATTGGCCTGCTGGACATTCGCGGCATCTTTGGCGAAACCGCCGTGCGCCGCAAGATGCGCCTCAAGCTGATCGTCCACCTGGTGCGCAAGGAAACGATGGAGCGCGAATACGAGCGCCTGCCTTACGAGCCCCTGACCCAAGACGTGTTGGGCGTAGCAGTGCGCAAAGTCATCATCCAGGTGGTGGCCGGCCGCAACATCGCCGTGCTGGTGGAGGCCGCCGTGCGCAACACCATCCTGCAACTGCGCGGGATTGACACCTACCAAGAATTCGTAGAACGCCACCGCAAAGCGATGGAAGCCGCTGAATAGGCTCACCCCCAGGCTACAGTGCTTCGCATCTTGCGCCTACCCCCCCCCCTTGCAGGGGGCGATACCTGTGGCCCGGCAAAGCCGGTTCCACGGTATCTCTGGAAGGGGCGTTTATAGCGTTTGGGTTGAGTCTGATCGGCTGTTTTCGCTTATTTCGTGCGCAGAGGGCGCTATTCAATGCATAGCGCTGAGAGTTGGCCTATTTAGCGGAGCAGGCCGCGCACATGCCGTACAAAGACATCGCGTGGTCGTGTACTGTCCAGCCCATAGTTTTGGCCACAATCTGCTGGCGCTGCTCTATTTCTGCATCGTAAAACTCTTCCACCTTGCCGCAGGACGTGCAGACAAAGTGGTCATGGTGGCGGCCTTCGTTCAGCTCGTAGACCGACTTGCCGGATTCAAAGTGGCTGCGCGACAGAATGCCTGCTTGCTCAAACTGCATCAGCACCCGGTACACCGTGGCCAGGCCAATGTCGGAGTGCTCCAGCAGCAGCACCCGGAACACGTCTTCCGCCGTCATATGGCGTAGTTCGCCTTTCTGGAAAATCTCCAGAATTTTGAGGCGGGGCAGGGTAGCTTTCAGGCCGGTATTTTTGAGTTCGTCGATATTGGCCATGGTGGCAGGTCTTTCTGGAATTGGGGGGCGGCGCGAGGGCTGCCAGTACAATGGTTGGATCATATCGCTTGAGTCTCCACCTATGTTTGAACCCTCTTTGCGCGGCACTTTGACCGCCCTGACCCTTGCGGTTTGCGCGGCCCTTGGAGCCTGTAGCAGCATCGACAACAGCACGCGTAATGTTGTCGGTTCGCTGGCTCCGTACAAGATGGAAGTGGTACAGGGTAACTTTGTCTCCAAAGAGCAGGTCGAGGCTCTCAAGCCCGGCATGGCCCGCGAGCAGGTGAAAGACATCCTGGGCACCTCGCTGCTGCAAGACGTGTTCCACGCCGACCGCTGGGACTACGTGTTCACCATGCGCCGCCAGGGCACCGAGCCACAGGCGCGCCAGTTCACCGTGTTCTTCAAGGGCGACGTGATGGACCGCGTTGCGGGCGATGCCATGCCCAGCGAGAGCGAGTTCGTCGGCCTGCTGGCCAAGTCGCGCCCAGTCAAGTCGGTCCCCCTGCTGGAGGCCAGCGAAGCCCGCCTGAAATCATTCGCCTCTCCGGTGGCTCCCGCTGCCACAGCGGCTGCAACCGCCGCTGTGCCGGTCACGGCCTATCCCCCGCTTGAAGCGTCTTCCGCTCTGTAAATTTTGGTTATGACAGATACATTGACCCCTTTGGCTGCTCCGCACGCCGTTGCTGTTGCCGGCGCCTCTGGCCGTATGGGCCGCATGCTGATTGAAGCCATCCGCGATGCCGATGACTGCGTGCTGGCCGGTGCGCTGGACCTTCCCAGCAGCCCCAACATCGGTGCCGATGCCGCTGCCTTCCTGGGTTACAGCGCAGGCGTTGCCATCACCGCCGATCTGCCAGCCGGCCTGCAAAACGCCCGCGTCCTCATCGACTTCACCCGCCCCGAAGGCACGCTGGCGCATCTGCACGCTTGCCGCAGCCTGGGGGTGAACGCGGTGGTCGGCACCACCGGCTTCAGCGACACACAAAAGGCCGAGATCGCCGAGATCGCCCAGCACATTGCCATCGTCATGGCCCCCAATATGAGCGTGGGCGTGAACGTCACCCTCAAGCTGCTGGAGATGGCCGCCAAAGCCCTGTCCACCGGTTACGACATCGAAATCATTGAGGCCCACCACCGCCACAAGGTGGATGCGCCGTCTGGCACCGCGCTGAAGATGGGCGAAGTTATCGCCGACGCGCTGGGCCGCGACCTGAAAGACTGCGCCGTTTACGAGCGTTACGGCGTGACCGGCGAACGCGACCCGTCCAGCATCGGCTTTGCCACCATCCGGGGCGGCGACATTGTGGGCGACCACACCGTTCTGTTTGCGGGCACCGGCGAGCGCATCGAGATCAGCCACAAGTCGTCCAGCCGCGCCACCTACGCCCAGGGCAGCCTGCGCGCCGTGCGCTTCCTGGCCGACAAGCGCACCGGCCTCTACGACATGTTCGACGTACTGGGCTTGAAGTAAGCCGATGGACGCGCTGCCGCTGTTGAGCCAGGGCGATTTTGTCAGCCGCGCGGTGGCGCTGGTGCTGCTGGCGATGTCGGTGGCCAGCTGGGTGGTGATACTGTGGAAGGGTTGGATGCTGCGCCGCGCCCGCACCGACGTGGCCCGCAGTACGGCGGCGTTCTGGCAGTCACCCAGCGTGGCCGAAGCCCAGCAGCGTTTGGAGTCTTTTGACCCGCTAGCGCTTATCCTGCCTTTGGTTCTAGCTACTAAAACAGAAGCAAGCGGCACCTTGGCCGCAGCGGGCGACCGCTCCCAGCAACTCACCCGCGTGCTGCGCAACGCTCTGCACGCCGTGCTACACAAGCTGCAATTCGGCCAGGTACTGCTGGCCACCGTGGGTTCTACCGCGCCATTCGTCGGCCTGCTGGGCACGGTATGGGGCATTTACCACGCGCTGGGGGCGATTGCGCTGTCGGGCCAGATCAGCATCGACAAAGTGGCGGGCCCGGTGGGTGAGTCGCTGGTAATGACCGCCGCAGGCTTGGCGGTAGCCATCCCTGCCGTGCTGGCCTACAACGTCTATGGCCGCCTGATTGGCAGCATCGAAGCCGACCTCGAAGGCTTTGCCCGCGACCTGCGCGAACTGCTGGCCAACTAGCATGGCCTTCGGCCGTCTTGAGCGCACCAAGGCCTCCGAGCCGATGAGCGACATCAACATGACCCCGTTGGTGGATGTGATGTTGGTGCTGGTGGTGATCTTCATCCTCACCGCGCCGCTGCTGTCCAGCACGATTCCACTCGACCTGCCCAAAGCCGATGCGGCCCCGTCTACCGGCGCGGTACAGTTTGTGAGCTTGGTGGTCGATAAAGACGGGCGTACATTTTTGAACGACAAGCCGGTCACCGCCACGGCGTTGGCCACCCAGCTGGCCCAGGCCGCCGCCCAAAATCCCGACACCGAACTGCAATTGCGGGCCGACACCTCCGTGCCCTACGGCCGCGTGGTCGAGGTGATGGGCGTGGCCCAGAAGGCCGGACTGCACAAGATCGGTTTTGTGGCCGAGGCCAAGGCTGCGACTGCCCCCTAAAATCCGTCTGTTGCGGCCCCTGCGCCGCCCTGTGTCTTTGCCTCTGAAGTCCGCCATGCTCGAAAAATACAACCATCTCGAAATTGAAGCCGCTGCCCAAACCCATTGGACCGCTGCCGATGCCTACCGCGTAACCGAAGACTCGCGTGATGCGCAGGGCCACCTGAAAAAGAAGTTCTACGCCTGCTCCATGCTGCCCTACCCCAGCGGCAAGCTGCACATGGGCCATGTGCGCAACTACACCATCAACGACATGCTGGCGCGCCAGCTGCGCATGCAGGGCTACAACGTACTTATGCCGATGGGCTGGGATGCGTTTGGCCTGCCCGCCGAAAACGCTGCGTTGAAAAACGGCGTACCGCCCGCGCAGTGGACTTTCGACAACATCGCCTACATGAAGACGCAGATGCAGGCGATGGGCTTGGCCATCGACTGGAGCCGCGAAATCGCCACCTGCACGCCCGAGTACTACAAGTGGAACCAGTGGCTGTTCCTGAAGATGCTGGACAAGGGCATTGCCTACCGCAAGACCCAGGTGGTCAACTGGGACCCGGTGGACATGACCGTGCTGGCCAACGAGCAGGTGATCGACGGCAAGGGCTGGCGCACCGGTGCGGTGGTCGAAAAGCGCGAAATCCCCGGCTACTACCTGAAGATCACCGACTACGCCGAAGAGCTATTGGGCCAGGTCAAAGACGCACTGCCCGGCTGGCCCGAGCGCGTCAAGCTGATGCAAGAGAACTGGATCGGCAAGAGCGAAGGCGTGCGCTTTGCTTTTCCGCACACGATTGCAGATAGCACCGGCCAGCTGATTGGCGACGGCAAGATGTATGTCTTCACCACCCGTGCCGACACCATCATGGGCGTGACCTTCTGCGCCGTGGCCCCCGAGCACCCGCTGGCCACCCACGCCGCGCAGACCAACCCCGCGCTGGCCGCCTTTATTGAGACCTGCAAGCAGGGCGGCACTACCGAGGCCGAGCTGGCGGTGCGTGAAAAAGAGGGCATGCCCACCGGTCTGCAAGTCATCCACCCTTTAAACGGCCACCTGATCGACGTGTGGGTTGGCAACTACGTGCTGATGGGCTATGGCGACGGCGCAGTGATGGGCGTACCCGCCCACGACGAGCGCGACTTCGCCTTTGCCCTGAAATACGACCTGCCCATCGTCCAGGTGGTGCATGTAGACCATCTGCACTACGACTACCACCACTGGAACGACTGGTACGGTGACAAACAGCGCGGTGTGACTATCAACTCCGACAGCTTCAGCGGCCTGGCCTTCAAAGACGCGGTGAACGCCGTGGCCCACGCGCTGCAAGTCAAAGGCCTGGGCGAAAAAAAGACCACCTGGCGCCTGCGCGACTGGGGCGTGAGCCGCCAGCGCTACTGGGGCACGCCGATTCCCATCATCCATTGCGAAGAGCATGGTGCGGTGCCGGTGCCCGAGAAAGATTTGCCCGTGGTGTTGCCGCTGGACTGCATCCCCGATGGCTCGGGTAACCCGCTGCACAAGCATGAAGGCTTCCATGCGGGCGTGGTCTGCCCGATCTGCGGTGCCAAGGCCCGGCGCGAAACCGACACGATGGATACTTTTGTCGATTCCAGCTGGTACTTCATGCGCTACTGCGACCCGCACAACGCCGACAAGATGGTGGCCGAGGGCGCGGACTACTGGATGCCGATGGACCAGTACATCGGCGGCATCGAACACGCCATCCTGCACCTGCTGTACGCCCGCTTCTGGACCAAGGTGATGCGCGATCTGGACCTGGTGAAGTGCGATGAGCCCTTTAGCAAGCTGCTGACCCAGGGCATGGTGCTCAACGGCGCGTTCTCGCACAAACCGGCGGGCGCAGGCATCCACTACCACTGGGAAAAAGACGTAGACGTACAGCGCAACGAGCGCGACCAGATCGTTGGCGGCACGCTCAAGAGCGACGGCACGGTGCTTAATTACGAGCTCACCACCATGAGCAAGAGCAAGAGCAACGGTGTCGATCCGCAAGACCTGATCGAAAAATACGGTGCCGACACCGCCCGCCTGTACACCATGTTCACCGCGCCGCCCGAGGCCACGCTGGAGTGGAACGACGCGTCGGTCGAGGGCAGCTACCGCTTTCTGCGCCGGGTGTGGAACTTTGGGGCCAAGTTGGCTGCTACAGATTTCGCAGCTGCCCACGCAAGTGCTATAAGCGCCAGAAGCCTAAATGACTTGGATTTTGGCAAAGAGTCCAAGGCCTTGCGCTTTGAGGTCCACACCGTGCTCAAGCAGGTGGACTATGACTACCAGCGTATGCAATACAACACCGTGGTGTCGGGCGGCATGAAGCTGCTCAACGCCCTGGAGGACTTCAAGGCGCTGGACACCGCTGGTGCCCAGGTGGCGCTGATCGAAAGCTTCGGCATCCTGCTGCGCTGCCTGTACCCGGCCACGCCGCACATCACCCACGCGCTGTGGACCGAGCTGGGCTACGCCGACCGCTTTGGCGACCTGCTGGACGCGCCTTGGCCGGTGGTGGACCCGCTGGCCCTGGTGCAAGATGAAATCGAGTTGATGCTGCAAGTCAACGGCAAATTGCGCGGCTCCATCCTGGTGCCCGCCGCCGCAGATAAAGCCGAGATCGAAGCCGCCGCCCTGGCCAGCGAAGCTTTCACCAAGGCGGCCGCCGGTGCTGCGCCCAAAAAGATCATCGTGGTGCCTGGGCGCCTGGTGAACCTGGTGCTGTGATGCTGCGCCGCACACTCCTGCTCTCTGCGGCCACCCTGGGCTTGTCGGCCTGCGGCTTTGCCCTGCGCGGTGCGCCCAGCTACCCATTTACCACCATCTTTGTGCGCGTGGCCGAAGCCTCGGCCCTGGGCAACGAACTCAAGCGCAACTTGGCTGCCGGGGGCGCGCTGGAGGTGGTCACAGAACCGAAACGCCTGGACAGCGTGGAGGTGGTGCTGGATATCACCACCGACCAGCGCGAGAAAAGCGTGGCATCCAGCACGTCCTCGGGCCAGGTGCGCGAATTCCAGCTGCGCGTGCGCGTCAAGTTCCGCCTGCGCACGCCGCAGGGCAAGGAGCTGATCCCCGAGGTGGAGCTGTTACAGCAGCGCGACATCAGCTACAGCGAAACCCAGGCCCTGTCCAAAGAGGCCGAAGAGCAGCTGCTGTACCGCAGCATGCAAACCGACATCGTGCAGCAGATCATGCGGCGTATCGCTGCTGTGCAAGCCTTGTAGATGCAACTCGCCCCCGGCCAACTCGCCGCGCAGCTTTCCAAAGGCCTGCGCTCGCTCTACACCCTGCACGGCGACGAGCCGCTGCTGGTGCAAGAGGCGCTAGATGCCATCCGCGCCACGGCCCGCGCCCAGGGCTTTACCGAGCGTACGGTGCATGTCGCGACCGGCGCGCATTTTGACTGGAGCGAGGTGCTGGCAGCGGGCGGATCGCTCAGCCTGTTTGCCGACAAGCAAATTCTGGAAGTACGCATTCCGTCTGGAAAACCCGGCAAGGAAGGCAGTCCGGCCCTGCAACACCTGGCCCAGCAGGCCGAGGGCAATACCGATACCCTGACCCTGGTGGTGCTGCCCCGGCTCGACAAAGTGGCCAAATCCGCCGCCTGGTTTATGGCGCTGGAGAAGTTTGGCGTGACTACCCAGGTGGAACCGGTGGAGCGCGGCGCGCTGCCGCAGTGGATCGCCCAGCGCCTGCAAGCCCAGGGCCAGCGCGTGCAGGCCGGGGTGGAAGGCCAGCAAACCCTGCAATTTTTTGCCGACCGGGTCGAAGGCAATCTGCTGGCCGCCCACCAAGAAATCCAAAAATTGGCCCTGCTGTACCCGGCGGGCGAGCTGCAGTGGGCGCAGGTCGAATCCGCCGTGTTGAATGTGGCCCGTTATGACGTGTTCAAGCTGTCCGAGGCCGTGCTGGGCGGCCAGCGGCTGCGGGTGCAGCGCATGCTCGACGGCCTGCAGGCCGAGGGCGAGGCCGAGGTGCTGGTGCACTGGGCCTTGGCCGAAGACATCCGCGCCCTGCAACGCGTGAAAACCGCGATGGATGCGGGCAAGCCATTGCCAATGGCGCTGCGCGAAAACCGTGTCTGGGGTGCCAAGGAGCGCCTGTTTGAGCGCGTGTTGCCGCGCATGCCCAGCGCCTTGATCGCCCAGCTCTTGCAGTCGGCCCACCAGGTGGACGGTATTGTCAAAGGGTTGAAGCAGCCCGACTGGCCCGCCGACCCCTGGCAGGCGTTGCACCGGCTGGCGGGCATGCTGTGCGCGGCCTGCGCTGTTCCGGCCGGGCGTTAGCGTCGTGACAAAATACCGGCATGAATGCCCTGAACATCGCCGAATACACCCAATCGCTAGGTTTACAAGCAAAAGTGGCCTCTGCGCTTATGGCGCGTGCGCCAGCAGCTATCAAAAATAGAGCGTTGCGCAGCCTGGCCCGTTTGCTGCGCGAGAGCACCGCCGCGCTGCAAACCGAGAACGCCAAAGACCTGGACCGCGCCCGCGCCGCCGGGCTGGCCGGGCCGATGGTGGACCGCCTCAAACTCAGCCCGCAGACGCTGGAAACCTGCGCCCAGGGCTGCGAGCAATTGGCGGCTATGGCCGACTCGATTGGCGAAATCATCGGCTTGCAGCAGCAGCCCAGCGGCATCCGTGTGGGCCAGATGCGCGTCCCGATTGGTGTGTTCGGCATGATTTTTGAAAGCCGTCCCAACGTGACCATCGAGGCCGCCAGCCTGTCCATCAAGAGCGGCAACGCCTGCATTTTGCGCGGCGGCTCTGAGGCGATCGACTCCAACAAGGCGCTGGCGCTGTTGGTGCAGCAGGCATTGTTGGAGGCAGGCCTGCCTGCCGATGCCGTGCAACTGGTGCAAACCACCGACCGCGAAGTGGTGGGCCAGCTCATCACCATGCCGCAGTATGTGGATGTGATCATTCCGCGCGGCGGCAAGGGCCTGATCGAGCGCATCAGTCGGGATGCCAAGGTGCCGGTGATCAAGCACCTGGACGGCAACTGCCACGTGTATGTAGACGACCCCTGCGATATGGCGATGGCCGTGGCCGTGGCCGACAACGCCAAGACCAGCAAGTACAGCCCCTGCAACGCCACCGAGGGCCTGCTGGTGGCGCGCGCGGTGGCGGCTGAGTTCTTGCCGCTGATCGCTGCAATTTATGCAAAAAAGGGCATCGAGATGCGCTGTGATCCGGCTGCAGCGCAAATACTACGTGCGCATGCTGCTATAGAAATAAATTCAAAAATCATAGCGGCCACCGAGCAGGACTGGTACGAGGAATACCTGGCCCCCATCATCAGTATCAAGGTGGTGGAGGGCGTAGACGCGGCCATCGCCCACATCAACAAATACAGCAGCCACCACACCGATGCCATCATCACCCGCGACCACATGCACGCCCAAGCGTTCCTGCGCGACGTGGATTCGGCCAGCGTGATGGTCAACACCAGCACCCGCTTTGCCGACGGCTTCGAGTACGGGCTGGGGGCCGAAATCGGCATCAGCACCGACAAGTTCCACGCCCGGGGCCCGGTGGGGCTGGCCGGACTGACGTCGCTGAAATACGTGGTGCTGGGCCAGGGCGAAGTGCGCGGCTAAGCCACTCTTTACAGGTCGCCCACCTTGTCGCTGGGGTACTTGAACGAGTCCTTGAGCATGTGCTGCATGGGCAAGCCCAGGTTGATGTTCTTCGGCGGAATTGGCTGGGTAAACCATTTGCTGTAGAGGGTGTTGATTTCGCCGCTCTGGATGATGCGCCGCATCTCCTGGTCCACCACTTTCTTGAATGCCGCATCGCCCTTGGGCAGCATGATGGCGTAGGGCTCGATGGTCATCGGTTTGCCGATCACCGCGAAGTCCTCGGGCTTGGGCGCGTTGGCGCGCAGCCCGAACAGCAGCACATCGTCCATCGCAAAGGCTGCGGCCTGGCCGCCGGCCACCATCGCAAAAGCCTGGGCATGGTCTTGGGTTTCGACAATCTTCATGTTGAGGCTGTTGTCGCTGTTGGTACGCCGCAGCCGGTCTAGCGGCGTGGTGCCCTTGGTCGAGACCACGGTGCGGCCGGCCAGCTCGGGCAGGGTGGCAATGTGGGCATCGGTGCGTACCAGCAGCCGGACCGTGGAGATGAAGTGCGGAATCGTGAAGTCCACCACTTTGCGGCGTTCGGCATTGTTGGTGGTGGAGCCGCATTCCATAGCCGCCTGGCCTTCAGCAATTACGCTTAGCCGCTTGTCCGGCGTGACCAGCAGGTATTTGACGCTCAGCTTGGGTAGCTTCAGCTCGCGCTTGATCGCGTCGGCCAGCTTTAGGCATAGCTCTACCGCATAGCCCATAGGGCGGCCATCGGCATCTACGTACGAGAAGGGAATCGAGGCATTGCGGTGCGCCAGGGTGATCTCGCCGGTGCTGCGGATGGTGTCCAGGGTATCGGCTCCGGCCGACATGGCGGTGAGGCAGGCGCATAACAACAGGCTGGTAGATTTCATGGTCTGGAACTTGATGGCAAATGGGGTGTGAATCGGTACGCGATGATCCGCCGATGCGGCGGAGCCCGGTCGCGTTATTGCGCACATTCCATGCCAATTTCTTTGGGTCGGACTGCAATTTCGGCATGACACCCTCTTTCCGGGCCCGGCGGCTGTGCCTGTCTGGGTCCGCAGCCAGGTTCCTACAATGCGGTTATATCTTTTAAAGAAAACGCCATGGTTCCCCATCTCATCACTGCGCTCACCGGCCCGATCAACGAACTGGAGCAGCGCATCCTCGATTCCATGCCGGCCATCGAGCGCTGGTTTCGGCTGGAATGGATGGAGCACACGCCGCCGTTCTACAGCGCGGTGGACATCCGCAACGCGGGCTTCAAGCTGGCCCCGGTGGACACCAACCTGTTCCCTGGTGCCTGGAATAATTTAACGCCGCAAATGCTGCCGCTGGCCGTGCAGTCTGCGATGGCTGCTATCGAAAAAATCTGTCCCGAGGCCAAAAACCTGCTGCTGATTTCCGAGAACGACACCCGCAGTACCTTCTACCTGTCGAATTTGGCGCAGTTGCAGCGCATCTTCCACATGGCTGGGTTGAATGTGCGGATTGGCTCGGTCAACCCAGACATCAAGGACACCACCGTCATCAACCTGCCCAACGGTGAACAGGTGACGCTGGAGCCGGTGATCCGCAGCAAGCGCCGGTTGGGGCTGAAAGACTTCGACCCCTGCACCATCCTGCTGAACAACGACCTGACCGCCGGGCCGCCGGGCATTCTGGAAGAGCTGCACGAGCAGTACCTGCTGCCGCCGCTGCACGCCGGGGGCTCGGTGCGCCGCAAGAGCACGCATTTCCGCAGCTACGAAGAGCTGGCCAAGCGCCTGGGTAAGCTGCTGGGCATCGACCCCTGGCTGATCAACCCGATGTTCAACCAGTGCGGCGCGGTGGACATGGCGCAAGGCCAGGGCATGGACTGCCTGACCACCAATGTGGATGCGCTGCTGGGCAAGATCCGCCGCAAGTACAAGGAATACGGCATCAACGAAAAGCCGTTCGTGATCGTCAAGTCCGACAGCGGTGCGCCCGGCATGGGCATCATGACGGTGCGCGACGTGAAAGACCTGGCGGTGCTGCACCACCGCGCCAAAACCACGTCGGCCAAGGGTGCGCCGCAGGTGGTGGATGCCATCATCCAGGAAGGCGTGCTGACCAACGAGCGCATCAACGACGCGGTGGCCGAGCCGGTGGTCTACATGATGGACCGCTACGTGGTGGGCGGCTTCTACCGCATCCACGCCGAGCGCGGGGTGGACGAGAGCCTCAACGCCCCCGGCTCCAGCTACGTGCCACTGGCCTTTGCGGAAAATGCCCACCTGCCGCAGGTGGGACAGCGCCCCGGTGCCAGCGCGCCGAACCGTTTCTACATGTACGGCGTGGTGGCCCGGCTGGCCATGGCGGCGGCCAGCTATGAACTGGAAGCCACCGACCCGGATGCGGAAACTTACGACTAAATTAACAGCTAACTAACACATTTTTATGGGTTGCTGCACTGCAACATAAATAATTTCTAGAGGCTCCACCCCGCATATACGTAGGGTTCTGGGGCGCAAAATACGCATCCCCCAGTTTATGGAACCCCGCCGACCCTTTTTGGGGGTCATCCAGGCGGGGCCTCATTAGTGCAAAGTTCAAAATCTTCGCTTTCGGCCCTCACACTCGGCGCATTGGGTGTGGTCTACGGCGATATCGGTACCTCTCCCCTCTACGCTTTCAAAGAAGTCTTTGCCCACGGCCATGTCCAGGTTAATGAGGGCAATGTGCTGGGCGTGCTGTCGCTGTTCTTCTGGGCGCTGATGGTGGTGGTGTCGCTTAAATATGTGGTGCTCATCATGCGCGCCGACAACGCGGGCGAGGGCGGGCTGATGGCCTTGCTGGCGCTGGCGGCCGAATCGGTCAAAGACAGCCCCCGGCTGCGGCGCGGCCTGCTGATGCTGGGCATTTTTGGGCTGGCGCTGTTTTTTGGCGATGGGGTGATTACCCCGGCCATTTCGGTGCTGTCGGCGATTGAAGGCGTGGCCATCATCACCCCGGCGGCCGAGCCCTATATCCGCCCGATATCGCTGGTGATTCTGGTGCTGCTGTTCATGGTGCAGCGCCGGGGTACGGCGGACATCGGTAAATTCTTCGGCCCGGTGACGCTGCTCTGGTTTGCCCTGCTGGCCGGGGCCGGGGTGTACCAGATTGCGCAGAACCCGGTGGTGCTGTGGGCCCTGTCGCCGTATTACGCGCTGGAGTTCGCCTTTGCCCATATCCATATCGCGTTTATCACCTTGGGCGCGGTGTTTTTGTGCCTGACCGGGGCCGAGGCGCTGTATGCCGATATGGGGCACTTTGGCAAAAAACCGATCCGCCTGGCGTGGTTTTTGGTGGTCATGCCCGCGCTGGTGCTGAACTACTTTGGCCAGGGTGCGCTGGTCTTGATGGACCCTACGGCTGCTGAAAATCCGTTCTTCCTGATGCTGCCCGACTGGGCGCTGATCCCCACCGTGGCCTTGGCTACCGCCGCCACCGTGATTGCCTCGCAGGCCTTGATCACCGGGGCCTTCTCGGCCACCAAGCAAACCATCCAGATGGGTTACCTGCCCCGGCTGACGATTTTGCACACCTCGGTGCGCCATGCCGGGCAAATCTATGTGCCCGCCGTCAACTGGCTGCTGCTGGCCGGGGTGGTGGTGGCGGTGCTGATGTTTGGGTCGTCCAGCGCGCTGGCGGCGGCATATGGCATCTCGGTTAGTTTGTTGATGGTGATCACCACCGTGCTCACCTTTTACGTGGTGCGCTACGGCTGGGGCTATTCGCTGCCCTTGTGCATTGCGGCCACTGGCTTCTTTTTGCTGGTGGATGCGGTGTTTTTGTCCTCCAACATGCTCAAGATTTTCAACGGGGGCTGGTTCCCGTTGGTGATGGCCCTGCTGCTGTACACCATCATGTCTACCTGGAAGGACGGTCGCCGCCTGCTGGCCGCCAAGCAGCGCGAGAGCGCGATGGACCTGAAAGACTTTCTGGACTCGGTGTTCATCAGCCCACCGGTGCGCGTGGAAGGCACGGCCGTGTTTCTGACCGCCGAAGCCTCCACCGTGCCCAACGCCTTGCTGCACAACCTCAAGCACAACAAGGTGCTGCACGCGCACAACCTGTTTGTCACCGTCATCAACCACCCCATCCCCTGGATCGGGATGGACAAGCGCATCGAAGTCGAAGCCCTGGGCCACAAGTGCTGGCAGGTCACCATCCACTACGGCTTCAAAAACACCCCTGACGTGCCCAAGGCGCTAGAGAACATCCGGGGCCGGGGCTGCGAGCTGGAGGTGATGACCACCAGCTATTTCTTGTCCCGCGACACCGTCATCCCCACCCTGGGCGGTGGCATGGCTCCTTGGCGTGAAAAGCTGTTTGCGCAAATGCACCACAATGCCAGCGCCGCAGCCGACTTTTTGCGACTACCCAATAACGCGGTAGTAGAGCTGGGTTCCAAAATCGAGATTTAGAACACCCCCAGGCTACACACTGCGTGTTTTCGCCAACCCCCTTGCAGGGGGCGAACCTGGTGGCCCGGCGAAGCCGGTTCCACGGGTTCCTGGTGGAGGAACCGTGGTGCCCATCGACGGGCCTGTGAAACCAACGATAAGAGACTTCAATTGAGTGCCAAAACTGCGCCTTCCTCCCTGAATTTTGATGTTTTGATTGTGGGGAGCGGCTTGGCAGGCTTGAGCGCCGCACTGCTGCTGGCCCCCACCCACCGGGTGGCCGTGATCACCAAGCGCGGCATGGCCGATGGGGCCAGTGCCTGGGCCCAGGGCGGTATTGCCGCTGTGTTGGGCGAGGGCGACAGCTTTGCCGCGCATGTGGACGACACCCTGGTGGCGGGCGGCGGCCTGTGCGATGTGGCGGCCACCCGCTTTGTGGTCGAAAACGCACCCGAATGCATTGCCTGGTTGCAGTCGCTGGGTGTGCCGTTCTCGCAAGAAGACGGCGCGCTGCACCTGACCCGCGAGGGCGGCCACAGCCACCGCCGCATCGTCCACGCCACCGATGCCACCGGCGCGGCGGTGCAAACCACCATGATGGCCCAGGTGCGCAGCCACCCGCAGATCACCCTGTTTGAAAACCACACCCTGGTCGATCTGGTCATCGGCAGCAAGCTCGGCCTGCCCCAGCAGGGCTGCGTGGGCCTGTACGCGCTGGACGCGGACACCGACACCGTGCTCACCTTCAGCGCCCCCAACACCATCCTGGCCACCGGCGGTGCAGGCAAGGTCTACCTGTACACCACGAACCCGGATACGGCGACGGGTGACGGCATTGCCGCCGCCTGGCGCGCCGGTTGCCGGGCCGCGAACATGGAATTCATCCAGTTCCACCCCACCTGCCTGTACCACCCGCACGCCAAGTCGTTTTTGATCTCCGAGGCCGTGCGCGGCGAAGGCGGCCGCCTGCTGCGCCCCGACGGCAGCCGCTTCATGCCCGAGCACGATGTGCGGGCCGAACTGGCCCCGCGCGACGTGGTGGCCCGCGCCATCGATTTCGAGATGAAAAAGGGCGGCTTCGACTGCGTGTATCTGGACATCTCGCACCAGCCCAAGGCCTTTTTGCTGGAGCACTTCCCCAACATCTATGCCCGCTGCCTGGAGCTCGGCATTGACATCGCCACCCAGCCCATCCCGGTGGTGCCCGCCGCCCACTACACCTGCGGCGGCGTGCTGACCGACCTGGAAGGCCGCACCGACGTGCCCGGCCTGTACGCCCTGGGCGAAGCCGCTTGCACCGGCCTGCACGGCGCGAACCGGCTGGCCAGCAACTCGCTGCTGGAATGCATGGTGTTTGCCCGTGCCGCCGCAAAGGCTATGGCCGCCGTAGACCGCGCCCCGGCGCCCCAGCTCCCCGTCTGGGACGACAGCCAGGTGATCGATAGCGACGAGCTGGTGGTGCTGTCGCACAACTGGGACGAACTGCGCCGCTTCATGTGGGACTACGTGGGCATCGTGCGCACCAACAAGCGGCTAGACCGCGCCGCCCACCGCATCGCCCTGTTGCAAAGCGAGATCGATGAGTTCTACGCCCGCCACCACGTCACCCGCGACCTGCTGGAGCTGCGCAATCTGGTGCAGGTAGCCGACCTGATCGTGCGCAGCGCCCGCGCCCGGCAAGAAAGCCGGGGCCTGCACTTCAGCCGCGACTACCCCGAGCTGGCGGCCACGGCCGAGGCCACCGTGCTGGTGCCGGAAAACGTGTAACTGCACACCCCCAGGCTACAGCGCAAGCGCTTTTCGCCACCCCCCTTGCAGGGGGCAACACCAGCAGCCGGGCAAAGCCCGTTCTGCGGTGTTTCTGGAAGGCTTCTTCATTACGCTGCGTTTGACCTGAGTGGGTGAGTAATTCGTACTAAATTGGCCGCTGGCGCATATTCCACCTGCGCCAGTAGCTGCTAAAAAAGTAGCTAAATAAGATCGGCATCTATCCAGCCACGCAGGCTGTTGACGAAGGCCAGGGCTTCGACACGCGGCAAGTCGGCTAGCTGCACCACCGCCTCCACCACACGCCCTGTTTGCAGGGCGTTGTCACGTCCAATGCCGCCCAGTAGCCCGCAGGCCAGCGGTGGCGTGACCCAGCGGCCGCCCAAAAGCAGGGCGATGTTGCCGCGCGTGCACTCTGTGATTTCACCGGCGGCGTTCCACAGCAGGGTGTCGAACACGCCGGGCTGGGTGGGCGTGAAGGCGTCGTAATGGGCCCGGCGGGTGGTTTTGAATCGGACGAACTCGCTGTGCGCATCCAGCAGCGGGCGGTCGGCGAGTTGCAGTCGCACGCGCTCGGGGTTGGCTTCCAGCGCATAGGCCTCGGCCGTGGCCTGGCCCTGCGCATCCAGCAGCAGGCGCACGCGCCATGCGCCTTGGGGGCGGAGGATGGCTTGCAGGGTTTGGGTTACATGATCAGCATTCCACGGCGTGCCGAAATGCGCGGCAGCGGCTTGCATGCGGGCCAGATGGGCCTCGCGGTGGCGCAGTTGCCCATCTACCAGCGCCAGCGTTTCCAGCAGTGCAAACGGCGCACTGGCGCGCTGCACAAAGGCCTGCTTGGCGGCCCATTCCTGCCACTCGCCTTCGGCCTGGGCGTCGGACGTGATGCCGCTGCCGATACCGCAGCGGGCCTCTGTGCCCCGCAGCGTCACGGTGCGGATAGGCACGTTGAAGGTGGTGGCCCCACCGGGCTGCACCACGCCAATGGCGCCGCAGTACACGCCGCGCGGGGCGGGCTCCAATTCGGTAACCATGCGCATGGCCTGCACCTTGGGTGCGCCCGTCACCGAGCCGCAGGGGAACAGCGCGGTAAACACCTCGGCCAGCGTGCAGCCGGGCCGGGTGCGGGCGGTCACGTCGGAGGTCATTTGCCAGACGGTGGCCAGCGCCTCGGTGTGGAACAGGCGCGGCACCTGCACGCTGAAAGGTTCGGCGATGCGCGAGATGTCGTTGCGCAGTAAATCGACCACCATCACGTTCTCGGCGCGTTCCTTGGGCGACGTGCGCAGGGATTCGGCCAGTGCTGCATCCTCCTGTGCATCCGCGCCGCGTCGGGCCGTGCCTTTCATCGGGCGGGCCAGGATGTGGCCACCGCGCCAGTCGAAAAACAGCTCGGGCGAGACGGACAGAATCTGTGCGTCTCCGGTATCCAGCAGCGCCGCATAGCCCCCCGGCTGGGCGCGTTGCAGGGCGGCGAACAGGGCCATCGGGTCGCCGCTGAACGTGCCCGCCATTTGCGCCGTCAGGTTGACCTGGTACAGCTCACCCGCACTGATCGCTTGGTGCAGCTGGTCCATCGCCAAGTCGAAATCGGGCCGGGGGATGAAGCTGTGCCAGTCGATTTGCGCGCTGGCGGTGGCGGGCGCGGGCCAAGGCAGGGGGGCATCAAACACCGCGAACCAGGCGAGAGGGCCGTCCGGCGTATGGACTTTCAAAGCCGCGTCAAACGCGGGCGCGGCCTCATAGCGCACGTAGCCCACACACCAAAAACCTTGCGCCGACGCGGCCTGCACGGCATCCAGCAGCGGCTTGACTTGCGCCAAGGTGTTGGCCACCAGCGTCTGCTGCGGCGTGCCAAACGCATGCCGCACCCGGGGACCGCCGCGCGGGTCGGCAAAGTCGATCAGCGCGGTGATCTTCATCAGGCCGCGCCGATGTACGGCACCAGCCCGCTGGTGGCTTGGCCGTTTTTGAGCGCCGCCGTGAAGGCCAGCATGCGGTCGATCGGCAGGCGGGCGCGCAGACCCAGGGCGGGTTCGATGTGAACCTCGTTGCGGCCATGCTCCAACACGTCGGCCAGCCCGGCCAGGCCGTTCATCGCCATCCAGGGGCAGTGCGCGCAGCTCTTGCAGGTGGCACTAACGCCCGCTGTGGGCGCTTCGATGAACAGTTTGCCGGGGTTTTGCGTGCGCAGCTTGTGCAGCATGCCGTTGTCGGTGGCGACGATGAAGGTGGTGGCATCCATCGTGCGGGCTGCCGCCAGGATGGCCGAGGTGGAGCCCACGGCATCGGCCAGCGCGATCACGTCGGCGGGCGACTCGGGGTGTACCAGCACCTTGGCTGCGGGGTGTTCGGCCATCAAGGCCTCCAGCTCGAAGGCCTTGAACTCATCGTGGACGATGCAGGCCCCGTTCCAGAACACCATGTCGGCCCCAGTTTCCTTCTGGATGTAGTTGCCCAGATGCTTGTCGGGGGCCCACAGGATCTTGTGGCCCTGGTCTTTCAGGGCGCGCACCACGTCGAGTGCGCAGCCGGAGGTGACCAGCCAGTCGGCGCGGGCCTTCACCTCGGCGCTGGTGTTGGCGTAGACCACTACGGTGCGGTCCGGGTGGGCATCGCAAAAGGCGTTGAATTCGGCGCTGGGGCAGCCCAGGTCGAGCGAGCAGGTGGCCTCCAGATCGGGCATCAGGATGCGCTTTTCGGGCGACAAAATCTTCGCGGTTTCGCCCATGAAGCGCACGCCGGACACCACCAGGGTTTGCGCGGCGTGGTCGCGGCCAAAGCGGGCCATCTCCAGCGAATCGCTGACCAGACCGCCGGTTTCTTCGGCCAGATCTTGCAGGTCGGGGTGCACGTAGTAGTGCGACACCATCACCGCGTTGCGCTCTTTGAGCAGGCGGCGGATGCGGTCTTTTAGCGCCAGGCGTTCGCTCGGGCTGGGCTCTACCGGCACACGGGCCCAGATGTGGCGGGGGGCGCAGGTGGCACCTTCTATCGGCTGCTCGTATTCAACTTCCATCATGGTGGTGGTCATGGCTTTACAAATCCTGGAAACGCATGGAGTAATCGGTGGCTTTCACGTCCTTGGTCAGGCCGCCGATGGAGATGCGGTCCACGCCGGTGTCCGCCAGCGCACGCAGGCCTTGCAGCGTCACGCCGCCCGAGATTTCGAGAATGGCTTTCTTGTCACCCCGGGCGGTGTTGCGGCGCACGGCTTCATGCAGCGTGGGCAGGTCCATGTTGTCCAGCAGCACCATGCGGGCACCGGCATCCAGCGCCTCGTCCAGCTGGGCCAGGGTTTCGACTTCGATCTCGATAAAACTGGCTTGTTGGGCCAGGGCTTGGGCGCGTTGCAGCACTGCGGTCACGCCCCCGGCGGCGGCGATGTGGTTCTCTTTGATCAGCACCGCGTCATACAGGCCGATGCGGTGATTCGTGCCACCGCCCACGCGCACAGCATATTTCTGCGCCAAGCGCAGGCCGGGCAGGGTTTTGCGGGTGTCGACGATGTGGGTGCCGGTGCCTGCCACCGCCTGCACGTGCAGTGCCGTGCGGCTGGCCACGGCGCTGAGTAGTTGCAAAAAATTGAGGGCGGTGCGCTCGGCCGTCAGCAGGGCTTGGGCCGGGCCTTCTAGCTCCAGCACCACCTGGTCGGCGGCGCAGGTTGCGCCTTCAGCCACCAGCCACTGCCAGGTGGCGGTCGGCGCTATTTGGCGCAGTGTCGCTTCCACCCAGGGCGTGCCGCACAGCACGGCCGCTTCGCGGGCCAGAATGCGGGCCCGCGTGTGGCGGGCGGGGTCGATCAGCGCGGCGGTCAGGTCGCCGGGGCCGACATCCTCGGCCAGGGCACGGGCCACATCGGCGGCGGCCAGCGCGGTGATGCTGGCGGGGGAAAAGTCAAAAAACGGGGTCGTCATTTCTGGTCTCTCAGGCGGGGGCATGAAGTGTGTCACATCTGTGGCAACGTATTTTCCCAGCAGCCGGGGTGTGCTGGCACTATGCAGGGCTATGCAAGCCTCCGAATCCGACCTCCCCCGCCTGCTGGCCCTGCAACGCCAAGCCCACGCCGCCGACCCCGCGCCCAGCGAGGCCATCCGCCGGGACCGCCTGCGCCGCCTGGGCGCGTTGCTCGACCAGCACGCGCAAGCCTTCATCGCCCAGATCGCCCAAGACTTCGGCACCCGCGCAGCCACCGAGATCACCCTGACCGAAATCGTGCCCTTGCGCCACGCCCTGCGCCACGCGCGCCAGCACCTGCGGGCGTGGATGCGGCCCCGGCGTGCCGCTACCGGGTGGTTGTTTTGGCCTGGCCGCAGCTTGCTGCTGCGCCAGCCGCTGGGCGTGGTGGGCATCGTCAGCCCCTGGAACTACCCGCTGCTTCTGGCCTTGTCGCCGCTGGTGGATGTGTTGGCGGCGGGCAACCGGGCGCTGCTGAAGCCGTCGGAACTCACCCCGCGCTTTTCGCAGGGGCTGCGGCTGGCGGTGGCCGAATTCTTCCAGCCCGACGAAGTGGCGGTGCTCACCGGCGATGCCGCCCTGGGCCAGGCGTTTTGCGCCCAGCCGTTCGACCACCTGGTGTTCACCGGCTCCACCGCCGTGGGCCGCCTGGTGGCGCAGGCAGCTGCCAAGAACCTGACCCCGGTGACGCTGGAGCTGGGCGGCAAATCGCCCGTGGTGGTGGACACCTCGTGCGATCTGGGTAAAACGCTGGACCGCCTCGCCTGGGGCAAGCTGATCAACGCGGGCCAGACCTGCATTGCCCCCGATTACGCCCTGGTGCCGCGCCCCCTGGTCGATGCTTTCGCGCAAGCCCTGCGTGCCAGCATGCTGCGGCTGTACCCCCGCTTCCAGGGCAACCCCGACTACACCAGCATCGCCAGCGACCGGCACTGGCAGCGTCTACAGGCCCTGGTGGCAGATGCGCGGGCGCAGGGCGCGACGGTTGTGGAACTGGAGCCCTCAGCGGGGGGCCGCCAGATGCCCCCCGTGCTGCTGCTGAACACACACAGCGGCATGCGCGTGATGCAAGAAGAAATCTTCGGCCCGGTGCTGCCCATCGTGCCCTACGACACGCTGGAAGAAGCCATTGCCTACATCAACGCCCGCGACAAGCCGCTGGCCCTGTACTGGTTTGGCCGCCACACCGCCCACCGCGACCAGGTGCTGGCCCACACCCAGTCCGGTGGGGTCAGCATCAACGACACCCTGGTGCATCTGGCGCAAGACGGCCTGCCGTTTGGCGGCGTGGGGCCGTCGGGCCAAGGGCATTACCACGGCGAATGGGGCTTTCGCCGGTTCAGCCATGAGAAGCCGGTGTTCGTGCAGTCGCGCTGGTCGGGCGGCGGGTTGGTGTATCCGCCGTACACGCCGCGCATCCAGCGGCTGCTGGGGTGGCTGGAGCGGCGGTGATGAGTGCTATTTAAATGATAGCTTTTTGTGCGGGTTATATATGCGCTAGAGGCCGATTTGGCTAATTTTTTAGTCCCCCATCTGCTGCATGGACAATGCCTGCATGCGTTTCTTCAAAGACATCAATCTCTCCGCCGTCACCGCCGGTTTCGTGGCCGTTTTAGTCGGCTTCACCAGCTCGGTGGCCATCGTTTTCCAGGCCGCGCAGGCCTTGCACGCCACGCCGGAGCAGCTCACCTCGTGGATGTGGGCGCTGGGCCTGGGCATGGGGCTGTGCACGCTGCTGCCTTCGCTGTGGTTGCGCCAGCCGGTGATGGTGGCCTGGTCCACGCCCGGCGCGGCGGTGGTGGCCACAGCGGCGCTGGCGGGCGGGTTCGGCATGGCCGAGGCGGTGGGCGCGTTCATGGTCAGCGCGGCCTTGATCGTGCTGTGTGGCGTGACCGGGCTGTTTGAAAAAGTGATGGACCGCATCCCGGTAGCGGTGGCCGCTGCGCTGCTGGCCGGGGTGCTGGCACGCTTTGGGCTGAATGGCTTTGCGGCGGCGCAAACCGCGCTGCCCCTGGTGCTGCTGATGCTGGGCAGCTACCTGCTAGCCCGGCGTTGGCTACCGCGCTTTGCGGTGGTGCTGACCTTACTGGTTGCTATTGTTTACGTAGCTTCCCGTGGAGAGCTGGTAAGCGCTGGCATCGTATTTTCTTTGGCTAAACCGGTGCTGGTGGTGCCCACGTTCAGCTGGGCCGCCACGGTCAGCATGGCGCTGCCGCTGTTTGTGGTGACCATGGCCTCGCAAAACCTGCCCGGCGTGGCCGCCATCCGCGCGGCGGGCTATGCCATGCCGATCTCCAAGCTCATCACCATCACCGGGCTGGCCACGCTGGTGCTGGCCCCGTTCGGCGCGTTTGCGCTGTGCCTGAGCTCGATCACCGCCGCCATTTGCCTGGGCCCCGAGGCGCATGCGGACAAGGCCAAGCGCTACACGGCGGCAGCGGCCTGCGGCATCTTTTATGTGCTGATCGGCCTGTTTGGCGCGGCCATCACCGGCGTGCTGACCGCCTTTCCGAGCGAGCTGATCGCGGCGATTGCCGGGCTGGCGCTGCTAGGCACGATTGGCGGCGCGCTGTCTACTGCCCTGCACGACCCACAGCACCGCGAGGCCGCTACCATCACTTTCCTGGTCACGCTCAGCGGCGTGGTGATAGCCGGAGTGGGTTCGGCGTTTTGGGGTGTGGTGGCGGGTGCCATCGCCCTGTGTGTGCAACAGTACCGCCGTCCTTCTGTTTGAAAGCCCCCATGAACATCCTCTTCGTCGCCGATCCGCTTGAGTCTTTCAAAATCCACAAAGACACCACCTTTGTGATGATGCGCGAGGCCCAGCGGCGCGGCCACACCATTTCGGCCTGCGAGCCGCAGGACTTGCAGTGGCAAACCGGCGGGCTGGTCACGGCGCAGGTGCGGGACATCGTTCTGACCGGTGACAAGGCCGCCTGGTTCAGCGTGGCCCAGCCGTTGTTTGCCGGTAGCCCGCGTGCCGTGCGCGACTTTGGCGCGGTCATCATGCGCAAAGACCCGCCGTTTGACTCCGAATTCTTCTACGCCACCCACCTGCTGGAGCAGGCCGAGCGCGAGGGTGCGCGGGTGTTCAACAAGCCGCGTGCCCTGCGCGACCACCCGGAAAAGCTGGCCATCATGGAGTTCCCGCAGTTCAGCGGCCCCACGCTGGTGACGCGCAGCGCGGCGGCCATCAAGGCCTTCCACGCCGAGCACCGCGACATCATCTTGAAGCCGCTGGACGGCATGGGCGGCATGGGCATCTTCCGGGTGAAAGACGACGGCTTGAACCTGGGCGGCATCATCGAGACGCTCAATAAGGACGGCGCCCAGAGCGTGATGGTGCAAAAGTTTCTGCCCGAGATCGCCCTGGGCGACAAGCGCGTGCTGGTGATCGGCGGCAAGCCGGTGCCGTTTTGCCTGGCCCGCATTCCGCAGGGCGGCGAGGTGCGCGGCAACCTGGCGGTGGGCGGCAAGGGCGTGGCGCAGCCGCTGTCGGCCCGTGACCGCGAGATCGGCGAAACCCTGGGGCCCATCCTGGCCGCGCGCGGCCTGCTGCTGGTGGGTGTGGACGTGATCGGCGACTGTGTGACCGAGATCAACGTGACCAGCCCCACCTGCTTCCAGGAAATCTTCGACCAGACCGGCTGCGACGTGGCGGCGCTGTTTATCGACGCGCTGGAAGCGGCGCTGGAGATTTAAGCCAAATCGGTCTCTAGCGCATATTTTACCTGCGCTGGTAGCTATTTAATTTATAGCATTTGGTTTCACGCTGGACAGTTGTCCGACATGTATGTCGCCTATCTGGGATAATAAGAATAATTCTTATTACTATCCATGCCGTGCTTGAGCGTTACCACCGCGAACTGCTGAACTTCCTGACCCGCCAGGTCCGCGACCGCGACGCTGCGGCCGACCTGGCGCAGGAGAGCTATGTGCGGGTGTTGTCCGCCCAGTCGGCGGGCCAGTTGGTGCGCGACATGCGGGCCTTGCTGTACCGCACCGCGCGCAACCTGGTGATTGACCAGCACCGCCGCACGGCGGTACGTCGGCACGATGACCTGGACAGCCTGCCGAATGACCAGCACCCCGTGGCCCCGCACTACCTGCAACCCGAAGAAGCCTTGGCATCGCAGCAGGTGGTGCGGGCCTACATGGCCGCCATCGAAGCGCTGCCGCCGCGCTGCCGGGAGGCTTTTGTGCTGAACGTCTTCGACGAACGCAGCCACGCCCAGATCGCCCAGCACATGGGCATCTCGGTCAGCATGGTGGAAAAGCACGTGGTGCGGGGCATGCTGGCCTGCAAGCTGTGCGAGCGCAGGCTGCGGGCCGGGTAATCCCTACTGGATTCCGCCAGGGCAGGGGTGAGGAATTGCCCACCCTGGCACGTCTACACACATAAGAGCACTCTTTTGCCGCCCCGCATGCCCATGAATTCGCCCCCGCCACACCGGCTGTACACGCCCGCCGCCCACGAGGACGAGGCAGAGTTCGAGGACTTTGCCCTGGCACATAACCCGCTGGACATAGAAGCCGCCACCTGGTCCGTCCGCCGTCGCAACGGACTGGATGCCGCCGGGGCCGCTGGGCTGCAGGCCTGGCTGGACCTGGACCCGCGCCACGCTGCGGCGTTGGACGACATGGATGCCACGGTAGGCGAGGTGCAGCAACTGCCCGACGGCGCAGTGGACGCATTGAAGGCCGGTCTGGCGCAAGCCTCTCAACCAGCACCCGTTGCGGCCTGGCCCGCCAACCCAGGCCGCCGCCAGTGGCTGCGGGATTGGGGGCCGTTATTTCCGCAGGCCGCTGCCGCCGCCACCGCCTTTTCGGTCGTCGGCGGGGGCTGGATGGGGTGGGACTACTGGCAGCAGCAGCCCACTTTTGAACAAGCCTTTGCCACAGTGCGGGGCCAGCGGCGCATGGTCCATTTGCCCGATGCCCCAGGCATCGGCAGCCGCTTGCAGCTGGACACGGCCACCCGGTTAGAGGCCCGCCTGTACCGCGACCGCCGCGAGGTGCGGCTGCAAGACGGGCAGGCCATGTTCACGGTGCAGCCCGATAGCGACCGGCCCTTCCATGTCTGGGTGGGCGCGCTGCGCATTACCGTGGTGGGCACCCGGTTCTCGGTGCGGCACACGGCATCCGGCCTGGATGCGGGCCAGACCGTTATCTCGGTAGAAGAGGGCCATGTTCGGGTGGCCCGCAGTGATGCCATCGTGGGCGCGGTAGACCTTACCGCCGGTGACATGGTGGTGGCCAACGGCGTGGGCCACCTCAGCCCGGTGGCCCACGTGCCCGCTGCGGCCATCGCCCCGTGGCGCAGTGGCCGCATCAGCTTTGACCAAACCCCACTGGCCCAGGCGATTGCAGAGTTCGAGCGCTACGGCCCCACCGGCCTGGTGGTACGCGACCCTACCGTGGCCGCTCTGCCCGTGGGCGGCAGCTACAGCGTGCAGCAGTGGCAGCGCTTTGCCGCCACGTTGCCCCAGGTGCTGCCCGTGCGCCTGGAGCCACGCGGCGACACCACGCTGATCGTGGCGCGGTAGCGGTAAAAAAAGTTTGAAGAATTCTCATTTAGATAGTGAGGATTTGTAAAAGTGGTGCGTCTCCATCGGTGGGAGTGGGCTGCGCGCTGGTGTGCAGCCCCGGCAATCCATCACCTACCGAGGAGTTTTTACCCATGCGATCCACACCGCTGCACAAGCGCCCGCCCCTGAGTCCCCTGGCCCTGGCGGTTGCCATGACCATCGCATTAGCGGCCGGCCATGCCCCCCTGGCGCAGGCCCAAAACAGCGCCTCCGCCACGGCCGCGCCCGTGGCCGTCAACATCCCGGCCCAGCCGCTGGGCGCGGCACTGAACGCGCTGGCGCAGCAGGCGGGTCTGCAAATGGGCTTTCCTGCCGCGTTGGTGGCGGGCAAGTCGGCACCCGCCGTGAACGGGCAAATGACGGCGCGCCAGGCGCTGGACCGCCTGCTGGTGGGCAGCGATCTGGAGGCCAGTGTGGACGGCAGCGCCGTATTGGTGAAAAAAGCCGCGCCCGCGCCCGAAGCCTCGGCCAGCGAGAAAACCTTGTCGGCCGTGGTGGTGAGCAGCCTGCGCGCCAACCGCGTGTCCAGCGGGGCCACCGGCCTGGCGATGGACATCAAGGAAACCCCGCAAAGCATCAGCACGCTGGACACCCAGGCGCTGCGCGATTTCGGCGTGGTCGATGGCAACCGCGCCCTGGAGCTGGTGACCGGCCTGAACGTCGACCAGTACGAAACCAACCGCGCCACCTACAACGCGCGCGGTTTCGAGATCCAGTCCACCCAGATCGACGGCCTGGGCATGACCAACAGCTGGGGCACGGTGACGGGCCAGCAAGACACCTTTTTGTTCGACAAGATCGAGGTGATTCGCGGCGCCAACGGCTTGCTCACCGGGGTGGGCAACGCATCCGGCACCATCAACTACGTGCGCAAGCGCCCCACCAACAAGGACGAGGGCGAGATCAACCTGAAGGTCGGCGCCCACGGCATGAAGCGTGTGGCGCTGGACTACAACAAGCTGCTGACCGAAGACGGCACGCTGGCCGGGCGGGTAGTGCTGGTCCACCAGGACAAAGACTCCCACACCCGGAGCCTGAACGACCAAAACACCAGCCTCTACGGCGTGATCGACAGCCAGATCGGCAGCAACGGCGTGCTGACCCTGGGCATCACGCACCTGGACAACAAGCAGAAGTCCCCCATGTGGGGTTCGCTGGTCCTCAATTACCTGAGCGGCGGCCAGGCCGAGTTCGATACCTCTTCTTCCACCTCGCAAGACTGGACCTACTGGAACACCAAATCCACCACGGTATTTGCGGAATACAGCCACTACATCAACGACGACTGGACGGCCAAGCTCACCCTGAATAACCGCCACGCAGTAGAGCAAACTCGATTGCTGTATGGCTACGCGCTTGCTGGTGGCCTGAATGACGACAACACCGGCCTGTACGGCTGGCCTTACCGCAGCCACCTCACCACCGACAACCACATGGTGGATGCCAACCTCAGCGGAAAATTTGACCTGCTGGGGCGCAAGCATGAGCTGATCGCGGGCTTCAGCCACTCGGTGGAAAAGACCGCCACCGATACCTACAGCTTCGATGATGCATTCCTGCTCCAGCCGCTGCCCGCCTTTCCGTATGGGGGTAATGTTTATACAGAGCCGGTCTGGGGTGAGCGCACCCCCACCTCCAGCGGCAGCCAGACCCTGACCCGGTTCTATGCCGCAACCCGCCTGTCGCTCACCGACAAGCTGCGTGCCATCTTCGGCCTGAACGCCGTCAAGCTGGCGCGTGAAGGCAGCTCGATCTACGGCTCGGTAAGCACCCCCACCGACTACCCGGACACCAGCAAGGTCAGCCCCTACGGCGGGCTCACCTACGACTTCACGCCCAACGTGCTGGGCTATGTGTCCTACTCGACAATCTTCCAGAACCAGGACCAAAAAGACTTCTTTGATAAGTACCTGGACCCCATGAAGGGCGTGAACCATGAGGTGGGCGTCAAGGCCGACTGGCTGGACAAGCGCCTGTTGACCACCTTTGCGGTGTTCGGTGCCATGCAAAAGGGCCTGGCCACCTATGCGGGCATGAACGGAGGTCTGTATGTCTATGAGCCCAAAGACGTGAAGTCCCGAGGCTTCGAGTTCGAAGCCACCGGCAAGGTGAGTGACGACACCCGCATGGTGCTGGGCCTGACCAAGCTCAAGCTGACCGGCCCGGACGGCCTGGACATTTACGAATGGGTGCCCCGCACCACCGTCAAGCTGCGCCTGGACACCCGCGTACCGGCACTGCCCGATCTGCGCCTGGGCGTGACCACGCGCTGGCAGTCCGATGTGTACAAAGTTAGCGGAGCCCGCCAGGACTCGTACATGGTGTCGGATGCATTCGCCAGCTACCAGATCAACAAAGATCTGTCCGCGCGGCTCAATGTCAACAACCTGTTCAACAAGAAGTATGTGAACGGCATCAACTACGGCGCGATCTACGGCGAGCCCCGCAGCGCCTTCATCTCGCTGGAACACAAGCTGTAAATCCCGTTGATGTTGTCTCCGGGCCCGCCACGGGCCCGGAATTCCCCCCCCCCCATAAAAAGATGAAATGACATGGCAAGCTCTCTTTCTACCGGCCCCAGAGCCGGTCTCATGCTCCGCACACTGCTGAGAATCACCGCCGCCATTCTGGGCGGCTGGCTGTTCACCTGGGGCTTTGTGGCTGCTGGCACCGCCGCTCTGGTAGGCCTGGGCGTGGCGTTCCACGATGCCGAACAGTCCCTGCTGATGCTGGGCCTGTTGCTGTTTCTGGGTGTTTTTATGTGGGCCTTTGCGGCGCGCAGCGTGGGGCGCGTGTGCGCTGTCTTGGTGGGCGGCGCGGTTGTCTTCAACACCGCTGCTTGGCTGCTGCAACGCGCCATCCTGTCCTGAAAGGCCCGTCCATGTTTCCTAACTTTCGCCAATCTATGGCCTGGCTGCACACCTGGTTCGGCCTGGTGCTGGGCTATGTGCTGATGGTGTGTTTCTTTTTCGGTTCGGTGTCGGTGTTCGACCGCGAGATTGACCGCTGGGCGCTGCCCACCACCCGGTTTGCGCCGCAGCCCATGCCCTCGTTTGACACCGTGTTGGCCCCCGCCTTTGCCCGCATCGCGCCCGACCCGGCCGACTATGCCGCCAACATGCCCGTGCTGCACGACCCGGCCAAGGGCCCGCAGACCCCGCGCCTGGCGCTGGCTGCCGACGAATACTGGGCCTACACCACCCACCGCGACCCGGTGCTGGCCACTGGTGTCGGCTTTCGCGTGCCGCTGCCCCAGGACCCGACGGCCGAAAACCACATCGAAGGCAGCGCCACCATCGACCCGCGTACGGGAGCCGCTGTGCCTTCAGACCAGCTCAAAATTGGCAGCCAATGGTTCTACCCCATGCACTACAGCCTGAACTGGGACTGGAAGAATTTAGGCATCTTTAGCGTCGGCCTGGCGGGGCTGGTGATGCTGTCGGCGCTGGTCACGGGGGTGGTCATGCACCGCAAGTTTTTCCGCGAATTTTTTACCTTCCGGCCCAAGAAGTCCACCCAGCGCAGCCTGCTGGATATGCACAACCTCACCGGTGTGGTGGCCTTGCCGTTCCACTTTTTCTTTGCGTTTACCGGGCTGCTGATCTTTGCGGGCTCGTACTACTTTCCGGTCTCACAGTTTCAGCTCAAGGGCTTGCACGACCAGCACGAGGTGGTGGACGCCCGAGAAACCGGCCTGCCGCAGGGGCGTGCGGGCGTTCCGGCACCGCTGGCCTCGGTGGATGCGATGGTGGCCGAGGCCCAACGCCGCTGGGCTGCGCGCGACATGGCGGGCCAGGTGGGCCTTCTCATGGTGCGCCACCTGGGGGATGCCAACAGCTATGTGAGCATTTACCGCGCGGGCAGCGACCGTGTGGCCCTGGTAGGCGAGGGCATCCACTTCCAGGCCAGCACCGGCACCGTGCTGCACGAAGACCCGGCGCGCACGCCCGTGTCGGCGGTGAATGAATTCCTCACCGGCCTGCACCTCCAGCATTTTGAGCATTGGTTGCTGCGCTGGCTGTACGTGCTGGGCGGCCTGCTGGGCTGCGTGTGCATTGCCACCGGCTTCATCTTTTATGTGGAAAAGCGCAAACACAAGCATGCCCAAGCCGCCAGCCAGGGCAGCCGCGTGGTGGATGGGCTGGCGGTTTCCGCCGTCACCGGCATGGTGCTGGCGGCCATCGGCATGCTGGTGGTCAACCGGCTGTTGCCCGCCGATCTGGTTGGCAAGGGCGACTGGGAAAAGCAGGCCTTCTGGGGCTGCTGGCTGTTGGCGATGGGACACGCCTTTTGGCGCAGTGCCCCGGTGGCGCAGGCCCGCATGAACCCCGCCTGGCGCGAGCAGTGCTGGGCGATTGCCGTGCTGGCGGTGGCTGCGGTGCTGCTGAACGGCATCACCACCGGGGACCACCTGGTGCGCACGCTGTTCATCCAACCCTACTGGCCGGTGGCGGGGGTAGACCTGAGCCTGCTGGTCAGTGCGGGCCTGGCGGTGGTGGCTGCGCGCAAGCTGGCGCGGCGCGAACAGCGCGGCCCCCAAGGCCGGGTGGCCGGGGCGACAGGAGCGGAGGTAGCCCATGTCTGAGGCTCTGTGGCTGCTGGTGGCTGCGGCCACCAACCTGGCGGGCATGGTCTGGTTGGCGCTGGCGATGGAGGTGCACTGGGACCAGGTGATGCCCCGCCCCGCCCACGCGGTGCCCGCCACCCGACGGCAGTTGCGCAGGCTGGGGGCCGCCGCGCTGCCGCTGTCGCTGCTGGCCTGTCTGATGGCCGACCGGCCCTCGATGGCGGTGTTGGTGTGGGTGATGCTGCTGGCCGGCAGCGCGGTGCTGGTCGCCTGGGTGCTGGCGCACCGGCCTCGGCTGTTAGCCCTGGTGTGGCCAAGATAACGACTCACCCCCAGGCTACAGCGCAAGCGCTTTTCGCCAACCCCCTTGCAGGGGGCAACACCAGCAGCCTGGCGGAGCCAGTTCTGCGGTGTTTCTGGAAGGTTTATTCACCCCGCTGCGTTGGACCTGGATCGTTGCGGGGTTTAAGTTAAATCGGCCTGTAGCGCATATGCTACCTGCGCTAGTAGCTATTTAATTAATAGCAAGCTGCCGTCTACAAACACTTTCAGCTCCCCTGGCGCAAACGCGGTCCAGGCCTCGTTGGTGGTCAGTGGCGCGGTGGCCACCATCGCCGCGCGGTCTTGGGCGCTGGTGTGTTCGGCAAAGTTGATGCTGAGGTCGTCGTCTTTCAAGGTGGCGTGGGCAAACGGGTGCTGGCGCTCGATGTAGTACAGGCTGGTGCTGGCGTGCGCCCACAGCGCTTCGCCGTTGCTGAGCAAAAAGTTGAAGGTGCCGTGGCGGGCGATGCGTTGGCTTAGCTCGCGCAGGGTCAGCGTTAATTCGGCCACGCTGGGCACCCCGGCGTGGGATTTGGCCAGCTCTTGCATCACCCAGCAAAAGGCGCGTTCGCTGTCGGTGTTGCCCACCGGCTGGAAGTTGGCGTGCAGGCGGGGGTGGAAGTCTTTCAAATCGCCGTTGTGGGCAAACACCCAGTAGCGGCCCCACAGCTCGCGCACAAACGGGTGGCAGTTCTCTAGCGCCACCACGCCCTGGGTGGCTTTGCGGATGTGGGCGATGACGTTGCGGCTTTGGATCGGGTAGTTGCGGATCAGCGCCGCCACCGGCGACGTGCAGGCGGGCTGGTGGTCGACAAAATGGCGCAGGCCCCGGCCTTCAAAAAACGCAATCCCCCAGCCGTCGCTGTGGTGGTCGGTGCGGCCGCCGCGCTCGGCAAAGCCGCTAAAGCTGAACACCACGTCGGTCGGGGTGTTGCAGTTCATTCCTAAAAGTTGGCACATGGGGCAGGGCGATGGTGTGGTGGTGGAGAAGGATGTTCAGTCGCCCGTTTTCATGCCGAAGAAGGCTTGCATCCGTGCCAGCAAATCTTTGCTGCGCACCGGGGCGCTGGGGGCGGCCGACGGCTGCATGCGGGCGGTGAATTCGGCGCGGCGCTGGGCCAGCAGGGTGGCGATGTCTTCGGCCAGTTCGGGGCGGGCGGCCAGCACCAGGCCAAAGCCCTCCTTGTCGAGCCGGTAGCACTCCACGTCGGTTACGGCCTGCACGGTGGCACTGCGCGGCTCGCCGGTGAGCAGGCCCATTTCGCCAAAAAATTCGCCGTCGTGCAGTTGGGCCACGGTGGTGCGGCCCGCGCTGTTGTCCACCACCACCTCGGCCTCGCCGTGCAGGATGAGGTACAGCCAGTGCGCCACCGCACCCTGCCGGGTGATGGCGCTGCCCGCTACAAACGGCGCGTACACCAGGTGCGCGGCCAGGGTCTGCTGCTCGGCATCGGGCAGGTTGGCAAACAGCGCAATGCTGCGGATGGCGCGGATGCGGCGGGCCTGCTCGCGCTGGGCGTGCAGGTTGCGGGTGTGTTCGTCTTTGCTGGCCACCAGCCGCTCGGCCTGCGGCAGGCCCATGCGGATGCCCTCGCGGGCCAGCGCCGTGAGGGCGTGGACCCGCACGGCGGAATCGGTGGGGTCGTCAAACTGCGGGTCGGTCAGCCAGTAGCGCAGGGTGTAGTGGTTGTAGCCCGCACACACCTCCATCAGTACCGCGCTGGGCGGGGGCTGCACGGCAACGTGGGCGATGCTGGCGTCCGTCACCGACAGCGCCAGCGTGCGCAGCACCGTGCCGGGCAGGGCGCTGTGGTCGATGTTGAAGTGCAGCATGCGCCGCCACAGCAGGGGCTCGCCGGGGCGCTTGCGCAGCACCTTGAAGCGGTTTTTCATCAACCAGCTGTTAGGCACCACCACCGTCTCGCGGTTGCGGGTGACGATCTCGGTGAAGCGCCAACGCACGTCCACTACCTGGCCGCTCAGGTCGTCAATCTGCACCCATTCGCCCACCCGCAGCGAGTTGTCGAGTTGCAGCGCCACGCCGCCCATCACGTTGCCCAGCGTGTCCTGCATGGCAAACGCCACCACCGCCGTCATGATGGCCGAGGTGGCAAACAGCTGCGACGGGTCTACCCCCGCCAGCCGCAGCCACAAGAGCCCCCAGGCCAGCGACAGGGCGGTCAGCGTCAGGTCTTGCGCAATCTGCGGCAGCGGCACCCGCAGGGCGGGCAGCAGCACCCGGAACACCAGCAGCGTGCCGATCTGGATGGCCGCCCACACGGTCAGCACATGCGCGCTGTTGCGGAAGATGCTCAACAGCAGCGGGTGTTCTTGGCTGGCCGCCAGCAGCGCCACCAGTTGGGCAAACCAGGCCAGGTTCAGCAAAGCCCAGGTGGCCCGCAGCCCGCGCTGGTGTGCCGGGCGCAGCAGACGCAGTGCCCCGGCCAGCAGGGCTATCAGCAGCGCCAGTGCCAGCAGTTCGGGGCGGAGCAGGCCGGTGGTCCAGGGCGACATGGGGCGCGGTCAATGGTTTAGGCAGAGGGGGGCGCCGAGGCCGCGCAGGCGGCGCAGATGCAGACCCGGCCCACCGCCTGCGCGGGCAGGCGTGCCAGCGTGGCGGGGGCGATCTTGGCCGCCAGGCACCAGCACGGTGGCTGCGGCAGCCCGGTGCGCAGTGCCATCTCCATCGCGCACCCGTTGGGCTGGTGGCACAGGGGGCAGTTGCGGGGGGCTGGCAGGGGGGCGGCGGGCATCCGGCATGGTAATGGGGTTTTGGGCGCGTCCTTGGCTTTCCTGCATCGGCGCGGGGTTTCTGGGGTTTAAGTGGAAAAGGCATTTTGCGCAGGTTATATAAGCGGCTATAGCTATTAAATATGTAGCATTAAAAGACCTGTGTGTGCGGGTATTGCCGGACCCGGGTGGGGCTCTTGTATTGGTTTAATTCCAATAAAATCAATGGATTGGTTCCGCACAGACGCAGCGTGAGCCGGATTTTTGGCGTTGGAGACTGGCTATGGACTTGTGGGGTGCAAAGATGCAGCGGACGGTGTTGCGCGGGCTGTGCGGTGTGGTGGTGCTGGGCTGGGGCCTGTCGGCGTGGGCGGCTCCGCTGGCCAGCCTGCCATCGGCCCCCGTAACCGAGGCTTCGGATGCGGCCGATCTGGCCGATGCCAGTGTCGATTCGCCGGTGCTCCGGGCCTTGTCTGCCGCCGCGCAGCGCAATGCGGCCGGCACTGCGCCCCCTTCCGATTCCCGTGCCGAGCCCGCGTCCAAGCCCGCAGTGCCTGCTTCGGGCCGCGCCGCCGAGCTGCCCATGTCCACCCGCGAAGCCCTGCACCTGACCGCCAAAGAGCTGGCGGTTCGCACCGGGGTGGTCGATGCCAAGCAGCACCTCAGTGCCGAACTGGGCCTGGACCAGCCCACGGAAGACGCGGCCGACACCCCCAATGTGCTGCGCCGCCGTGCGATGGGGGGCGCAGGGGATGAGGATGGCAGCATCGGCCAGATGCCCCCGCGTTCGGCGGAACAACTCAAGCTGGATGGAGAGCAGGCCTCGTTCCTGGCCTCGGCGCTGGTCCAAGAGGTTATGCCCTGGGCCATCGGTGCGGCGGCACTGTTGGCGGGTATCAAGGGGCTGCGTCTGTTTTTGGCATTTAGCCGCAAGCAGACCGCGCGCAAACGCAAGACCCGGCGCGCCAGCAGCCGGTCCCATCCCCACAGCGCAAGGTTTTAAACGGGTGCGGCCGATGCAGGCATGGGCACGCGGTTAGAATTCAGATGCAATTAATTCTTATTTGCGCTGTTTGTTTTGCGGTCCGGAAGGATTTCCCCCGGCACCCGCCCACTCTCCATCCGAAGTGTTCTTATGAAACTGTCCATTCCTTTCCTGGCCCGCGCAGTGGCGTTGGCATCGGGCCTGCTGGCCGTCTCCATCGGGGCCTTGGCGCAAGATGCCGCACCGTTGGTGGTCTACAACGCCCAACACGTCAGCCTGACCCAGGCCTGGGCCAAGGGCTTCACTGCGGAAACCGGCATCCAGGTGGTGCTGCGCAATGGCGGCGACAGCGAGCTGGGCAACCAGCTGGTGCAAGAAGGCAAGGCCTCGCCCGCCGATGTGTTCCTGACCGAAAACTCCCCCGCCATGGCGCTGGTGGAATCGGCCGGCCTGTTCGCACAGTTGGACCCCGCCACGCTGGCCCAGGTGCCTGCCAACTTCCGCCCCGCCACCGGCCACTGGATGGGCGTGGCCGCGCGCAGCACGGTGTTTGTCTACAACAAGAAGAAGTTCACCCCCGAGCAGCTGCCTAAGTCGATGATGGACCTGGCCAACCCTGCCTGGAAAGGCCGCTGGGCCGCATCGCAGGCCGGTGCCGACTTCCAGGCCATCGTCAGCGCCATGCTGGAGATGAAGGGTGAACCCGCCACCGCCGCCTGGCTCAAGGGCATGAAGGACACCTTCACCGCCTACAAGGGCAACAGCACGGTGATGAAGGCCGTCAACGCAGGCCAGATCGACGGCGGCGTGATCTACCACTATTACTACTTCGGCGACCAGGCCAAGACGGCCGAAAACAGCAACAACACCGCGCTGCACTACTTCCGCAACGAAGACCCGGGCGCGTTTGTCAGCATCTCCGGTGGCGGCGTGCTGGCCACCAGCAAGCAGCCCACCCAGGCCCAGGCTTTCCTGAAGTGGATTACCGGCAAGGGTGGTCAGACCATTCTGCGCACCGGCGACTCGTATGAGTACGCCGTGGGCGTGGGCGCTGCGTCCAACCCCAAGCTGGTGCCGCTGGCCGACTTGCAGTCGCCCAAGGTCGAGCCCTCCAAACTCAATAGCAGAAAAGTCTCGGATCTGATGACCCAGGCTGGCCTGCTGTAAACACCGGGTGTCGGCTGTTCCGTCTGCTTTGCACGGCGCGCCTACTGCGGTAAGCGCGCCGCTGCTGCCTTTGCGCAACACACGGGCCTTTAGCCTGTCGTGGGTGGGTGTGGCGGCGGTGCTGGTGTCGCTGTTCGCCCTGTTGCCGCTGGGCTTTGTAGTTTGGGTGGCCTGGCAAACCGGCTGGGACACCGCCGCACCGCTGATTTTTCGCGCCCGCGTGGGCGAGTTGCTGGTCAATACCGCCCTGCTGGAACTGGTCACCGTGCCCATCTGCGGCGTACTGGCCTTGGCGCTGGCCTGGCTTACCGAACGCAGCGACCTGCCCGGGGCCCGCACCTGGGCGGCGCTGGCCGTGGCCCCGCTGGCCGTGCCCGCGTTTGTCCACAGCTATGCGTGGATGACGGTCACCCCCAGCCTGCACGGCCTGGGGGGCGCGGTGCTGGTGTCCACCATCGCCTATTTCCCGTTCATGTATTTGCCCTTGTCGGCGGCCCTGCGGCGGCTGGACCCGGGTATGGAGGATGCTGCCTCATCGCTGGGCCTGGGGCCGTGGGCGGTGTTTTTCCGGGTGGTGCTGCCGCAGTTGCGCCTAGCCCTGTGCGGCGGCGGGCTGCTGGTGGGCCTGCACCTGCTGGCCGAGTACGGCCTGTACGTGATGATCCGCTACGACACATTTACCACGGCCATCGTGGACCAGTTCCAGTCCACCTACAACGGCCCGGCGGCCAATATGCTGGCGGGTGTGCTGGTGCTCTGCTGCTTCGGCCTGCTGGGGCTGGAAGCCCGCCTGCGCGGCAACGAGCGCTATGCCCGCGTTGGCACCGGTGCCGCCCGCATGCCGGTGCGCAGCCGTCTGGGCCGCTGGACCGCGCTGGCCTGGTTGCTGCCTTGTGTCACCAGCCTGCTGGCGCTGGGCGTGCCGCTGGTCACCCTGGCACGCTGGCTGGTGGCCGGTGGCGCAGGCGTGTGGCAGCTGGACGTGATCGGCGCGGCGCTGGGCCAGACCCTGGTGTGGGCGCTGCTGGGCGGGGTGCTGACCACCCTGGTGTCGGTGCCTATGGCCTGGCTGTCCATCCGCAAACCTGGCAAGTTGCAGCGCGTGGTGGAGGCCTGCAACTACATGGTCGGCTCGCTCCCCGGCGTGGTGGTGGCGCTGGCCCTGGTCACTATCACCGTGCGGGTGGCGTTGCCGCTGTACCAAACCGCTGCCACCATTTTGCTGGCCTATATGTTGATGTTTTTGCCGCGCGCGCTGGTCAGCCTGCGTGCCGGCATCTCCCAGGCCCCGGTAGAGCTGGAATACGCCGCCCGCAGCCTGGGCCGCACGCCCACGCAGGCGCTGTGGTCGGTCACGCTGCGGCTGGCGGCCCCCGGAGCGGCGGCGGGCATGGCAATGGTGGCGCTGGGCATCACCAACGAGCTCACCGCCACCCTGCTGCTGGCCCCCACCGGCACGCAAACCCTGGCCACCGCGTTCTGGGCCTTCAGCAGCGAGATCGACTACGCCGCCGCCGCCCCCTACGCGCTGATGATGGTGCTGCTGTCCATGCCCATGACCTGGCTTCTCTACGTGCAATCTAAACGAACTGCTGGACGGTAATTGGCAATGGGTTTTCTCGAATTACATGCCGTGCGCAAAAGCTACGGCCCCCAGGTTGCTCTGGCCGGTGTGGATCTGCGCGTGGCCGCAGGTAGCCGCACCGCCATCGTCGGCCCGTCGGGCTCGGGCAAAACCACGCTGCTGCGCATCATTGCGGGCTTTGAAGCCCCGGATGTGGGCCGCGTCACCCTGGGCGGCCAGGCGCTGGCCGATGGCCCCAACGCCGTGCCCGCCCACCGGCGCGGCATTGGCTTTGTGCCGCAAGAAGGCGCGCTGTTCCCGCACCTTAGCGTGGCCGACAACGTCGGCTTCGGCCTGGCCCGCCACGCTCCCGACCGCGTCCAGCGCATCACCGAGCTAATGCAGATGGTGGCGCTCGACCCCGCCATGCTCGCCCGCCGCCCGCACGAACTCTCTGGCGGGCAGCAGCAGCGCGTGGCCCTGGCCCGCGCCCTGGCCCAAAGGCCGCGCCTGATGCTGCTGGACGAGCCCTTTTCGGCGCTAGACACCGGCCTGCGGGCTAGCACCCGCAAAGCCGTAGCCCAGCTGCTGGGTGCAGCCGGTATCACGACCATTTTGGTCACCCATGACCAGGCCGAAGCCCTGTCGTTTGCCGACCAGGTGGCCGTCATGCGTGCCGGTCAGTTGGCCCAGGTCGGCCCGCCGCATGCGCTGTACCTGTGCCCCACGGATGCCGCCACCGCCCAGTTTCTGGGTGAAACCATCGTTTTGCCTGCCCAGCTGTCGCAAGGCTGGGCTAGCTGCGCCCTGGGCGTGATCGCCGCCAACGACCGCCAACGCAGCGGCCCGGCGCAGATCATGCTGCGCCCCGAGCAGTTGCAATTGACCACCGTGCCCGCCATGCCGATGGACCCGATGGACACCGATGCCGAAGCCTGCCTCGGCGTGGTGGAAGACATAGACTTCGGCGGCGCACTCTGCGGCCTGACTGTGCGTTTGTGCGGCGAGGCGCATACCCATACCGCCCCCTTGCTGGTGCGCAGCCCGGCCACCCACATCCCGCCGCTGGGCGCTACTGTGCAAATCACGGTCATGGGTCAGGCCCATGTGTTCGTCTTGTAACTATGTAAGTATTTGTGTAAAAAACCGAAAAATCCTGTCAACCAGGGGCGCGGTTACTTCGTTGAATGTCCACAAGGAGATTCCCGATGACCACCATGCACCGCACCACCGAATACAACTGGCCCTCCGACGACCGCGACCGTCGCCGCATGCCAAGCCGGTAAGTCCCCCACGGGGCTTGTTCCCGACGGCCCGGACCCCCCGGCGCGACGAACCCCCCGTACAACGGCAGCTTAGGCTGCCGTTTTGCGTTGTGGGATGGAATTGGCATGTGGCGTAACGCTCTTGCACCACAAAAAATGGCACCCGCAGGTGCCATTTTTATATGCCAAATTGGACTCTACCGCATACGCTATTTGTGCAAGTAGCTACCAATTCAGTAGCATTTACCTCAAGCCGTACCCGCCTTCACCTTCAAGCGCCAGGCGTGCAGCAGCGGCTCGGTGTAGCCGCTGGGTTGCTCCAGGCCCTTGAATACCAAATCACACGCCGCCTTGTACGCCGCCGACGTGCCAAAGTGGCTCGCCATGGGCTGGTAGGCCGCGTCACCCGCGTTCTGGCCGTCTACCACCGCCGCCATGCGCTCGAAGGTTTCGGTGATCTGGGCGGAGGTCACCACGCCGTGCAGCAACCAGTTGGCCATGTGCTGGCTGCTGATGCGCAGGGTGGCGCGGTCTTCCATCAGGCCGACGTTGTGGATGTCGGGCACCTTGGAGCAGCCCACGCCCTGGTCGACCCAGCGCACCACGTAACCCAGAATGCCCTGGGCGTTGTTGTCCAGCTCTTGCTGCTTCTCGGTGGCGCTCCAGTTCGGCGTGGCGGTGACGGGGATTTGCAGCAGGGCATTCAGGATGTTGTCGCGCTCGCCGTTTGCGTCGATTTTTTCCAGCGCGATCTGGATGTCCGACACCTTGACCTGGTGGTAGTGCAGGGCGTGCAGCGTCGCGCCGGTGGGGCTGGGCACCCAGGCGGTGTTGGCACCGGCCTTGGGATGGGCAATTTTCTGCTCCAGCATGGCGGCCATCAGGTCGGGCATGGCCCACATGCCTTTGCCGATCTGGGCCTTGCCGCGCAGGCCGCAGCTTAAGCCCACCAGCACATTGTTTTTCTCGTACGCGGCGATCCAGGCGCTGGATTTCATGTCGCCCTTGCGGATCATGGGGCCGGCGTGCATGGCGGTGTGCATCTCGTCGCCGGTGCGGTCCAGAAAGCCGGTGTTGATGAAGGCCACGCGGGCGCTGGCGGCGGCAATACAGGCTTTCAGGTTGACGCTGGTGCGGCGCTCTTCGTCCATGATGCCCAGCTTGACGGTGTTTTCCGCCAGGCCCAACACGGCTTCCACGCGGCCAAACAGCTCGCAGGCAAAGGCTACTTCGGCCGGGCCGTGCATCTTGGGCTTGACGATGTAGACCGAGCCAGTACGCGAGTTGCCCTTGCGCTTGAGGTCGTGCAGGGCGATGGTGACGGTGACCATCGCGTCCAGAATGCCTTCTGGGATTTCCTGCCCGTTACCGTACAAAATGGCCGGGTTGGTCATCAAATGGCCGACGTTGCGCACAAACATGAGCGAGCGGCCATGCAGGGTGACCGTGCCGCCGTTGGCTGCGGTGTACACCCGGTCGGGGTTCAGGCGGCGGGTGAAGCTGCCGCTGCCTTTTTGCACTTCTTCGGTCAGCGTGCCGAGCTGGATGCCCAGCCAGTTGCTGTAGGCCAGCACCTTGTCGTCGGCATCCACCACCGCCACCGAATCCTCCAGATCTAGGATGGTGGACAGCGCAGCTTCCAGCACCAGGTCGCTGATGCCCGCTGCGTCGGTCTTGCCAATTGCCGTGCTGCGGTCGATCTGGATGTCGATGTGCAGGCCGTTGTGTTGCAAAAGGATGGATGTAGGGGCGGCGGCATCGCCCTGGTAGCCGATGAAGGCTTCGGGGTCGGCCAAGCCGGTGCTGCCAGCATCTCGCGTGACGACCAGTGCGCCGTTGGCGACGCTGTAGCCGGTGGCGTCGAAGTGCGAGCCGATGTCTAGCGGCACGGCCTGGTCCAGCACATTGCGGGCGAAGGCGATCACCTTGGCACCACGCACCGGGTTGTAGCCCTTGCCCTTTTCCGCGCCGTCGGTCTCCGGAATCACGTCTGTGCCGTACAGCGCGTCGTACAGGCTGCCCCAGCGGGCATTGGCGGCGTTCAGGGCGTAGCGGGCATTTAGCACTGGCACCACCAGCTGTGGCCCGGCTTGCAGGGCCAGCTCGGCATCCACATTGGCCGTGGTGGCAGCCACGTCCAGGGGCATAGGCACCAGGTAGCCGATGGATTCCAGAAACGCGCGGTAGGCAGGCATGTCGGCGATGGGGCCGGGGTGGGCCTTGTGCCAGGCATCCATTTCCCGTTGCAGGCGGTCGCGCTCGGCCAGCAGGGCGATATTCTTGGGGGCCAGGTCGGCCACGATGGCATCAAAACCACTCCAGAATCGGGCGCTGTCCACGCCGGTGCCGGGCAGCACTTTTTCTTCAATGAAACGATGCAGAACAGTGGCTACCTGGAGTTGGTGGCAGGGGGTGCGTGCGGTCATGGTGGTGCGCCTTGGGAAGGGTGTGGAAAAGAGATTAAAGCAAATGGTGGGGGCTACTGTATTGCAACCTTTAAGGCATATTAAGAGGATTAAATTGCATTTATACGTGACAAAATTGATGGTAATTGCCTGCGGGCCGTGCAAAGAAAGCTGCGTCTATGTCTACTGTTAACCCGCCGCCGCTGGGCGTTTTGATCAGCGAAGTCGGCCCCCGCGACGGCCTGCAATCGGTGGCCGCCACCATGCCCACACCGCACAAGCTGCGCTGGCTGGAGGCACTGCACGCCAGCGGCATCCGCGAGGTGGAGGTGGGTTCTTTCGTGCCCGCCAAATTACTGCCGCAAATGGCCGATGTGGCCGAAGTGGTGCGCCATGCGCTGGCCCTGCCCGGCTGGACGGTGATGGCCCTGGTGCCCAACCTGCGCGGGGCCGAGGCGGCGCTGGCAGCGGGCGTGCACAAGCTGACCATTCCCGTCTCCGCCAGCGCCGCCCATTCGCTGGCCAATGTGCGCAAAACCCGCGAGGCGATGGTGGCCGAGGTGGCCCGCATCGTCGCCCTGCGCAACGCCACCGCGCCCGCCGTGCCCATCGAGGTCGGCATGTCCACCGCCTTTGGCTGCACCCTGCAAGGCGCGGTGCCCGATGCCGATGTGCTCTGGCTGGCCACCGAGCTGGTGCGGGTGGGCGTGGACGAAGTGGGCTTGTCGGACACCACCGGCATGGCCAACCCGGCGCAGGTGCGGCGCTTGTTCCTGGCGCTGCGGGCCGAGATCGGCAGCAAGGCCGGGGCCGCCCACATGCACAACACGCGCGGCCTGGGCCTGGCCAACTGTCTGGCTGCGTATGAGGCCGGTGTGCGCACTTTTGATGCGTCGCTGGGTGGTCTGGGCGGCTGTCCGTATGCGCCCGGTGCGTCGGGCAATGTGGTCACCGAAGACCTGGTCTTCATGTTCGAGGCGATGGGCATTGCCACCGGGATTGATCTCGAAAAACTATTCAAAGCCCGCGCCCCTTTGCAAGCCGGTCTGCCCGGCGAAGCAATCTACGGCATGACCCCCGAGGCCGGGTTGCCCAAAAATTTCACCCAAGGATTCCCGAATGTCTGAGACCAACACCTTGCCCTACGCCCACATCCGCGTGGTCGAATTTACCCACATGGTGATGGGCCCCACCTGCGGCCTGGTGCTGGGCGACCTGGGGGCCGAGGTGATCAAGGTCGAACCCATCGGCCACGGCCGCGAGGGCGACAGCACCCGGCAACTGCTGGGCTCGGGTGCGGGATTCTTCGCCCTGTTCAACCGCAACAAAAAAAGCCTGGCGCTGGACCTGCAAACCCCCGAGGGCAAAGAGGCGGTGTTGCGCCTCATCGCCACCGCCGACATCGTCAGCGAGAACTTCAAGCCCGGCACGATGGCCAAGCTGGGTCTGGACTACGCCACGCTCAAAAAGCTAAACCCGCGCCTCATCTACGTCAGCCACAAAGGCTTTTTGCCCGGCCCCTACGACCACCGCACCGCGCTGGACGAGGTGGTGCAGATGATGGGCGGCCTGGCCTATATGACCGGCCGCCCCGGCGACCCGCTGCGCGCGGGCACCAGCGTGAACGACATCATGGGCGGCATGTTCGGCGCGATTGGCGCGATGGCGGCACTCGCCCAGCGCGAGAAAACTGGCCTGGGTCAGGAGGTGCAAAGCGCCTTGTTCGAGAACAACGCCTTTCTGGTGGCCCAGCACATGCTGCAATACGCCGTAACCGGCCAGCCCGCCGCGCCCATGCCCGCCCGTATTTCGCCCTGGGGCATTTACGACGTGTTCAGCGTGCAAGACGGGGTACAGATCTTTCTGGCCGTGGTCAGCAACACGGCGTGGAAGGTGTTTTGCGAAGCCTTTGCCCTGGCTGATTTGCAACACGACGTGCGTCTGGCTAGCAACAACGACCGGGTGCGCGCCCGCGAATGGATGATGCCGCTGCTGCGCGAGCGCATGGCCGCCTTCAGCGCCGCCCATATCGCCGAGGTGTTCGAGCGCCACGCGCTGCCCTTTGCCCCCATCACCCGCCCGCACGACCTGCTGGACGACCCGCACCTGCAAGCCACCGGCGGCCTAGCCCCCATGACCCTGCCCGACGGTCGCGCCACCCACACCGTGCTGCTGCCGCTGACGCTGGACGGCCAGCGCCCCGGCCTGCGGCTAGACCCGCCGCGCCTGGGCGAGCACAGCGCCGAGCTGCTGGGCGAGCTGGGCTATGGCGAGGCCGAGATTGCGCAGCTGATGCTATTGAATGGGTAGCCTGGTGGGGTCAGATCCCCATTGCGCACACGGATCGTGAAAGTCGCAAAAGTGCTCGTGCCCGCAATGGGGATCTGACCCCTCCGGGCGGTTTTCCGTGACGGGTGGTTGTGCTTTAGCGTGCTATAAAATATATAGCTATTGCTGTTTGTACAGCATGCGCTAGAGCCGTATTTTTTATAAATTTTCAACCGATGGCCCAACTCAAGCAACTGGAAACTTTTGTCGCCGTGGCCGCCCGGGGCAGTCTGACCGCCGCAGCCCTAGCCGAGGGCGTTGCCCCGGCCATCATCGGGCGGCGGCTGGACGCGTTGGAGCAGCGGCTGGGCGTGAAGCTGTTGCTGCGCACCACCCGGCGCATCAGCCTCACAAACGAGGGCAGCGCGTTTCTGGACGACTGCCAGCGCGTGCTGGCCGACCTGGCGAATGCCGAGGCCAGCGTGTCGGCGGGGGGCGTGCAGGCCAGCGGCCACCTGCGTATCACCGCGCCTGCTGGCTTTGGCCGCCGCCACGTGGCCCCGCTGGTGCCGTGGTTTCGCGAGCAGCACCCGGATGTCAGCGTGACCCTGAACCTGAGCGACCGGGTGGTGGACCTGGGCGGCGAGGGCTTTGACTGCGCGGTGCGGGTGGGGGATTTGCCCGATTCGTCCCTGGTCAGCGTGCGGCTGGCCGACAACCGCCGTCTGTGCGTGGCCACCCCGGCTTTTTTAAAGCGGCATGGCACGCCGCAGCAGCCCGGCGATTTGGTCAAATTTGACTGTCTGGCCCTGTCCAGCGAGGCCTCGCAAACCCGGGGCTGGGCGTTTACCGTGCCGGGCGGCCCCGAGGTGTTCTACGCCAAGCCCAGCGGCCCGCTGAACTGCTCCGACGGCCAGGTGCTGCACGACTGGTGTCTGGCGGGCTACGGCATTGCCTGGCGCAGCACCTGGGAGGTAGAGGCCGAGATCGCCAGCGGCCAACTGGTGTCGGTGCTGGACGCGTTTGCCGCGCCGCCCAACGGCATCTACGCGGTGTTCCCGCAGCGCAAACACCTGCCACTGCGGCTGCGGCTGTGGATTGATTTTTTGAAGCAGCACTACGGTCGGGCGGGGTTCTGGGCCGCAGCGGACGTAAAAAAACCCGGCTAACCGGGTTTTTTAGAGCGGGCAGGGGCTTAGCCCTTCAGGCATTCGCTCATGAACTTCTTGCGTTCGTCGCCTTTTTTGCCGGTAGCGTCTTTGTTGCAGGTGGTCATCTTGCTTTGCTGGGCGGTCTTGCCGTCGGCAGCTGCTGGGGCTTCGGCCTTGGCGCTCAGGCAGGTTTTCATGAAGGCCTTGCGCTCGTCGCCTTTTTGGCCTTTGGCTTCGGCGTTGCAGGTGGCCATTTTGGACTGCTGGGCGGTTTTGGGCTTGTCTTCGGCGTGGGCCATGCCCAGCGAGAAAGCCATGCCCAGGGCAGCGATCAGAGGTAAGAGACGTTTCATGCAAGCTCCAAAAGAAGGATGGGGGGTTGTAATCCTGTGTACAGCGTCCTGCTGCACCGAAGGATTGCACCCTATAACGGCGCATCCCGCAAGCCGGATGACGGCCCCCGTAAAATCGCCGAATGCTCTCAGTCAAACATGAATTGCTCGCGGCGCTGGCCGTCGGGCTGGAAAAAATAGCCCCCGGCGCCGCTGCCAAAGCCGCGTTCGAGTCCCCCAAAGTGGCGGCCCACGGCGATTTCGCCTGCACCGCCGCCATGCAGCTGGCCAAGCCGCTCAAGCTGAACCCGCGCCAACTGGGTGAAAACCTGCGCGCGGCCCTGCTGGAGCAGCCCGCCTTTGAGAAGTGGGTTGAGGCCATCGACATCGCCGGACCGGGCTTCATCAACATCAAACTCAAACCCGCTGCCAAGCAGGAAATCGTGCGCGAAGTGCTGGCCGCCGGGGCCCGCTTCGGCGTGCAGCCCAGCAACGGCCAGCGCATCCTGGTGGAGTTTGTTTCGGCCAACCCCACCGGCCCGCTGCACGTAGGCCACGGCCGCCAGGCGGCTTTGGGCGACGCGATCTGCAACCTGTACGCCACCCAGGGCTGGGACGTGTACCGCGAGTTTTATTACAACGACGCAGGCGTGCAGATCGGCACCCTGGCCACCAGCACGCAACTGCGCGCCCAAGGTTTTAAGCCGGGCGATACCTGCTGGCCCACCGATCCCGACAACCCGGTTAGCAAGAATTTCTACAACGGTGAGTACATCGCCGACATTGCCAACGACTTCTTGGCCCAAAAGTCTGTCAAAGCCGACGACCGTGAAGTCACCGCCTCCGGGGACATAGCTGACTTGAACTCGATCCGTGAATTTGCCGTGGCCTATCTGCGCCGCGAGCAGGATCTGGATTTGCAGGCCTTCCAGGTGAAGTTCGACAATTTCTACCTCGAAACCAGTCTGTACACCAGCGGACGGGTCGATGCCACCGTGCAGTTGCTGCAAGACGCAGGCAAGACCTATGAGCAAGACGGCGCGCTGTGGCTGCAGTCCACCGACTACGGTGACGACAAAAACCGTGTGATGCGCAAGACCGACGGCAGCTACACCTACTTTGTGCCGGATGTGGCCTACCACATCGCCAAATGGCAGCGCGGCTTCACCAAGGTGGTCAACATCCAGGGCACCGACCACCACGGCACCATCGCCCGCGTGCGCGCCGGTTTGCAGGCCGCCAACGTGGGCATTCCACTGGGCTACCCCGACTACGTGCTGCACACGATGGTGCGGGTGGTCAAGGGCGGTGAAGAGGTCAAGATCAGCAAGCGCGCTGGCAGCTACGTCACCCTGCGTGACGTGATCGACTGGACCAGCAAAGATGCCGTGCGCTTTTTCCTGCTGAGCCGCAAGCCCGATACCGAATACACCTTCGACATCGACCTGGCGCTGGCCAAGAACAACGACAACCCGGTCTACTACGTGCAGTACGCCCATGCCCGCATCTGCAAAATGCTGCGCGACTGGGCTGGCGATGTGGCCAGCCTGCAAGGCGTGGACCTGTCCAGCCTGCTGGTGCCGCAGGCCCAAACCCTGATGCTGCAACTGGCCAAGTATCCCGAAATGTTGACCAGTGCGACCGAAACCTTCGCCCCGCACGACGTGACCTTCTACCTGCGCGAACTGGCCGCCAACCTGCATAGCTACTACGACGCAGAGCGCGTGCTGGTGGACGACGAAGTGCTCAAACGGGCCCGCCTGGCCCTGGTCGCCGCATGCGCCCAGGTACTACACAATGGTTTGGCGGTGCTCGGGGTGAGTGCCCCTGAAAAAATGTAATTGAGCGTATGAAAAAACAAAAGCAAACCGGCGGCACCATCATCGGCTTCATCGTCGGGGTGGTGGTGGGCCTGGGGTCGGCGCTGGCGGTGGCGGTGTACGTCACCAAAGTGCCGGTGCCCTTCATGAACGGAAAAACCCAGGCCAACAGCGCCGACCACGACGCGGCCGAAAGCCAGAAGAACAAAGACTGGGACCCCAATACCCCGCTGCATGGCAAAAACCCGGTGCGCCCCGTGGCCCCCGCGCCGATCGCCATGCCCGAGGCAGCGCCCGAGCCGGAACCCCTGGTGGTGGCCCCCGCGCCCCTGCCCGCGACCCCTCCGGCGTCGGCGGCCTCCAAGCCGCTCACCCCCAAACCCGAGCCCAAGCCCGCCACCAGCGCCGACCCCTTGGGCGATTTGGCCAAAGCCAAGGCCAAGGCCACCCCCACCACGGCCCCGGTGCTGGCCCCTACCGCCGAGCCTTTCGAGTACTTTGTGCAGGCCGGAGCCTTTCGCAGCACCGAAGACGCCGAAGCCCAGCGTGCCAAGCTGGCCATGATGGGTATGGAGGCACGGGTGACCGAGCGCGAACAGGCGGGCCGCACGGTCTACCGCGTCCGCATGGGGCCGTACGCCAAGCGTGACGATGCCGAGCGCGCCAAAGACAAGCTGGAAAACGCCGGAGGCGACACCACCCTGGTGCGCGTGCAGCGTTGATGCTGTGGTGCTGAACTTTTTGCCTCAAGCCCCCCTCTGACCCCCCACAAGGAGTGATTTGCAATGAAACGTCGTGAGTTTTCGCTGACCTCAGCCAGTGTGCTGACCGGATCGGCCCTGGCTATTTCGCCCATCGGCAGCGCATTCGCCCAGGGCAAACCGCCCGTGGCGGGCACCGACTACCTGGTGCTGGACAAGCCTGCGCCCACCGAAGCCCCGGCGGGCAAGGTGGAGGTGATCGAGTTCTTCTGGTATGCCTGCTCGCATTGCTTTGCGTTTGAGCCTGCGCTGTCCGCCTGGCTCAAGAAGCTGCCCAAGAACGTGGCTTTCCGTCGCGTGCCGGTGGTGTTCCAGGACAGTTTCATCCCGCCGCAAAAGCTCTACTACACGCTGGAGGCGATGGGCCAGCTAGAGGCGCTGCACAGCAAAGTGTTCAATGCCATCCATGTTGAGCGCCAAAAGCTCGACAAAGACAATCTGGTGATCGACTGGGCCGCCAAGCAGGGCCTGGACAAAGCCAAGTTCGTGGAAACCTACAACTCGTTCTCGGTGACCACCAAGGTGCGTAAAGCCGCGCAATTGCAGCAGGCCTACAACGTGGCCGGTGTGCCGGCAATGGGTGTGGCCGGACGTTTCTACACCGACGGCACGCAAGCCCAGTCGATGGAGCGCGGCCTGACGATCGTGGACTACTTGGTGGCACAGCAGAAAACCTGAAGTCGCCGGTTGCTGCTGAACCGAGGCCCGCTTTTGCGGGCTTTTTTCTGGGCGAATCAAATCGACCACGGCACGACCGGTACAATCATTTGCAAGATTCGTGCCTCTATGAAAAAAGCCTACCCCACCCTCCTATTCTTGCTGCTGTGCGCCTGTGCGGGCGGTTCTGCCTGGGCTGAAAAAGCCGATCGCCTCAAGCCCATGAACATCGAATCCGATGCCATGCGCTACGACGATCTGAAGCAAACCAATGTGTTCACCGGCCGCGTGGTGATGAGCAAGGGCAGTATCGTCATCCGGGGCGGGCGGGTGGATGTGCGCCAGGATGCCGAGGGCAACCAGACCGGCATCGTGACCGCCGAGCCCGGCAAGCTGGCCTACTTCAAGCAAAAGCGCGACGGTGTGGATGAATACATCGAAGGCGAGGGCGAAACCATCCTCTACAACAGCAAGCTGGACAACGTGCGTTTCATCAAGCGTGCCGTGATGCGCCGCTTGCTGGGTAGCAAGGTCAACGACGAAGTCACCGGCGGGGTCATCGTGTATGACAACACCACCGACGTATTTACCGTAGACAACGGCAACTCCGCCAACGACCCTGGCGGCCAGAACGGCCGGGTTCGTGCCATGTTGACCCCCAAGGTGACGGCCCCAGCCGCTGCTGCCAGCGCCACCAGCCCCGCGCTGCGCTCCAGTACCACGCTAGAGGGCGCGCAGAAGTGAGCGGCCCGGTTGCCGTGGCAGAAAGCCGCCTGGAAGCCCGCCATCTGCAAAAAGCCTACGGCAGCCGTAAAGTCGTCAAAGACGTGACCCTGGCGGTCAAAAAAGGCGAAGTGGTCGGGCTGCTGGGCCCCAACGGCGCAGGTAAAACCACCTCGTTCTACATGATTGTGGGCCTGGTGCGGGCCGATGGCGGCAGCATTTCCATCGACGGCCAGCCGGTTGAGCACATGCCGATCCACCGCCGTTCGCGCCTGGGCCTGAGCTATTTGCCGCAAGAGGCCTCGATTTTCCGCAAGCTCACGGTGGAAGAAAACGTGCGCGCCGTGCTGGAGCTGCAACACGACGAGCAGGGCAAGTCGCTGACCAAACCGGTGATCGAAGCCCGCCTCACCGCCTTGCTGGAAGACCTGCGGGTCGAACACCTGCGCGACTCCTCGGCGATGGCCCTGTCCGGGGGCGAGCGCCGCCGGGTCGAGATTGCCCGCGCCCTGGCCACCCAGCCGCGCTTCATCCTGCTGGACGAACCGTTTGCCGGTATCGACCCGATTGCGGTGATCGAGATCCAGCGCATCATCGGCTTCCTGAAGTCGCGCGGCATTGGTGTGTTGATCACCGACCACAACGTGCGCGAAACCCTGGGTATTTGCGACCACGCCTACATCATCAGCGACGGCAACGTGCTGGCCGAAGGTACGCCGTCCGAGATCGTCGACAACGCCGATGTGCGGCGCGTCTACCTCGGCGAGCACTTCCGTATGTGATCGCACGATGAAGCAAGGCCTCTCCCTACGCGTTTCCCAGCACCTGGCGCTCACGCCCCAGTTACAACAGTCCATCCGTCTTTTGCAGCTGTCCACCCTGGAACTCAGCCAGGAAGTGGACCAGATGCTGGACGATAACCCGTTTCTGGAGCGCAACCTGGACGACGCGCCGCGCGAAGAGTTTGGTTTGGCCCAGTCCGACACCCCCGTCAGCGCGGGTGACCGCGAAACCGAGTCTGCTCCTACTTCTGTAGCTGAATACGCAGGTGAATCCAGCGCTGAAGCCTCAAATGACTCTGAAACCCCACTCACCGGTGGCGACGACACCAGCTGGGACGGCGACGGCAGCTCTGAGATCAGGCCCGACGACAGCGAGTGGGGCGGCGACGCACCCGCCCGCCACAACAACCTGGGCGAAGAAGGCGAGGCCGATGCCACCGAGCTGGCCCGCAACCAGGAGTCGCTGACCAGCTTTCTGCACCGCCAGGCCTTGGCGTTGCGCCTGGGCGAGGTGGACCAGGCGGCGCTGCGCTTTTTGATCGAATCGCTGAACGACGACGGCTACCTGGAAGACGACCTGGCCACCCTGGCCCAAGGCCTGTCGGGTGGCGACTCGGAAGCGCAGGAGGAACTGGTACACCGCTTCACCGTCGCTCTGGGCCTGTTGCAAAGCCTGGAACCGCCGGGGGTGGGGGCAACCCATCTGGGCGAATGCCTGCTGCTGCAACTCAAGGCTTTGAAGGCCACCCTGGGCGACGACCCGGTGCGCAAAACCGCGCTGCGCATCTGCCGCCAGCCGATGGACCTGCTGGCCCGGCGCGATGTGAAGCGCCTGTGCCAGCTGTGCCACGCCAGTGATGCCGACATCAAAGCCGCGATTGCCATGATTGCCCGGCTGGAGCCCAAGCCCGGCCGCCGCTTTGTGGACGTGGAGCGCAACATCGTGGTGCCCGACGTGATTGTTGCCAAAGTGGGGCGTGGCGCCAATACCAAGTTTCGGGTGGCGCTGAACCCCGAGGTGATGCCGCGCTTGCGGGTGCACGACATCTATGCCAACGCGCTGCGCCTGCACAAGGGCGGTGGTAAGGACTCCTCGAACAACGCCGCACTCCAGCAGCGCCTGCAAGAAGCCCGCTGGTTCATCAAGAACATCCAGCAGCGCTTCGACACCATCCTGCGGGTCAGCAACGCCATCGTGGAGCGGCAAAAGAACTTCTTCAGCCACGGTGCGCTGGCCATGCGCCCGCTGGTGCTGCGCGAGATTGCCGACGAGCTGGGCCTGCACGAATCCACCATCAGCCGCGTCACCACCGCCAAGTACATGGCCACGCCGTACGGCACGTTTGAGCTGAAATACTTCTTCGGCTCGTCGCTCGGCACCGAGACCGGCGGCAACGCCTCCAGTACGGCGGTGCGCGCTCTGATCAAGCAGTTCGTCGCCTCCGAAGATCTGAAAAAACCGTTGAGCGACAGCCAGTTGTCGGACATGCTGAAAGAGCAAGGCATTGAATGCGCCCGCCGCACGGTCGCCAAATACCGCGAAGCCCTGCGGATTGCGCCGACGAATTTGCGCAAGGCGCTGTAACGGGCATCCGATCGGCGTGTGCTGTGCCAGCGCCAAAGCGCTCCTGGCGCCCCCTATGGGATACTCCACGCCTCCCAGCGGACCCGCTCCGCGTCCCACTTTGGCACCGATCCCATGAACCAACTCCAATTATTTTTACCCTGCGCCGCTGGCGTGGAAGAGCTGCTGGCCGAAGAGGTACACGCAATTACGGGCTTGCAGGGCGAGGATTTGCGCTCGCACCGGGGTGGCGTGCTGGTGCGCTCGTCGTGGCGCGACGCGATGCGGCTCAATTTGCACAGCCGCCTGGCGCAGCGGGTGCTGATCGAACTGTCCAGCACGCCCTACCGCACGGAGCAAGACCTGTACGAGGCGGCGAGCAACGTGGCCTGGGAGATTTGGTTCACGCCCAGCCAGAGCTTCAAGGTGGAAGTCACTGCGCAGCACAGCCCGCTGACCTCGCTGAACTTTGCTGCCCTGAAGGTCAAGGACGCGGTGGCCGACCGCTTCCGTTTTAAGACCGGCGTACGCCCCGATGTGAACGTGCAGTGGCCCGATGCCCGCATCTACCTGCACCTGACCACCGAGCACGCCACCATCTACATCGACACCTCGGGCGACGCGCTGTTCAAACGCGGCTGGCGCGAAGACAAGGGCGATGCCCCGCTGAAAGAAACCCTGGCCGCCGCCATGATTGCCGCCAGCGGCTGGGACGGCACCACGCCCTTCTACGACCCCTGCTGCGGCAGCGGCACCATTGCCATCGAGGCCGCGCAGATCGCCTGCAACATCGCCCCGGGCAGCCTGCGCCGCTTTGGTTTCGAGAAACTGCTGCCGTTCCAGCCCCATGTGTGGTCGGCCATCCAAGACCAGGCGGCCGAGGCCGAGCACGAGCCGGAGACGCAGATTTTTGGCAGCGATGTGGCCCACCGCATGGTCGATTTCGCCACCCGCAACGCCGAGCGCGCGGGGGTCACGGGCGTGGTCGAATTCCGGGGTGGCGATGCCTTGCAGCGTATGCCCCCAGCGCCATCCGGCGTGATGCTGCTGAACCCACCCTACGGCGAGCGGATCGAAGTGGCCGGTGTGGCCGGGCGGCGTGAGGCGGCGCAGACCGAAGACGGCGGCAGCGATTTCTTTCCCCAGTTGGCCACCCACTGGAAGCGCAACTACGCTGGCTGGACGGGCTGGGTGCTCACCCCCGACCTGAAGCTGCCCAACAAAATGCGCCTGAAAGAATCGCGCCGCGTACCGATGTGGAACGGCCCCATTGAGTGCCGCCTGTTCCGCTTCGACATGGTTGCTGGATCAGCCCGACGCGGTGCCGATGCCACATAAACCCTTGGAGCTGGGCGCGGGTCCGCACACGGTGGTGATCGACACCAACATCGTGCTGGATATTTTTATCTTCGACGACAAGGTCTCCAAGCCGCTGCAGCCCGCGCTGGCCAGCGGCCAATTGCGCTGGCTGGCCACCCAGCACATGCGCAACGAGCTGGAGCGGGTGCTGGACTACGCCCACCTCATTCCCAAACTTGCCTTCTACAACACCAGCAAGGCCGACGTGCTGGCCCAGTTCGACCGCTACGCCACGCTGGTAGAGGTGGCCCCGCGCATTACCGCCATCTGCAAAGACCCGGACGACCAATGCTTCCTCGACCTCGCTGTGGCCCACCAGGCGCTGTTGTTGAGCAAAGACAAGGCCGTCATTTCTATGAAAAAAAGGCTGCTAGCGCTAGGGGTATCTGCACAGACAGCTATTTTATTGATAGCTTGAAGTCGTCGGCACTGGCGATTTAAAAAGCGCCAAACCAACGCGCAGACATCCCTTCCAGAAACACCGTGGAACTGGCTTTGCCAGGCCAAAGGTGTTGCCCCCTGCAAGGGGGTGGGCGAAGCGAAGCGCAGCCTGGGGGTGTTACTCGACTTGTAGCGTAAAGCTGTCTGCGCTGGCACGCGGCCAGTAGAACTTGAAGACGTTGGGCAGGGCGCTGATGTCCTGGTCCAACAGCGCATCCAGCGGCAGTGGCGGCATGATGCTGACCAGCAGCTTGACCCCGGTTTCATTCACCCGGCGCACGATGTGGTGGGCGGTGATGTCGCCCGGGTGCATCAGCCCGGCGGCCTGCACCATCTCTTTCAGCGCCTTGAGTGTGTTCTGGTGGAAGTTGAACACCCGTACCGCCTTGTCCGGCACGATCAGCGCCTGCTGGCGCACCGGGTCTTGGGTGGTCACCCCCGTGGGGCAGTGGCCGGTGTGGCAGGCCTGGGCTTGCAGGCAGCCCAGCGCAAACATGAAGCCGCGTGCGGAATTGCACCAGTCGGCCCCCAGCGCCATCATCCGCGCAATATCAAAAGCACTGACCACCTTACCCGCGCAGCCGAGCTTAATGCGGCTGCGCAAGCCCACGCCGCGCAACGTGTTGTGTACCAGTTGCAGGCCTTCTTGCAGCGGTGCGCCCACGTGGTCGGTAAATTCGAGCGGGGCTGCGCCGGTGCCGCCCTCGGCCCCGTCCACCACGATGAAGTCGGGCGTGATGCCGGTCACCTGCATGGCCTTGACCATCGCAAACCATTCCCAAGGGTGGCCGATGCACAGCTTGAAGCCGGTGGGTTTGCCGCCCGACAGTTCCCGCAGTCGGGCGATGAACAGCATCATCTCGACGGGCGTGTTGAAGGCGCTGTGCGAGGCGGGCGAGACGCAGTCCACGCCCTCGGGCACGCCACGCGCCTCGGCAATCTCGGCGCTGACCTTGGGGCCGGGCAGCACACCGCCGTGGCCGGGCTTGGCTCCCTGGCTGAGCTTCAACTCAATCATCTTCACCTGTGGGTTGGCGGCGTTGGTGGCAAAGCGCTCGGGGTTGAATGTGCCGTCGTCGTTGCGGCAGCCGAAGTAGCCGGAGCCAATCTCCCACACCAGATCGCCGCCGTGGGTTTTGTGGTGTACCGAGATCGAGCCCTCGCCCGTGTCGTGCGCAAAGTGGCCCTGTTTGGCCCCCTGGTTCAGCGCCAGGATGGCGTTGGCCGATAGCGCGCCAAAGCTCATCGCCGAGATGCTGAAGATGCTGGCGCTGTAGGGCTGGGTGCAGCTGGAGCTGGTGGCTTGCAGCCCGGTGTGGCTGTCGAGCCCAATCGTGGTCCGAAAATCGTGCGTAGGCGTCACCGTGGGGGCTACCGAATGGTTGAGCCATTCATAGCCTTCGGCATGGACATCCAGCTGGGTGCCAAATGGGCGTTTGTCGATGTCGCTTTTGGCGCGCTGGTACACCAAAGAGCGCTGGGCCCGCGAGAACGGGTTGGCATCGTTGTCGGCCTCCATGAAGTACTGGCGAATCTCGGGGCGCACAAACTCCAGCATGTAGCGCATGTGGCCAATTACGGGGTAGTTGCGCAGCACCGATTTTTTGGTTTGCCGCAGGTCGTAAATGCCGACCCCGACCAGCCCCCCAAATACCAGCAGCGGCAGCACGCCGGTTTGGAAGGCCACCAGGCTGAACAGGCTCAACAGCAGACCCATCACGCACAGGCCCATGACGGTGTAGCGGATGGGATAAATGGAATTTAGATAGTTCAGCATCGGGGTTTTCTCCTGGGCGGGATGCTACTGGCTAAACTTGGGGTTTGCTATCCGTGAATGACTATGAATACAGCCCTTATTTCCCCCCTCCAGCCCGACGACTTTGATGCCCTGGATGCGATCCTGGACAACCTGCGCGAGCGCTATGACGAAACCCCGCAGTGGGAGTTTTGTGAAGGCTTTATGGCCGCCGTGATTTGTGGCCGCAAGCCCATCGCGCCCGGCGAATATTTCTCGGTACTGCTCGACATTGGTGAAGACGGCGAAGGCAGCTTTGCCGACGAAGCCCAAAAAGAAGCCTTCATGGCACTGTGGACCCGCCGCGTGGTGGAAGTGACGGCCGCGCTGGACGAAGAAAATGTGCGCAACCTGTCGGACGAAAAAGCCTACACCCCCGAGGTGCTGGACGTGCGCGCCATGATGCTGTCGCTCAGCCCCGAAGAGCGTGCCGAGGCCCTGGCGGCAGACGAAGAAGACGGCCCGCTGCCCGCATTCGGCCAGGTGTGGGCGCTGGGCTTCATGTTTGCGGTCGAATCCTGGCCTGAAGAGTGGATCGCCCCGGCCAAAGACAAGAATGCGGTGAGCGCGCTGAATTCTGCACTAGAGGCCATCGTGGCCCTGACCGAAGACGACACCGGCCCGGCCGAAGTGTCGGCTTTTGCCCCGGACGAAGAGAGCGGCGAAGAGCCCGCCCCCAGCATGTCGATGGCCCGCATGGACGCCTTTGGCGAGGCCATGTGGGCGGTGTACGACCTGCGTGAACTCTGGCGCAGCATTGGCCCGCGCGTGGAAACCGTGCGTGTCGAAGCCACGCCGGGCCGTAACGATGCCTGCCCCTGTGGCAGCGGCAAAAAATACAAAAAGTGCCACGGCATGACTTGAATGGGTCTGCGCCAATGCCGTGAATCCGTGGAGTTTTATTGGCCTATTTCAGGCTCACGGTTTGGCCAGAAATTTTTGTAGGTTGGCGGCGGCTTGGCTACGCACCTTGCTGCGTAAAAACGGTGTCCAGCCCAGCAGCAGCCCCGGCGTACCTAAGGCCTGGCGCGACCAGAGCCAAAAGTCAAACCGGTCTACGTGGCGCGCGATCAGCCCCTCGGGGTTGAAGCTGAACGTGCCGTCGATGCGGTTGTGCACCAGCCGGCCGGTGGCGCTGAAACGGTAGTGCGCCTCCCAGTGGGCTTTGCCGGTGGTGGCATCGGCTTGCAGCCCACTGAATTCCAGCTTCCACGCATCCCTGCCGTGGGTCCGGGTGGCGGCGCACAACATGCGCCACATGCCGCCCACCTCGCGCTGGCCGCGCAAGGAAAACACCGCGTCGTCAAACTCCGCATCGGGCGCATAGCAGGCCGCCATCGTGTCGGCATCGAGCGCCGCGAAGGCGCTGTAGAAGCGCTGCAAGGTGTGTTGATTGGGGTGCATGCTGGCCTTGGGTTGTTGCAAAAAATTTCACGCTGGCTAAAAGATGGGTGTGGGCATGAAAGTTAAGTTGCAAGCAACTCGGTTAAGCGCCGCAGCGCGTGCTGCACCGTGGCGGCCCGCACCGCCGCACGGTCGCCGGGGAAGTGCTGGCATTCCGCATGCACCTGGTCGGCCAATGCAAAGCCAAACCACACCGTGCCCACCGGCTTGTCGGCACTGCCGCCGCCCGGCCCGGCCACCCCGGTGACGGCCACCGCCACCTGCGCCGATGCGTGGGCCAGCGCCCCGGCGGCCATCGCCCGCACCACCGCCTCGCTCACCGCGCCGTGCTGGGCAATCAGGGCAGGGGCCACCCCCAGCATCTCGGTTTTGGCCGCGTTGGAATAGGTCACAAAGCCCCGGTCAAACCAGGTGCTCGACCCCGCCAGATCGGTGCAGGCCGCAGCGATCATGCCGCCGGTGCAGCTTTCGGCCGTCGCTAGGAAGAGGCCATTTTTAAGCATCAAATCGGCCACTAGCGCAGGTAATGTGTGCATGGGTAGCTATTAAAAATATAGTGTCACCAGAATCGCCACAAGGCGATCACCAGCAGCGTACAAAACGCCGCCACCAGGTCGTCAAAAATAATTCCGAAGCCGCCGCGTGCATTCAAGCCCTTGAACGCCTGGTCGGCCCAGGCCACTGGCCCGGGCTTGGCCGCGTCAAAGTAGCGGAACAGCGCAAACGCCACCAGCTGCCCCATGAACCCGGTCGGCATCACCAGCCACAGCACCAGCCAAAACGCCAGCACTTCGTCCCACACAATCGCCCCCGGATCGGCCACGTTCATATTGCGTGCGCACACCGTGCAGGCCCACCAGCCGATGAAAAACGAGGCCGCCAGCAGCCAACCCATCTGCGCCTGCGTCAGCAGTGGCTGGATCACCAAAAACGCCAGCCAGGCCCACAGCGTGCCCGCCGTGCCCGGGGCCACCGGGCTCAGGCCCGAACCGAAACCCAGGGCGATAAAGTGGGCCGGGTGCGACAGCAAAAACCGCACGCTGGGGCGGCGGATCGAGGGGCGGGGAGATTGGGGTTCCATCGCTCAATTATCGGGCTGGCAAACCATAATTGCGGGCATGACAAACCTGCACATCTCCAGCCAATTCGACGCCGGCGCGATCGACGTGGTAAGCCTTGCCGACCCGCAAGACATCCAGCTCCGCATCCGCCCCGACAACGCCAGCCCCTTCGCCCAGTGGTTCTACTTCTGCCTGCACGGCGCGGCGGGCGTGCCGGTGGCGCTCAAGTTTTTGAATGCAGGCCAAAGCGCCTACCCACCTGGCTGGGACGGCTACCAGATGCTGGCCAGCACCGACCGCCGCCACTGGTTCCGCGTGCCCACCACGTTTGATGGCCAGGTGATGACTGCGCGCACCACCCCCAGCGCCAACCGCATCTACTTCGCCTACTTCGAGCCCTATTCCTACGAGCGGCACCTGGACTTGCTGGGCACGGCGGCGCAGTCCGACCTAGTGGACGTGCAGCATCTCGGTAGCACCCATGCAGGCCGCGACATCAGCCTGCTGCACATCCGTGATGCAGCGGCCACCGGCCCGAAAAAGAAAGTCTGGCTCATCGCCCGCCAACACCCCGGCGAGACGATGGCCGAGTGGTTTGCCGAGGGCTTCTTGCAGCGCCTGCTAGACCGCGACGACCCCACCAGCCGCCGCCTGCTGCACCACTGCGAATTCTTCGTGGTGCCGAATATGAACCCCGACGGCGCAGCCTTGGGCAACCTGCGCACCAATGCCGTCGGCACCAATCTGAACCGCGAGTGGCTAGCGCCCAGCGTGGAGAAATCGCCCGAAGTTTTTTATGTGCGCCAAAAAATGCAGCAGGTGGGCGTAGACCTGTTTTTAGACGCGCATGGTGATGAAAACCTGCCCTACAACTTCGTCGTCGGCACCGAGGCCACCCCCGGCTACAGCCCGCGTATTGAAGCCCTGCAAGACTGTTTCAAAGCCGCTTGGCTGGCGGCAAGTCCGGATTTCCAAACAGCAGTAGGCTACCCGCGTGTCGCGCCGGGGCAGGCTAATTTGAGTTTGGCTACCAACTGGGTGGGGCAGAACTTCAATTGCTTGGCGTTCACCATTGAGATGCCGTTTAAGGACAGCGCGAATTTGCCGGATGGGCTTGGGGGCTGGAGTGGCGCGCGGGCCCAGAAGCAGGGGGCGAGCGTATTGGCGGCGGTGCTGGCTATTTCTTTGGGGTGAAAATGAGGGCTAGCGCAGGTGGAGTATGCGCTGGATGCTATTTAAAGCGTAGCGGGTTCGGTTGAGCGAGGGCTTAGGCCCGCATCGCAACGACGTTTCTCCGCTCATAGGTAAGGAAGGCATCTTCGGTTGGAAATAGACGTTCAGATGGCTTCTTTCCTAATCGCCTTGATGGCTTGCCACGATGTCAAAGTCCTCTAGGTGGGCTTGGACATCGTGGCAAGCCATCAATCACCTTCGTAACGCAGTGGAGTTTTGACACGGGTGCCAGAAACTGCGCCAGAAAACAAAAAAGCAGCCTGTTTTATGGGCTGCTTTTTTGACTACTTCCTGCTAATCTTTTGATTAGTAAGGAGATTTTTTGGTGGCCCGGGGCGGAATCGAACCACCGACACAAGGATTTTCAATCCTCTGCTCTACCGACTGAGCTACCAGGCCAAGACTTAAATTATATACCGAAATTACCCACGCTTTCCTCTAGAGAGATCAACGCCGAGTTGTTTTAATTTGCGATAGAGGTGTGTACGCTCCAAACCGGTTTGTTCTGCGACACGGGTCATGGATCCACCTTCTTGTGCGAGATGAAATTCAAAGTAGGCCTTCTCAAAACCGTCTCGGGCTTCGCGTAAGGGTTTGTCTAATTCAAAGGTCTGCTGAGACGGTGGTGCATGAAGGATTGAGGCGGGCGGCGGACTGCTTGTCAATTCAACGGGAAGTGGTCGGCTCTCTGCTGCGATTTGCTGGACGGGTGTGGGACTGGTTTTGCTTGTTGTATTGCGTGCAAGCGCTTGTTCAACGGCTTTTAGTAATTTTTGTAAGGTGATCGGCTTTTCCAAGAAGGCGTAGGCGCCGATGCGCGTCGCTTCTACTGCAGTATCGATAGTGGCGTGCCCACTCATCATGATGACTGGCATGGTCAGTGCGCCCGTTGCAGCCCATTCTTTGAGAAGTGAAACACCGTCGGTGTCGGGCATCCATATATCTAAGAGTACCAAGTCAGGGCGTGATTGCAGCCGCGCAACGCGGGCCTCAGCTGCATTCTCTGCAAGTTCGACGTTATGCCCTTCATCGTTCAAAATTTCAGAAAGAAGGTCGCGGATACCCAGTTCATCGTCAACTACCAGAATATTTGCCATGATTGAAGCGCGCGTCTCCGGTATAAAAAGCGATATAGCTGTTGTTACGCAGCCACGTTATGGTAGATGGCGAATGATAACGATACTTGCGCGCCTTCCAGGATGCCGTGGACAAAGCGGTTAGATAAGTCGATACGCGCGCCGTGTTCGTCGGCAATTTTTTTGACTACAGCCAGTCCTAAACCGGTACCTCGGCTCTTGGTGGTCACATAGGGCTCAAAAGCGCGTTTGAGAATGTGTTCTGGGAAACCATTGCCGTGGTCCAGCACGACCAAGCGGACCCGCTGAGCGGATGCCACCCACTGCGTGCGTACGATGACACCGGGTGTCATCTCCGAGAGCGAGGCAAGCTCGGTTGCATCCTGCGCGTTTTGCAAGAGATTGTGGAGGACTTGGCGCAGCTGCTCAGCATCGCCTAGGATCATTGGGCAACCACTTTCTAGCTGGATTGTGGTTTTCGCAGATGCCGTATCGTGTTCATAGAGCTGTAAGACGTCTTGCACAAGTAGATTTAGATCGAGTGGCTTGAGATCGGCGGCGGGAAGGCGGGCATAGTCACGAAATTCGTTCACCAGTCGCTTCATTGCATCGACTTGGTCCACGATGGTTTTGACAGATTTTTTCAGTAACGCTTGTTCGGGTTCGCCGACTTTGTTCAGCAGTTTCATTTCCAAGCGTTCGGCGGATAGTTGAATCGGGGTGAGTGGATTCTTGATTTCGTGGGCCAGACGGCGCGCTACTTCACCCCATGCTTGCGCCCGCTGAGCAGACACTATTTCAGAAATATCATCAAAGACCAATAGCCGGTTACTGCCCGGTAGCTCTGCGCCTCTTGCTACTAAAGTAATAGCATTTTGTGGGAATGGAGACTGTGTGGCGTTGAGCTCAAAGGATTGCTGCCAGTGGTCCAGCCCATGGTGTATCTGTTCGCTTAAAAATGCCGAGAATTGTGCTTGCACGCCCTGGGCAAAAGTGTGCATGCCTTCTACATCGGCCAGTAGTTGCCCTTCGAGCGCCGCCAGGGGGACACGCAAGATGCGGGTGGCTCCGGGATTGCTGGATTGGATGGCGCCGGCCGCATCCAGCACGATCACACCGGAGGTTAGGTTGTCCAAAATGGTTTGCAGGTTGGCGCGTGCGGCGTTGACTTGCGACATACTTTGGTCCACGGCTGAGCGGGCATCGTAGAGCTGCTGTGTCATATCGGCAAACGAGCGTGTCAGGCCGCCCAATTCGTCACGGCCTTGCCATACGGCTTTGGGCGTCAAGTCCCCTGCTGCGACCTGGCGCACGCCTTCGGCCAAAAGCAGCAGGGGGCGAGCGAGCTGGTTGCCCAGCAATACGGCCAACAGTACCGCACCAAATACCGCCAGAAACAGGCTTAACGTCAGCGTGCCGATGTACATGCGTTTTAGACCTGTTCGGGCTAGCGCCCGCTCTTGGTATTCGCGGTTGGCGGTTTGCACGGCCATGGCATTGGCGACCAGGGGGACGGGCAGGCTTTGCACGATTTGTAGAAAACGCGGCTCGGCTAAAAGACCAACGCCTCTGCTGGTCACCAGAGCCAGGGCTTTGATGTGGGCGATGGGCGGTTCTGTGCCGGGCGCAAGTCCTACATCGTCCAGTCCTTCCACCATGGCCACGGCGCGCTGCGTTCGGACGTTGCGCAGTTGCTGTGGGCTGGGCCTTTCCGGGTTGAGCAGAAAGCGTGATTGGCCGACGCTGGCAATCAATTGGCCCCCCGCGCTCCACAGCATCACATCGCTCACGTCAAGTTGGTCACGAATGCGTTCCAGTGTGAGTCCGACTGCGGCATCCGGCACCCCTGACAATTGGTTACTGGCGCTACGGGCTCTGTCTGCTAAATCAGAAGCCAGGATGTCGAGTGTGGCCCGGCCAAGGTTCACGCCTGCATCCAAGGCTGTTTCTACCTTGACATCGAACCAGCTTTCGATCGAGCGTGAAACAAACTGGTACGACACCACATAAATCAGCAGGCCCGGCATTAAACCGACCAGTGCAAATATCGTGGCCAATTTCACCAGTAAGCGGCTGCCAAATTTGCCGCGCCGTAAGCGAAGCCAGAGTCGGATCGCCATCCAGGTAATGACTCCCAGCAGGACTCCGGCAACGACAACATTGACGGCAAATAGACGTGCGTAGTTGCGTTCGTACATTTCCCGGTTGTTGGTGGACTGCGTTAACAGCAGCAGCAGAATCAAGCCGATGGCCATGACAACCACTGCGCCAACCACCCAGGCCCAGCGCAATGCGCGCGGATTTTTCAGGGTGCGGTAGTGGGGGGGCGATGTGGCTGTGGGCGATGTCACTTGGCGTTTTCAGGGAGGAGGCGCAGATTGCGGCTGCCAGTGAGGTTCCATTCAGATTGGCCCATGGCTCCAATTTGAAACGGGCGCGGCAGTTGCGAAACATCGAGACGAAAGCTGAATTCAGCGTGGGTTTTTCCGTCAAAGTCGACATCTGTAGCATCTGCAATACGCCAACGCGCAAACCGTTGCATATGCGCCAAGGCATCGGAAAGGGATTCAAAGTTCTGGTTCAACACTACGCCCAAACCGCTATTGCCCATGGCGGTCGGTCCTACATTCAGGCGCCAGCGCCGCGTCAGCGGCTGGTAGGCGAGCCGCATATAACGGGCTTGGCTGGCGACTGCCTTGTCTGACCAGTACCAACGGTCCCGCAATACATCGATCTCCGCCACAAAAAACATCGGGATGCCTTTATGCAGCGCATCCTCCACGAGGTTGGGAAGTTCAAATTTCAAATTGGCGGAAAAAAAGACACCGGATTCGTTGCGCTCTATCTGCATTTGGTTGATTTCGACCAACGTACTTTGAGCCCGTGCTGAGGACATGTAGCTGAAAAGAAGACAGGCACAGAAAACCAGTACCGCCCATTTAGGGCGCATATTTCTCCAGCAGGGCGTAAAAAAATCCATCGTTATCACAGATGCGATTGTCCGGGACAGCTTCTTCTAAACCCCATGTACGGGGTAGTAAATGGCCAGGAGAGGGCAGTAAACGGGCATCTGTGTGGTGTGCAAGAAACATTTGTATCTGATCTTGCCCTTCGGCTTTGAATACCGAGCAAGTGCAGTAAAGCAAGCGACCTCCGGTCCGCACGAGAGGCCAGAGTTGCCGCAAGAGGCTCGCCTGGAGGCTGGCTAATTGTGCAATATCTGTTTCGCGGCGTAACCAGCGCACATCGGGGTGGCGGCGCACGATGCCCGATGCGGTACACGGTGCGTCCAGCAAGAGGGCATCGAATAGTCGTCCGTCCCACCAGCTTGCAGGTTGGTTGGCATCTGCTACCAGTATCGTGGCCTCTAGGCCTTGGCGCTCTAGGTTGTGTCGGATGCGCTCGCAGCGGGTGGGGTCGATGTCGAGTGCCGTGACTTCTGCCTGCACCAGTTCGAGCAGGTGGACAGTTTTGCCGCCCGGGGCGGCGCAGGCATCCAGAATGCGCATCGGCTGCGTAGTGTCCATTCCCGTGAGTAGCAGCGGTGCAGCCATTTGGGCGGCGGCATCCTGGACCGATACCGCGCCCTCCGCGAAGCCGGGTATCTCATGCACTGGCCGGGCACGGGCTAGCGCTACGCCTGATGTGCCTACTAATTTTGCTTCTGAATTGATAGCTTCTAGCGCAAGTAGCATATGCGCTGGAGTCGTTTTCCGTGCATTAACTCGCAAAGTCATCGGGGCATGCTGGTTATTTGCTGTCAAGATGTCTTTCCAGCGCTGCGGTTGCTCGTTTTTCAAGCGCTGTATCCACCACCGGGGATGGTTCCATACGGCGACCGGATCCCGATCGGTTGCGGTCACCAGTGCTTCGCGCTCGCGTAAAAATCTGCGCAGGCAGGCGTTGATGAAACTAGCTTGGGCACGGGCCGGACCCCGGTTCGCTGCTTCGACGGTTTGGTCTACCAGGGTGAATGCCTCATAGGGCGCATCGGCTTCCTGCCACACCAGGGCCAGCGCAGTACACAGTAAGGCATCCGCGGCATGCGGTGGGGGGCGCTTGGCTAACTGGGCACGCAAGGCTTCGGCGCGGCCCAGGTTGCGCAAACTGTGAAATACCAGGGATTGCACGCCGGGACGCAGCGTGCCGTCCACTGCCGCCAATGCGGGCGTGGCGGATGTGCCGTTGCGAATGGCGTGTAGAACCTCTGCTGCGGCCAGCAGTTGGCGCCAAAGCGGAATTTGTGTAGCTTGGCTTGGATGGAGCGGGTGCTCGGTGGTGTCGTGTCGGGGCATTTTCAAAAATCGTTAGGAAGTGATGTTGCTTTGCGAAAGCCGAAGAGCCAGGCGAGCAGTAGTGCCGGAAATTGGGCGATCGCCGTGTTGTAGCTTTGGATGGCTTCTGCGAAAGCCCGGGCGGCTGGGCTGATGTACTGGCGGGCTTCGCTCCATTGGGTGCGTGTGCTTTCAGACAACGCAGCGCCGAAGACATCGTTGCCTTCGGAAGTAGCCTGTAACCAAGCCATTTGCAAAACCGTATCCGCCGCAGCTAGGGCGTGCATGGCCGATGTATCCAGAGGTCTAGTGCGTGCCACCGCAAGTGAGGCTGAAAATTGGGCTTGTGCCCCATGCAGCGGCCCCCACGTCTGCGTGGGTGCCGCTGGTGTGAGGTCGTACGGGCAGGATTGAACAATATCGACATAGCGCTGCATGGGTACGGCCAGTGCCACAAAGCTCCGCAGGGCGCGAGACCGCAACCGGACCAGCCGGTTATAGGCACCCACGGACCAGAAAAGCCCCATAGCGGCCAGGCCCCACCACAGCAATGATTCGGAGATCACGGGAAGTCTTACTTGTTACGCTTTACCGCCGCAGACGCACATATAAAAAAACACCCCAAGTCCACCGGTGATGGACTTGGGGTGCCTGTGTTACGTCACGCGAAAACGCGGCTTGCGTTATTCGTGGGCCGAGCCTTCGTTGGCTTCCGACAAGGACGTGGCTTCTTGCGCATCCGCCAATTCCGCAGCTTCGGACTCGGCAATGGCACGGCGCTCGGCATCGTCCATCAAGTCCTTGGCCAGGCGGGCCTGGTGGTAAGCCATGCCGGTGCCGGCTGGAATCAGACGACCAACGATCACGTTCTCTTTCAGACCACGTAGTTCGTCGCGCTTGCCCATGATGGCCGCTTCGGTCAGCACGCGGGTCGTTTCCTGGAACGACGCGGCGCTGATGAAGCTGTCGGTGGACAGCGATGCCTTGGTGATACCCAGCAGCAAATTGGTGAACACGGCGGGGATCTTGCCTGCGGCGCGCAATGCGTCGTTGGTGTCAAGCATCTCACTGCGTTCGACCTGTTCGCCGTTGATGTAGCCAGAGTCCCCGGTACTTTCGACGACCACGCGGCGCAGCATCTGGCGAACAATCACTTCAATGTGCTTGTCGTTGATCTTCACGCCTTGCAAGCGGTACACGTCTTGTACTTCGTCCACGATGTAGCGGGCCAGCTCTTCCATGCCCAGCAAACGCAAGATGTCTTGTGGGTCGGCAGGGCCGTCCACAATGTTTTCGCCCTTGTTGACCACTTGGCCTTCGTGCACCAGGATGCTCTTTTCCTTGGGGATCAGTTCGTCCCAGACCGTACCTTCTGGATCGGTGATCTGCAAGCGGACCTTGCCCTTGGTTTCTTTGCCGAACGACACGGTACCGGTCATTTCGGCCAGCATGCCCTTGTCTTTCGGCGTACGGGCTTCAAACAACTCGGCCACACGTGGCAAACCACCGGTAATGTCGCGGGTTTTCTGGCCTTCGATAGGAATCCGTGCCAACACTTCGCCACGGCCCACGTCCTGGCCGTCGCGCACCTGGATCAGCGCACCGATAGGGAAGCCGATCGTCACCGAGTGGTCGGTGCCGGTGATCTTCACTTCGTTGCCGTTCGCGTCGATCAGCTTGACCTGCGGACGGATCACCTTGGCTGCACCACGGCGCTTGGGATCGATAACCACCATCGTCGACAAGCCGGTGACTTCGTCGACTTGACGGGCGACCGTCAGGCCTTCTTCCACATTCTCGAATTTGCTCATACCCGCAAACTCGGTAATGATGGGACGCGTCAGGGGGTCCCAGTTGGCCAAAATCGCGCCAGCCTTGACCACTTGGTCGGCGGTAACCGACAGGATTGCGCCGTAAGGCACTTTATGGCGTTCACGTTCGCGGCCATGCTCGGTGATGACGATTTCACCCGAGCGGGCAATCACGACCAGCTCGTTTTTGCTGTTGGACACATAGCGCATCGTGGCGTTGAAGCCGATGGTGCCGTTGGACTTGGCTTCCACGCTGGATGCGATGGCGGCACGGGATGCCGCACCACCGATGTGGAAGGTTCGCATGGTCAACTGCGTACCGGGCTCGCCGATGGATTGCGCAGCAATCACACCCACAGCCTCGCCACCGTTGATCAAGCCACCTCGGCCCAGATCGCGGCCGTAGCAACGTGCGCAAATACCGAAGCGGGTGGCGCAGGTGAGTGCCGTACGCACCTTGACTTCGTCCACACCTGCAACTTCGAGGATGTCGATGACATCTTCATCGAGCATCGCACCAGCCGTAGCCAGTACCGAGCGGTCTTCGGGGTGCAGCACATCTTCGGCTGCGGTACGCCCCAGAATACGGTCACGCAGCGATTCGATAACTTCACCGCCTTCGACGATGGCGCGCATCAGGTAGCCATTGGCGGTGCCGCAGTCTTGCTCGGTAACAACCAAGTCTTGCGTTACGTCCACCAGACGGCGGGTTAGGTAACCCGAGTTGGCCGTCTTCAAAGCCGTATCCGCGAGACCCTTACGGGCACCGTGGGTGGAAATGAAGTACTCCAACACGTTCAGACCTTCGCGGAAGTTGGCGGTAATGGGCGTTTCAATGATCGAGCCATCTGGCTTGGCCATCAAACCGCGCATGCCTGCCACCTGGCGAATCTGCGCTGCAGAGCCGCGCGCACCGGAATCGGCCATCATGTAGATGGAGTTGAACGACTCTTGCTCGACTTCCTTGCCATGGCGGTCGATGGTCTTCTCTTTCGAGAGTTGGGCCATCATCACCTTGGAGACTTCATCACCCGCCTTACCCCAGATGTCCACCACCTTGTTGTAACGCTCGCCGGAAGTCACCAGACCAGAGATGTACTGGTTACCGATTTCTTTGACTTCCTTTTCAGCGCGGGCAATGATGCCGTGCTTCTCTTGCGGCACCAGCATGTCGTCGATACAGATCGAGATACCGGCTTTGGTTGCCAGGCGGAAACCGTTTTGCAACAGCTTGTCGGCGAACACCACAGTCTCTTTCAAGCCGCACTTGCGGAACGAGACGTTGATGAGCTTGGAAATCTCTTTCTTCTTCAACGCTTTGTTTATATTGGAGAAAGGCAGGCCCTTGGGCAAGATTTCCGACAGCAGTGCACGGCCAGCGGTGGTTTCCCACAGCTTGGTCGATGGAATGAATTCGCCCGTGTCTTTGTCTTTGGTGTACTCGGTCAGGCGGACATTGATGCGGGCGGTCAGTTCGACCTCGCCCGCGTCAAATGCGCGCTGCACTTCACCGGTATCGGCAAAAATTAGACCTTCGCCCTTGCCGTTGATACGGTCGCGGGTCGTGTAGTACAGACCCAGCACCACGTCTTGCGACGGCACGATCGAGGGTTCACCGTTGGCCGGGAACAAAATGTTGTTCGATGCCAGCATCAAGGTGCGGGCTTCCATCTGCGCTTCAACCGACAGAGGCACGTGTACCGCCATTTGGTCACCGTCAAAGTCGGCATTGAATGCCGAGCAGACGAGAGGGTGCAACTGGATGGCCTTGCCTTCAATCAGGATCGGCTCAAAAGCCTGGATACCCAAACGGTGCAGCGTAGGCGCACGGTTCAGCATCACGGGGTGCTCTTTGATCACCTCTTCCAGGATGTCCCACACGACGGGCGTGCCGGACTCGACTTCTTTCTTAGCCGCCTTGATAGTGGTGGCGATGCCCATGGCTTCCAGGCGCGAGAAGATGAATGGCTTGAATAGCTCCAGCGCCATCAGTTTGGGCAAGCCGCACTGGTGCAGCTTGAGGGTCGGGCCCACCACAATGACCGAGCGGCCAGAGTAATCGACGCGCTTGCCCAGCAAATTCTGGCGGAAACGACCGCTCTTGCCCTTGATCATGTCGGCCAAAGACTTGAGTGCGCGCTTATTGGCACCGGTCATCGCTTTACCGCGACGGCCATTGTCCAGCAGCGAATCGACTGCTTCTTGCAGCATGCGCTTTTCATTGCGGGCAATGATTTCTGGAGCCTTCAACTCCAGCAAACGGCGCAGGCGGCTGTTACGGTTGATGACGCGACGGTACAGATCGTTCAAATCCGACGTGGCAAAACGGCCGCCGTCCAGCGGTACCAGCGGACGCAGGTCCGGCGGCAACACGGGCAGTACGTTCAGCACCATCCATTCGGGCTTGATGCCCGACTTCTTGAACGCTTCCAGGAGCTTGAGGCGCTTGGAGTTTTTCTTGATCTTGACTTCGGAACCCGTTAAGTCGCCGCGCAAGCGCTCGATGGATGCATCGATTTCGATGGCTTCCAGCAGGTCTTTGATGCCTTCCGCTCCCATCTTGGCCACGAACTCATCGCCATACTCTTTGGTTTTGGCATCAAAGTCATCTTCCGACATGATCGCGAATTTCTTCAGCGGGGTCATGCCAGGGTCGGTGACCACATAGGCTTCAAAGTACAGCACGCGTTCGATGTCGCGCAGCGTCATGTCTAGCACCAGGCCAAGACGCGATGGCAGCGATTTCAGGAACCAGATGTGGGCGCAAGGTGCGGCCAGATCGATGTGGCCCATGCGTTCGCGGCGCACTTTGGTTTGCGTGACTTCAACGCCACACTTTTCGCAGATGACACCGCGGTGCTTCAGGCGCTTGTACTTACCGCACAGGCATTCGTAGTCTTTGATAGGGCCAAAGATCTTGGCGCAAAACAGGCCATCACGCTCCGGTTTGAAGGTGCGGTAGTTGATGGTTTCTGGCTTTTTCACTTCGCCGAAAGACCACGACCGAATTTTTTCGGGGGAGGCCATGCCGATCCGAATCGCATCGAAATGCGAATCGGGCGTGAACTGCTTGAACAGGTCGAGTAATGATTTCATGTGTTAAATCCTTTTCTTGTCCGCAATTAGCTACGCTCGAGCTCGATGTCCAGGCCCAAGGAACGGATTTCCTTGACCAGCACGTTGAACGACTCGGGCATGCCCGCTTCGATGGCGTGCTCGCCCTTGACAATGCTTTCGTACACCTTGGTACGCCCCACCACGTCATCTGATTTGACCGTGAGCATTTCTTGCAGGGTGTACGACGCGCCATAAGCTTCGAGCGCCCACACTTCCATTTCACCGAAACGCTGTCCACCGAACTGTGCTTTACCGCCCAGTGGTTGTTGGGTCACCAAGCTGTAGGGGCCGGTAGAGCGGGCATGCATTTTGTCGTCCACCAAATGGTGCAACTTCAAGAAGTGCATATAACCAATCGTCGTTGGACGCTCAAACGGCTCACCTGAACGGCCGTCAAACAAATTGGCTTGGGTACGCGTTGCGTTCAATCCCTTGTGTTTGGCGATGTTCTCTGGATAGGCCAGTTGGAGCATGCCCCGGATCTCTTCTTCCGAAGCACCGTCAAACACGGGCGTTGCAAAAGTAACCCCTTGGGCCATATTGGCAGCCATGTTGAACACTTCGTCGTCGCTGAGGTGGCTCAGATCTTCCTTGCGGCCCGAGCCGTTATAGAACGAGTCCATGAAGCTGCGGACTTCGGCAACTTTTGCCTCGGCTTGCAGCATGTCGCCAATGCGCTGTCCAATGCCCTTGGCGGCCCAGCCCAGGTGGACTTCCAGCACCTGGCCCACGTTCATCCGCGAAGGCACGCCCAGCGGGTTCAGGCAGATGTCGCACGGAGTGCCGTCAGCCATGTAAGGCATGTCTTCGACCGGAACAATCTTGGACACCACACCCTTGTTACCGTGGCGGCCGGCCATCTTGTCACCAGGTTGCAGGCGACGCTTGACCGCCAAGTACACCTTGACCATCTTGAGCACGCCTGCTGGCAACTCATCGCCTTGGGTCAGTTTTTTGCGTTTTTCTTCAAAAGCCAGGTCGAAGCTGTGGCGTGTTTGTTCCAACGAATTCTTGATGGATTCCAGTTGGGTGGCAACTTCATCATCGGCAGGACGGATGTCAAACCAGTGGAATTTCTCCACTGATGACAGGTAGGCCTTATCGAGCTTTGTGCCCTTGGCCAGCTTCTGAGGACCGCCATTGGCGACCTTGCCGGTCAACAGCTTCTCGATACGGTCAAACGCATCGGCTTCCACAATCCGCAACTGGTCATTCAGGTCTAGGCGGAAGCGTTTGAGCTCATCGTCAATGATCTGCTGGGCACGCTTGTCCCGCACGATACCTTCGCGGGTGAACACTTGCACGTCAATCACGGTACCTTGCGAACCCTGGTCTACGCGCAGCGATGTATCTTTTACATCACTGGCTTTTTCACCAAAGATGGCGCGCAGCAGTTTTTCTTCTGGCGTTAACGTGGTTTCACCCTTGGGTGTTACCTTGCCAACTAGGGTATCGCCAGGTTGAACTTCTGCACCCACGTAGATGATGCCCGATTCGTCGAGGCGGTTCAGTTGCTGTTCGCTCAGATTCGGAATATCGCGGGTAATTTCTTCGGCACCCAGCTTCGTGTCACGGGCCATCACCACCAGTTCCTCGATGTGGATCGAGGTGTAGCGGTCATCCGCCACTACGCGTTCGGAGATCAAAATCGAATCTTCGAAGTTGTAGCCATTCCATGGCATGAAGGCGATGAGCATGTTCTGCCCGATCGCGATTTCACCGAAGTCGGTGGACGCACCATCGGCAATCACATCACCCTTGGCCAAACGATCGCCTTTTTTGACGATAGGACGCTGGTGGATATTGGTGTTTTGGTTGGAGCGCTGGTACTTGATCAGGTTGTAGATGTCTACACCGACCTCACCGGCTGCCGCTTCCGCGTCGTTAACTCGAATCACGATACGGGTGGCATCGACATAGTCCACCAAGCCGCCACGGGTGGCGGTCACCACGGTGCCTGAATCCACTGCGGCCACGCGTTCGATACCGGTACCGACGAATGGCTTTTCTGGACGCAAAACGGGCACGGCTTGGCGGGACATATTAGCGCCCATCAAGGCACGATTTGCATCATCGTGTTCCAGGAAAGGCACGAGCGAGGCTGCAACAGAAACAATCTGCGCGGGCGAGACATCCATGTACTGAACGCGTTCGGCTCCGACCAAGATGGATTCGCCTTTTTCGCGGGCTGAAACCAAATCACCAGTGAGTTTGCCGTCTTTATCCAAAGTAGCATTGGCCTGGGCAATTACGTATTTGCCTTCTTCAATAGCCGACAAATAGTCAATCTCTTTGGTGACTTTGCTATCTACCACTCGGCGGTACGGTGTTTCGATAAAACCGTATTCGTTCAAGCGGGCATACAAGGCCAAGGAATTGATAAGTCCGATATTCGGACCTTCTGGCGTTTCGATCGGGCACACACGGCCGTAGTGTGTTACGTGCACGTCGCGCACTTCAAAGCCAGCACGTTCGCGGGTCAAGCCGCCCGGGCCAAGTGCCGATACACGGCGCTTGTGGGTGATTTCGGCCAGGGGATTGGTCTGGTCCATGAACTGCGACAGCTGGGATGCACCGAAGAACTCTTTAAGTGCTGCGGAGATTGGCTTGCTGTTGATCAGGTCATGCGGCATGAGCGGCTCTTGCTCAGCCTGGCCCAAACGCTCTTTTACAGCCTTTTCAATACGTGCCAAACCAGCCCGGTATTGGTTTTCAGCCAGTTCGCCAACGCAACGAACGCGGCGATTACCCAGGTGGTCAATGTCATCGACTTCACCACGGCCATTGCGTAGATCGACAAGGATCTTGACTACCGACAAAATATCTTCATTGGTCAGCACCATAGGACCGGTAGATTCTTCACGGCCCATCTTCGCGTTGAACTTCATGCGGCCCACGCGCGATAGGTCGTACGTATCAGGGTTGTAGAACAGGCGTTGGAAAAGCGCCTGCACAGCATCTTCTGTCGGTGGTTCGCCAGGACGCATCATGCGGTAAATGGCGACGCGGGCGGCAAATTCATCTACGGTTTCATCGCTGCGCAGGGTTTGCGAGATATATGCGCCCTGGTCCAACTCATTGGTATAGATGCACTGCAAGTCTTGCACGCCAGAGGTACGCAATTTCTTGAGTAATAGTTCCGTCAGCTCTTCGTTTGCCTTTGCGATGATTTCACCGGTATCGCTATCCACGATATTTTTTGCCACTACGCGGCCAACCAAGAAATCTTCTGGAACGCTAATGTGAGTCGTACCGGATTGCTCAAGGTCTCGGGTATGGCGAGCGGTAATCCGCTTGTCTTTGGCAACTGCCACTTTGCCAGTTTTGTCTGTAATGTCGAAACGGGCAACCTCGCCGCGCAGACGCTCAGCCACAAACTCCATTTGTGCGCCACTGTCCATCAGACGGAAGTTGTCGTTGACGAAGAAGTTCGCCAGGATAGATTCTGGCGTCAGACCAATGGCCTTGAGCAAAATGGTCACCGGCATTTTGCGCCGACGGTCCACACGGAAATACAATACATCTTTAGGGTCAAACTCGAAGTCCAGCCACGAACCACGGTAAGGAATCACGCGCGCAGAAAACAGTAACTTGCCTGAGCTATGGGTCTTGCCCTTGTCATGCTCAAAAAATACGCCTGGGGAGCGGTGTAACTGCGAAACGATTACGCGTTCGGTACCATTAATGATGAAAGAGCCTTTTTCTGTCATGAGCGGTACTTCGCCCATATAGACTTCCTGCTCTTTTACTTCTTTGACAACCTTGGACTGCGATGTCGAAGACTCACGGTCATAAATAATGAGCTGAACCTTGGCCCGTACGGCCGAGGCAAATGTCAGGCCCCGAGTCTGGCACTCGCGCACATCAAAAGCAGGCTTGGCAAGGTTGTACTCGACGTACTTCATCTCGACAAAACCATTGTGTGAAACTATCGGGAAAGCTGCATCAAATGCTGCTTGCAAGCCTTCCACAGTGCGTTTTTGAGGCGCGAGATCTGCCTGCAAAAATGCGGTGTAAGCATCTTTTTGCATTTGCAGAAGGTAAGGAACTTCTAGCACGCTGTCGCGGCTACCAAAATTTTTACGAATGCGTTTGCGTTCGGTGTACGTATAAGCCATGAGATCTCCGGGGGCAAGGACTTGGGAATCCTGGGGGGCCTGTCAACTGTCGTGTTGCACATCATGCGCAACGAACTTGGCGGTTGGCCACTACCAACCATGGCGGACGATTGCGCATTGCACGCAATCCGAACCAAGGCATCTTCTGCAGTCGGGGCCAGAAGACACTGAAAAGAAGGTGTTGGTACCTTCTTTTCAGTGTGTTCTAACTTTCATAGTTGGTGGCGCGATCCTCCGGATATGAAAATTATTTCACTTTCGACAAGCACGAAAGGCTGGGGGCTCCTTTGGGAGCACCCAGCCCTCGTTTGCGAGTGAATTACTTCAGTTCGACTTTAGCGCCAGCATCAACCAGCTTCTTCATAGCAGCTTCAGCATCAACCTTGGAGATGCCTTCTTTAACTGCCTTAGGTGCGCCATCGACCAAGTCCTTCGCTTCTTTCAAGCCCAGGCCGGTGATTTCGCGAACAGCCTTAATGACCGACACTTTTTGAGCGCCAGCTTCGAGCAGAACGACGTTGAATTCGGTCTTCTCTTCAGCGGCAGCAGCAGGGCCAGCAGCGGCTGCAGGGCCAGCCATCGCTGCGGCGCTTACACCAAACTTCTCTTCGATGGCTTTCACCAAATCGTTGAGTTCCAGGACCGTCATGCTATCAAGCGCGGTCAAAAATGCGTCTTTATCGAATGCCATTTTGATTTCCAGTTTTTTTAGTTGGGGACACGCTGTGCATATGCAAGCGAATGTCCAACAAAGTTTTTGTCAATACCGACAGTAACCTGTGGGTTATGCCGGAGCAATCTCGTCAGCCGCTTCTGGGGCCGCTTCGACTGCTGGTTCGGTAGAACCTGCGCCTTTTTGTTCCGCCAACGCTGCCAGCACACGTGCCGTACGCGAAATGGGGGATTGCATCAAGCCCAACAACTGCGCCAACAAAACTTCCTTGGAAGGGATGCTTGCCAGTTGCTTAACGCCGTTCACGTCCAGAACTTTTCCGCCGAAAGCACCACCACGAATCACCAACTTGTCGTTGGTCTTCGAGAATTCAGCTACTACTTTTGCAGCAGCTACGGCGTCAACAGAAAAGCCATAGATCAGCGGACCGGTCATCTGGTCGGACACGACTTCAAAAGCACTGCCTGCGACAGCACGACGGGCCAAGGTGTTTTTCAACACGCTTAAGGTCACGCCATTGCTACGCGCTGCTGAGCGCAATTTGGTCATGTCAGCGACCGTGATACCACGGTACTCCGCCATCACGAGCGTTTGAGCTTTAGCGGCGAGGCTGGTCACATCGGTAATGACCGCTTCTTTCTCACTGCGATTAAGACTCAAGGTCTACTCCTTAAAATGTATTGTCCGGCTGATTGCCATTCAACACGCCACTCTGCAGCGACCAACTGTTTCGGAAAACTTATTCCATCTGCAGCGGGATCGCCATCTGCGTTGGTTTTCACTGATTAAGCACAGACAAGCTGCACACCAACGGTCTTGGATGGCTCGATAAAACCTTGCGGTTTCAACGACCCACCACCTTGAAGCCTTTTGTAGAGGCTTCAAATTTTGCAATTACGCTGCGATGGTTTGCGTGTCAACGCGAACACCCACACCCATCGTGCTCGAAACCGCGACTTTACGTAAATACAAACCCTTGCTCGCTGCCGGCTTGGCTTTTGTCAAGGCGTCGATCAGCGCGGCCAAATTGCCTTGCAACTTGTCAGAGTCAAATGAACGACGGCCAATTGTGCTGTGCACAATACCGGCTTTGTCAACGCGAAACTGGACTTGGCCAGCTTTAGCATTCTTAACGGCGGTCGCGACATCTGGTGTAACCGTACCGACCTTCGGGTTGGGCATGAGTCCACGTGGGCCCAGAATCTGACCGAGAGTGCCCACAACACGCATAGCGTCAGGTGCTGCAATCACAATGTCAAAGGGCATGTTGCCAGCCTTGATCATTGCTGCAAGGTCATCCATGCCGACGATATCTGCGCCAGCAGCCTTAGCTTCTTCAGCTTTGGCCCCTTGGGCGAACACCGCAACACGCTTGGTCTTGCCGGTACCGTTAGGCAACACGACAGCGCCACGGACCACTTGGTCGGACTTCTTGGCATCAATACCGAGCTGTACGGCCACGTCGATGGACTCATCAAACTTGGCGGTAGCGCAATCTTTGATAATCACCAACGCGTCACTCAGCGAGTAGAGTTTGTTGCTATCAATCTTGCCGGTAGATGCTTTTTGTTTTTTGGTCAGCTTAGACATTTACACGCCCTCCACATTCACGCCCATAGACCGGGCGGTACCAGCGATAGTACGGACTGCAGCATCTAGATCAGCGGCCGTAATATCTTTCATTTTGATCTTTGCAATTTCTTCGAGCTGGGCACGGGTAATCTTGCCCACTTTCGCGCTGTGCGGTGTGGCGGAGCCCTTATCTAGCTTGATAGCTTTCTTGATCAAGACAGTCGCCGGAGGCGTCTTGATGATGAATGTGAAACTTTTGTCTGCAAAAGCAGTGATCACTACTGGCAGTGGTAGACCTGGCTCTACACCTTGGGTCTGCGCATTGAATGCCTTGCAGAACTCCATGATGTTCAAACCACGTTGACCCAGTGCGGGACCGATGGGGGGGGATGGGTTAGCTTTACCTGCTGGTACTTGCAGCTTGATAAAACCGACGATTTTTTTCGCCATTTTTTACTCCTTACGGGTTTTAACGCTGTTGTCTACCGAAACTGGCGGACATCTGCTCCCCGGGGTTGCGACTCACTAACTACATCCACGCTGAGTCGAAAAGCGTGGAATCCATTAATTACAGTATTTAGGTCTTTTCGATCTGGCTAAATTCCAGCTCGACTGGTGTGGCGCGGCCGAAAATAGTGACCGAAACACGCACTTTGCTTTTTTCGTAGTTCACTTCTTCTACAGAGCCATTGAAGTCTGTAAAAGGACCTTCTTTTACCCGGACAAACTCACCCACCAAAAATTCGACTTTGTGGCGTGGTTTGTCAGTGCCCTCTTGCATTTGACTTACTATTTTCTGAACTTCTGCTTCAGAAATAGGTGCGGGACGGTTTTTTGCTCCGCCTACAAAACCAGTTACTTTATTGGTGTGCTTGACTAAATGCCATGATTCATCATCCATCACCATTTCAACAAACACATAACCCGGGAAAAGGCGCCGTTCAGTCGTTTTACGCTGGCCATTTTTGATTTCGACCACTTCTTCAGTTGGCACTAGGATGCGAGCAAATTTTTGCTGCATACCTGATTGAAGAATTCGTTCCGTAATATTTCGTTCGACCGCTTTTTCCATTCCGGAATAAGCATGCACGATGTACCAACGAAGGTCTGGATTCACGGGAGTCGCACTCGGTTCCGCAGCGCTCATTTCTACAACATCAGTCATTACTTTTTCCAGCCCAGAATCAAGTCATAAAAAACCCATTCCAGCGTCTTGTCAGTGAGCCACAGGAATAGGGCCATAAGCACCACAAAGCCGAAGACATACAAGGTCATCTGCGTTGTTTCTTTTCGTGTAGGCCAGACAACCTTCTTGACTTCACGCCAAGCATCGCGGCCAAATCCGACCAGTTGTTTGCCTGGTTCAGATATTAAAAATATCAGGACTGAAGCTGTTAAGCCCGTAATCAACGCCGACCATTGGGCGATCTGCCCTTGCTTGCTCAGGAGATAAAAGGCGGCTAAGGCACATACCACCAAAATAGCAGACAAGGCCAGTTTGGCTTTGTCTGCATTGGTGTTGATCGTTTCAACTTGCGAAGTGGCCATTTTTGGCATTATCCTGCTTCAAATTTATGATGCCTCTTGAGACACTGAAGCCCGTCAGGTCATGACGGGCTTATTGAGACTAACTATTTGCCACCTTGAACTTATCAGGTGGCAGGGGCGGAAGGAATCGAACCATCAACCTTCGGTTTTGGAGACCGACGCTCTGCCAATTGAGCTACGCCCCTAAAAAATTAAGCAATAATCTTGGCAACCACACCGGCGCCGACGGTCTTGCCGCCTTCGCGGATAGCGAAGCGCAGACCTTCTTCCATGGCGATGGGGTTGATCAGCTTGACGGTGATCGACACGTTATCGCCC
>NZ_JBWMAU010000005.1:0-200229 GCF_056521445.1 Rhodoferax sp. LB1P47 | reverse complement strand
AGCTTCTTGGTCGGCTGCCATGGCCAGGGTTTGTTGCTTCATCTTTGTCGCCTTGCGAGTGATGAATACAGGCATGCAAGTCACGCGCCAGTTCTGGACTTATTCAGCCTTGCCTTAGCCGCTTTCATCTGGTGGCGCACCGAGGCAGAGGCCCGCTGCGTGTGTTCAGCTTGCAGCAAATGCTCGATCAACCAACGCGATGCTTGTACCCCTACATCCGTTGACTGGCCTTCCGGTGTTGCCAATTCCTCCCAAGCCACGGCCATGCCCTGTAGGCGCAGTTCTTTGAGTTCAGCAGCAATATCACGCATGACCCACCTCCATCAAGGTATCGGTGTCGTGCCCCGGATCAACCAAACTTCTCAGGCTGTCGTAACGCCCCGTGTTGGCCGCAGGAGGCTCCCTGAGCTGCAGGCTGTTCTGAACCGATTCGGGTATCGGTGTGGCGTTCAAGCGCGCCAGTACGTTGAGGACGTGCTCGGTCCTGAGTACCCCTGATTCGATGACCAATTCCACCGCCACCAGTACCGCCTCCAGACCGTGGCTGGCGACAAAGTTGAGTACCTGTGCCATGACTTTGTCGCCCCCGTCATGGCGCATCAGTCCTTGGCGTAAGCGCAGCAATGGCGCGGGCATGTCGGCAAAGGGTGCACCGTTTCTCAAAGCTCCGGGCTTGCGTTGTACCAAGTCGATGTAGTGCTGCCAGTCGTAGTAGATGTGGCCTCTATCGGCCACGCGCGCGTGGCTGGCCACAATGGCCTCGTCGGTGGCAATCTCTACCCGGTGGGGGTACAGCCGGGTGCTGACGTACTGGCCAGCCAATTCACAAGGGACTGAATAACGGTTGCGCGCTACCGCCACCAGGAAGGTGCTGGAGACCTTGGCAGACCGCTCGACGTAGCCGTCAAACGGTGTCGGCATGGACATCATCTCGGGGCGTTCTTGCTCCAGCATTTCTAGGACGCTGAAGAGCCTGTACTCGGGGTGGCGGATCTCTCCCCACAGCGCCCGGCAGCGCTCGCCCAGCCAGGCGTTGAACTCTTCAAAGCTGCTCCATTTGTGGGTCTGCGCGTCGATCCAGATGCGCCGCCTGCTGTCTTGGACATTCTTCTCGACCACACCCTTCTCCCAGCCGCTGGCGACGTTGCAGAAATCGGCATCGAAGAGCTAGTGCGCGCGCATGACGGCGAAGCGGGCGTTGACGGTACGGCCCTTGCCTTTCTTTACCTTGTCCACCGCCGTCTTCATGTTGTCGTAAATGCCTCGGCGGGCAACCCCGCCTAGGGCGGCGAAGGAGCGGGTATGGACATCGAACAGCATCTCGTGGCCTTGGCTGGGGTAGGCCACCAGCCAGAAGGCCCGACTTGCACACAGTTTCATGTGGGATACCTGCATGCGGTGGTAGATGCCTCCGACCACCATGCCTTCTTCGCTCCAGTCGAACTGGAAGGCTTCACCCAGTTCAAACATCAAGGGGACGAAGGCGTGGGGCTTTTTACTCTCGGCTGCTTTCCACTGGCGGATGTAATCGGTGACTCGGCTGTAGCTACCCATGTAGCCGCTGGTTTTGATTTGGATAAACAACGCTTTGCCTGTGCGCTGGTCTTGTTTATTGCGGCGGGCATCAGCTTTGAGGGCAAGCTCGTGTTCGTCGGTAAAGCCTGTCAGCTTGCCAAACCCCGCAGCTCTTTTGTAGGTCGGAGTCTTTACTTCCTCGGGTGTCCTGAGCCAGCGGCGTATCGTTTTACGTGACAGTCCTGTGCGCTTGGCGATTTCATGCAACGACACTTTGTCGCGCAAATGCATGCGCCGTATTTTTCCCAACATTCCCATGGTGATCACCTTGTTTGCTCCTGCCTAAAAAGTAGGCCGCGCTAGTAAAACACCTGGGTCAGTTTTAGATCGGCAGTGTGGCCTCTAGTGGGTCAGTTTTCGGTCGGCGGCAACAGAGGTGTAGTTGCCGCCAATCTTGATCTCCTCCTCGAAGTTGTAGCCCATGTGGGCGGCCACTGCATCAAATTTGGCATCGCGCGGGTGTTGCATGGGATATTTGTCCTCAGCGGTCGGCCGCTTTGATTTCTTGGGCTACCAGGTCGCGCAGGCCCTGTTCGCCCATCACCAGCAGGGGCTTGCCGTTGACGAAGAAGGTGGGGGTTTTGGCCACGTTCAGAGCGGTGACGTCGGCCGTGTCTTGCGCCAGGATGGCGGCAATGGCGGGGCTTAGCATGTCGCGTTTGGCTTTTTCAACGTCCAGGCCGATGGGTTGCAAAAACTCCCAGACGCGCTCTATCTGCGGGTTCCCGTGTTCGGCCCAGACGGGCTGGGACTTGAACACCGCTTCCAGGCTTTGCCAGTACAGCCCCTGGGTTTTTGCCGCTTCTAGGATTTTGACGACGGTGTCTGAGCCCTGGTGGAACGCGGCGTAGCGCAACACGAGCCGCACTTTGCCCGGGTGCTCGGCCATGACGGCTTTGACCAGCGGGTAGTAGGCCCGGCAGGCTTCGCAAGAGGGGTCTAAAAACTCGACAATGGTGACTTTGGCATCCACCGGGCCGACGCTGGGGGAGTGGAACTTCACCAGCGCGGCGGCGTTCTGGATGGCGGCATCGGCGCGCTCTGCGCCTTGCTGCTTTTGGTAGAACCACATGCCCGCTACAAACAGCAGCGCCACTGCAATGGCGGCGCCGATCAAGGTACTGGTTTTCGTCATACAGGTCTCTTTTTCTCACTTAAAAACAAGCCCATCCACAGGGCGGTAAATGCCAATAGCGACATCAATGGAATCGTCACAACGCCCCACAGTTCCAGCTTGACCTCGGCGCAGGACGGGCCTTTGCCGCAGGGCTGGATACTTTTGGGGATGAAGCCCAGGTACAGCAGGCAGTGGTAGGCCGCCAGTGCTGCGCCGATCAGAGCCAGCGGTTTGGCGTACCGCACCACGCCCGGGTCCTGGGCGTGCATGCCTACCGCCAGCACCACCACCAGAGCGTACATCGGGACGCGCTGGTACCAGCAGAGCACGCAGGGCACGTAGTCCATCACCTCGCTCAGAAACAGGCTGCCTGCGGTGGACACCAGGGCCAGCAGCCAGCAGGCTAAAAGCCACTGCCATTGGCGTGGGGTGGTGGCGATCGCGGTCGGGGTGGCGGGCATCATGCGCGAAACCGCACCAGCCGTAGGCCGTTGGCCACCACCAGCAAACTGGCCCCCACGTCGGCAAACACGGCCATCCACATGGTGCCGCTGCCGGTAAGCGTCAACACCAGAAACACGGCTTTGATGCCCAGCGCCAACACGATGTTTTGCACCAGCAGGGTATGGGTTTTGCGCGACAGGCGGATGAAGCGGGGCAGCTTGCGCAGGTCGTCGTCCATCAGGGCTACGTCTGCCGTTTCGATGGCGGTGCCGGTGCCTGCTGCGCCCATCGCAAAGCCGATGTCGGCGCGGGCCAGGGCGGGGGCGTCGTTGATGCCGTCGCCCACCATGCCCACCGCGCCACCTTTGCCCAGCATGCTTTCAATGGCTTTGAGTTTGTCTTCGGGCAGCAGGTCGCCACGGGCCTCGTCGATGCCGACTTGTGCCGCAATGGCCTGGGCGGTGTGGACGTTGTCGCCGGTGAGCATGGCGGTTTTGATGCCGAGCGCATGGAGCTCGGTGATGGCTTGGCTGCTGCTGTCTTTCACGGTATCGGCCACGGCGAACAGGCCCAGCACCGTATCGGCACGGGCCAGCAGGATGGCGGTTTTGCCTTGCTTTTCCAGCGCGGACAACTCCGCCTCCAGTGCGTCCGAGCACAGGCCCAATTCGTGGACCAGACGGTGGTTGCCCAGGGTGTAGAGCGTGCCGTCAATCTGGCCTTGGGTGCCTCGTCCGGGCAGAGCCTCGAAGCTGTCCACATGGCGCAGGGGAATGGCATCCTTTGTGGCTGCTGCGGTGACGGCTTTGGAGACCGGGTGGTCTGAGCGCGCGGCCAGGCTGGCGGCCAGGCTGCGGGTGTCGGCGCTGTCGCTGCCATTCCACACCAGGAAGTCGGTTTGTGCCGGTTTGCCGTGGGTGAGGGTGCCGGTCTTGTCGAGTGCGATCCACCCGAGTTTGCGGCCCTGCTCCAGGTACACGCCGCCCTTGACCAGAATGCCCAGGCGAGCCGCCGCCGCCAGGCCGCTGACGATGGTGACGGGGGTAGAGATAACCAGCGCACAGGGGCAGGCAATCACCAGCAAGACCAGCGCCTTGTAGATCCAGTCGAACCAGTCGCCGCCCATGAACAACGGCGGCAGAACGGCGATGCCGACGGCGATGGCGAAGACCGCCGGGGTGTAGACGCGGGCGAATTGGTCCACAAAGCGCTGCGTGGGGGCGCGTGCGCCCTGGGCCTCTTCCACCGCGTGGATGATGCGCGCCAAGGTGCTGTTGCCTGCCGTAGCGGTTACGGTGTATTCAAATGAGCCGGATGCGTTGATGGTGCCAGCGAAGACGGGGTCGCCCTCGGCTTTTTCCACCGGCAGGCTTTCGCCCGTGATGGGGGCCTGGTTGATGGCGGAGCGCCCGCTGGTGATGTTGCCATCCAGCGCAATGCGTTCGCCGGGCTGGATGCGGACCTTGGCACCGAGGGCAACGGTTTTGGCCGCCACCTCGCGCCAGGTGCCATCGGCTTGCTGCACGGTGGCGCGTTCCGGGGCAAGTTGCAGCAGGCCCTGGATGGCGTTGCGGGCGCGGTCCAGCGACTTGGCTTCGATCAGCTCGGCCACGGTGAACAGCACCATCACCATCGCGGCCTCGGGCCACTGGCCAATCAGCAACGCGCCGGTGACGGCAATGCTCATCAGCGCGTTGATGTTGAGCTGGCCGTTGCGGATGGCGATCCAGCCCTTCTTAAAAGTAGTGAGCCCGCACGCCAGCACCGCTACGGTGGCCAGCACCGCCGCCATCCAGGGGGGCAAGCCTGCCCATTGCACGGCCTCTGACGCGATGGCCGCAACCCCGGCCAATGCCAGCGGCCACCAGGGTTTGGTGGGTTCGGGCGTGCTCGCGGTGGGTGATCCGTCGGCGATTTCCGGGGTAAAGCCCAAAGAGCGCACAGCCTCCAGAATGCTGTCAATGGCCTGGGGCGCGTGGGTCACAGTTAGCACGCGCTGCATCAGGTTGAACTCCATCCCCGCCACGCCGGGCATGTTGCCCAGCTTTTTGCGCAGCAGGCCTTCTTCCGTGGGGCAATCCATCTGCATGATACGGATGGGGGTTTGCATGCGGCCATCGGTGGCCTCGGCTTTTCCCAGCGGGGCCTGCACGGGCTCGGCATGGCTGCCACAGCAGGCGGTTTCTCCATGCCCATGACCGTGGGTGTGCGAGTGTTCGTGGTGGTGGGTGTGGTCGGACATAGGGCTTTCTGGATCGGGTTTTCCCCATTAAGCAACCTGAAGCTACTGTAGAGTCAACCCCTATTTACGAAAGACCGTATGAAGATTGGTGAATTGGCGCTGGCCGCCCAGTGCACGGTGGAGACGGTGCGCTACTACGAGAAAGAAGGGTTGCTGCCCGCGCCTGCGCGCACGGCGGGCAACTTCCGGGTGTATGGCCCGGCGCACCTGGAGCGGCTGCGCCTCATCCGCAACTGCCGGGCGCTGGACATGAGCCATGCCGAAATCCATGCCCTGCTGGCGCTGGCCGACCAGCCCGCCAGCGACTGCGGCGCGGTCAACGCTGTGTTCGACCAGCACATTGCCCATGTGGACGAGCGGATACGGGAGCTGGCGCAGCTGAAGTTGCAGTTAACCGCCCTGCGCGAGCGCTGTGGATCGGCGCAGGCGGTGGATGCCTGCGGTATTTTGCAAGGGCTGGCGGCGATGGCGGTTGACTCCCAAGCCACGCGGCATACCCATTTAGGATGACATCCTCAAGGAGTCCACCATGCACACCAAAAACCACTGGGAAACCGTCTACACCACCAAGCCCGTCGACGGCGTGAGCTGGTTCCAGCCGCATGCCGAGATGTCGATGCGCTTCATCCGCGCCAGCGGGCTGGGGTGCGATGCCGCCATTCTGGATGTGGGAGGCGGAGCCTCCACCCTGGTCGATGACCTGCTGGATGGCGGCTATACCCAGGTGGGCGTGCTGGACCTGTCGGCTGCTGCGCTGGCCGAGAGCCGCCACCGCCTGGGGCCGCGTGCTGATACCGTGCGCTGGGTGGTGGCCGACATCACCCGGGCTGACCTGGCGCCGCACAGCATCGACCTGTGGCACGACCGTGCGGTGTTCCATTTTTTGACCACCGATGCAGACCGTGCGGCCTACGTGCGGCAGGTGTTGCGGGCGCTCAAGCCGGGTGGCCACGCCATCGTGGCCACCTTTGGCGTGAATGGCCCGGCGCAATGCAGCGGCCTGCCGGTCATGCGCTACGCCCCGGATGCGCTGCATGCGGAATTTGGCGCGGCCTTCACCTTGCTTGCCCACGAGGAACAACTGCACCACACACCGTTGGGCACTGACCAGCACTTCATCTACTGCATGTGCCGCAAGTGGCTGGCATGAACCCGCTGCACCGCGCCGCGCCGCCCGCCCTGGGCGCGGCCATTTTGTTTGGCGGGGCGCTGGGGCCGCTGCTGTTGATGCTGGGGCTGGCGCACACCACGGCGGCCAGCGCCTCGCTGCTGCTGAATTTTGAGTCGGTGCTGACGGCGGTGTTGGCGTGGCTGGTGTTCCGTGAAAACGCCGATCGCCGCACCGTGCTGGGCATACTGCTGTTTGTGCTGGCCCTGCGTGGGCTGGGCGCGGCACGCACCGGGGGGTATTTTTCGATTGCGCCGTTTGTTGGGGCCGCTATGGCGGTATTGGTGTTTGGCGAGCCCACGGGCGGGGTGTTTTGGGTGGCTGCGGCCTTGATGGCGGTGGGCGTGTGGCTGCATTTGACCGAACACCACGCCCATTCGCATACCCATGTGGTCTTGGCACATGTCCATCGGCACACACACGATGCGCACCACCAGCATGCGCACGACTTTGCCTGGGACGGCGTAGCGCCGCATACCCATCCGCACCCGCATGCGCCGCTACAGCACAGCCATGCACACTTTCTCGACATCCATCACCGGCATGGGCACTGAATAAATTTATAAGAAAAGTGGCTGTAGCGCAGGTATCACCTGCGATGATTGCTATATAAAGTGCAGCAAATAAAAAAGGAGGCAAAGCCTCCTTTTTTGGGGTGAACGCTGCTTACTTGCCGTTGGCCATTTCATGCCGGTCGGCGGCGGCGAACAGGTCAGCGGCAAAGCCACGGTCGCTCTCGGCATAGGACTCGGCCATTTTGCGGACTTGTTCTGCTTCGTCAAACACCGTCAGGGCGCGGGGCGCAGCGGTTTTGAACAGCGTGGCAGACACGGCGGCGGCCAGCTTGGCGGCGGCGGCAACGAATTCTTGCAGGGCAGAACTGACGGGGGCATGGGTGGCGCTGGTCAGTTGCAGGGTGTTGGTGGACATGGTGTTTACTCCTATGCGCCGGGTTGGCGCTGGAGTGAATTATAGGGTTAACCCTTTACTGTCGCAAGCAAAATACTAGGGTTAACCCTCTATCGCAAGGCTTAATTAAAAACCGCGATTTATTCCAACACGGTTTGCCGCACCGCATGCTCCCAGCGGGCCATCAACTCGGCGGCGCGGGTGCGCGCCAGTGTGGGCACAAAGCGCCGCTCGGCACGCCACAGGGCGGCCAGTTCGTCGGTGTTGCGGTACACCCCCACGGCCAGCCCCGCCAGGTAGGCGGCCCCCAGGGCGGTGGTTTCCGTCACTGCCGGGCGCACCACAGGAATGCCCAGCAGATCGGCCTGGAATTGCATCAGCAGGTCGTTGACGCAGGCCCCTCCATCTACCCGCAGCTCGGCCACGGGCGTGCCCCCGGCCTGCACCGCGTCGCGGCCCATGGCCAGCAGCAGGGCCGCGCTCTGAAAGGCGATGCTCTCCAGCGCGGCGCGGGCAATGTGGGCCAGCGTGGTGCCACGGCTTAAGCCCGTGATGCTGCCGCGTGCCTCGGGCTTCCAGTAGGGTGCGCCCAGGCCGGTGAAGGCGGGTACAAACATCACGCCACCGGAGTCGGGCACGCTTTGGGCCAGGCTTTGCACTTCGCTGCTGTGGGGAATGGCCTTGAGCCCGTCGCGCAGCCACTGCACCACCGCGCCGCCCACAAACACGCTGCCTTCGATGGCGAATTCGGGCTGGCTAGACGGCTGGGCCGCGCTGGTGGTGAGCAAGCCGTTGTGCGAGGTTTGGAAGCTGCTGCCGGTGTGCATCAGCATGAAGCAGCCGGTGCCATAGGTGTTTTTGGCCATGCCGGCCTTGAAACAGGCTTGGCCGAACAGCGCGCTTTGCTGGTCGCCCGCCACGCCGCCGATGGGAATGGCGTGGCCCAGCAGCGCCGGGCTGACTTCGCCGTAGATCGCACTGCTGGGTTGGACGGCGGGCATCAGGCTGGCGGGGATGTCCAGCGCGGCCAGCAGCTCGGCATCCCACTGGTTGGTGTGCACGTTGAACAGCATGGTGCGCGATGCGTTGCTGACATCGGTGGCGTGCACCTGGCCTTCGGTGAGTTGCCACATCAGCCAGCTGTCGATGGTGCCAAACGCCAGCTCGCCGCGCTCGGCCTGCGCCCGGGCCTGGGGTACGTGGTCGAGCAGCCATTTGAGTTTGGTGCCGGAGAAGTAGGCGTCTACCAGCAACCCGGTTTTGCGTTGGATCACATCGGCCATGCCATCGGCGCGCAGTTGCACGCAGGTGGGTTCGGCGCGCCGGTCTTGCCAGACGATGGCGTGGTGGATGGGCTGGCCGGTGGCGCGGTTCCACACCACGGTGGTTTCGCGCTGGTTGGTGATGCCGACGGCGCGGATGTCCCGGGCGGTGAGCCCAGCCTGGTCCAGCGCGTCACGGGCGGTGGCCAGCTGGGTGCGCCAGATCTCGGCGGGATCGTGTTCTACCCAACCCGGCTGCGGAAAGATTTGCGGCAGTTCGAGCTGCGATTGGCTGATGATGTGCCCATCGGCGTGGAACACGATGCTGCGCGAGCTGGAGGTGCCCTGGTCAAGGGCGAGGAGGTAGGTCATGGGGATGTAGCGATGTGGCAGCGGACTTGGGCATCGCGCAGCAGGGCGGGGAAGGGGTCGGGTATCAGAGCGTCGGTAAACAGGCGGTCGATCTGCGACAGGCAGGCCACTTCCACCATCGCCGGGCGGTTGAATTTGCTGCTGTCGGCGGCCAGCCAGACCTCGCGGGCGTGGTGGATGATGGCTTGCGACACCTTCACTTCCCGGTAATCAAAGTCGCGTAGCGTGCCGTCTATTTCTATGGCCGAAATGCCGATCAGCGCAATGTCTACCTTGAACTGGCGTATGAAATCTATAGCAGCCTCGCCCACCACGCCCCGGTCGCGCCCGCGCACCACGCCGCCCACGATGATCACCTCGCACTGCGGGTTGGCGCTGAGGATGGTGGCCACGTTCAGGTTGTTGGTAATGACGCGCAGGCCCTTGTGCTGCATCAGCGCCTTGGCGATGGCCTCGGTGGTGGTGCCGATGTTGAGGATTAGCGAGCAGTCGTTGGGCACCTCGGCGGCTACTGCGCGGGCGATGCGGGCCTTGCCCTCGGCGTGCAGGTTTTCGCGCTGCGGGTGGGCTATGTTTTCAATGGTGGAGCTGGGCACGCGCACGCCGCCGTGGAAGCGGGTGAGCAGGCCGTCATCGGCCATGCGCTGCACGTCGCGGCGCACGGTTTGCAGGGTCACGCCCAGCTTGTCCGCCAGTTGGTCTACGGTGAGGGAGCCCTGGGCTTGCACCGCTTGCAGCAGCAGTAGTTGTCGGGGGTTGGGATTCACGTTGTTCTGTTTTGGTTAAAAGTCGTGCTGGCGACTTTAAAACGAAAGACAAAGAACCTACCAAGGGTTGTTACTGAGAAAAAAGAAACGTAAACGAACAATAATTATCAAATTCGAAGATTTAAATCCATTTCAGTAAAGGAACACGATGCAGTTGAGCTTAGAAGGCATCAGCAAAAAGGTGGGGGCGCAGACGTGGCTGTACGAGATGGGTATTGCCCCCCAGCCTGGTGCGGTCACCGTGCTGCTGGGTGCCACCCAGGCGGGTAAGACCAGCCTGATGCGCATCATGGCGGGCCTGGATGTGCCCACCCATGGCCGGGTCAAGGTGGACGGCGTGGACGTGACGGGCCAGCCGGTGCGCGAGCGCAATGTGGCCATGGTGTACCAGCAGTTCATCAACTACCCCTCGCTCAAGGTGCGCGACAACATCGCCTCGCCACTCAAGCTGCGCGGTGAAAAAAACATGGAGCAAAAAGTCCGTGCGCTGGCCGAGAAGCTGCACATCGAGATGTTTCTGGACCGCTTTCCCGCCGAGCTGTCGGGTGGCCAGCAGCAGCGCGTGGCCCTGGCCCGTGCGCTGGCCAAGGCGGCTCCGTTGATGCTGCTGGACGAGCCATTGGTAAATCTGGATTACAAGCTGCGCGAAGAGCTGCGCGATGAGTTGAGTGCGCTGTTTGCCGCCGGTGAATCCACCGTGGTCTACGCCACCACCGAGCCGGGCGAGGCCTTGCTGCTGGGCGGCTACACGGCGGTGATGGATGCGGGCGAGCTGCTGCAATACGGCCCCACAGCCGAGGTGTTTCACCAGCCCAAATCCCTGCGCGTGGCGCGGGCTTTTAGCGACCCACCGATGAATTTGGTGGCTGCCCAGGCGGTTTCTGGCGGCGTGCAATTGCAGGCCGGGCCGATGTTGGCGCTGGACTTGCCGCCCACGTCGGACGGCAAGCTCACTGTGGGGCTGCGCGCCAGTGCACTGCGGGTGCAGCAACGCCCAGGGGATGTGGCATTGACGGGGCATGTGGAGCTGGCGGAAATTTCGGGATCAGACACTTTTGTGCATGTCTCTACGCCCATCGGCGAGCTGGTGGCCCAGCTGACAGGGGTGCACTATTTTGAATTGGGCACAGCTTTGGCTTTGTACTTCCACGCCACGCAGGCGTATGTATTTGACGGGCATGGCGCTTTGCTCTTGGCCCCCGTGCGGCGGAGGGCTGCGTAATGGCGCGTATTGAACTCGACTTGGCGCACGCTTACCGCGCCAACCCCACGCAAGACAGCGACTACGCTCTGTTGCCGCTGAAGATGACCTTCAACGACGGCGGTGCCTATGCGCTGCTAGGCCCATCGGGCTGTGGCAAGACCACCATGCTGAACATCATGTCGGGCTTGGTGGCTCCATCGCAGGGCACGGTGCTGTTTGACGGCAAGGACGTGACCCGTGCCTCGCCGCAGGAGCGCAATATCGCCCAGGTGTTCCAGTTCCCGGTGATCTACGACACCATGACGGTGGCCGAGAACCTGGCTTTTCCGCTGCGCAACCGCAAGGTACCGCAGGCGCAGATCGACAAGCGCGTGGGCGAGATTGCAGAGATGCTGGAGATGAGCGGCCAGCTCAACCAGCGCGCAGCCAACCTGGCGGCCGATGCCAAGCAGAAGATTTCGCTGGGCCGAGGCCTGGTGCGGCCCGATGTGTCGGCGGTGCTGTTTGACGAGCCGTTGACGGTGATCGACCCACACCTGAAATGGCAGCTGCGGCGCAAGCTCAAGCAGATCCACCGCGAGCTCAAGCTGACGTTGATTTACGTGACCCATGACCAGGTCGAGGCGCTGACCTTCGCCGAGCAGGTGGTGGTGATGACGCGTGGCCGTGCCGTGCAAGTAGGCTCGGCCGATGCGCTGTTTGAGCGGCCCAGCCATACCTTTGTGGGCAATTTTATTGGTTCGCCCGGAATGAACTTTTTGCCTGCGCAGGCCACTGGCAGCCAATTGCAAGTGGCGGGTGCGCAATGGGCCTTGCCCCGCGCGCTGCCCATCGGTGCGCTCAAGCTGGGCGTGCGGCCCGAATACGTGGCTTTGGCGCAGCCTGCAACCCTGGGCGCGCTGCTGTGCACGGTGGCCAAGATCCAGGACGTAGGCACCCATGTGATGCTGACGGCGATGGTCGATGGCAAAGTGCTCAAAGCCCGCCTGAGCCCCGAGGTGCAACTGCCTGCGGTGGGTGAAAGTCTGTGGCTACAGGTGTTGGGCGAGCACACCTGCTTTTATAAGAACGAGGAGATTGTGCAATGAGCACCACCACCAAACCGGTGAACCAGAAGGCCTGGTTCTTGATTCTGCCGGTGCTGATCTGCGTGGCGTTTTCCGCCATCATCCCGCTAATGACGGTGGTGAACTATTCGGTGCAAGACATCATCTCGCCCGAGCGCCGCGTGTTTGTGGGCACCGAGTGGTTTGTGGCGGTGATGCGCGACGAAGAGCTGCACGCGGCGTTGCTGCGGCAAATCACCTTCTCTCTGGCGGTGCTGGCGGTGGAACTTCCGCTGGGCATCTTGCTGGCTTTGTCGATGCCAGCGGATGGTTGGAAGGCTTCGGTGGTGCTGGTGATCGTGTCGCTGTCGCTGCTGATCCCGTGGAATGTGGTGGGGACCATCTGGCAGATTTTTGGCCGCTCGGATATTGGGCTGCTGGGGGCTGCCTTGCAGGGCATGGGCATTGACTACAGCTATACCGGCAACGCCACACATGCCTGGCTCACCGTGCTGTTAATGGACGTGTGGCACTGGACGCCGCTGGTGGCCTTGCTGGGCTATGCGGGCTTGCGCTCTATTCCCGATGCGTACTACCAGGCCGCACGCATCGACGGCGCCAGCAAGCTGGCGGTGTTCCGCTACATCCAGCTGCCCAAGATGCGCGGCGTGCTGATGATTGGTGTGCTGCTGCGTTTCATGGACAGCTTCATGATCTATACCGAGCCTTTTGTGCTGACCGGTGGCGGGCCGGGCAATGCGACCACCTTTCTGTCGCAATTCCTGACGCAAAAAGCCGTGGGCCAGTTTGACCTGGGGCCAGCAGCGGCGTTCTCGCTGATCTATTTCCTCATCATCCTGTTGCTGTGCTTCATCCTCTACAACTGGATGCAGCGTGTCGGCACCCAAGAAAAAGAAGGCGGCCATGAATAAACCTAAATTTCAAAAGCGGACGATCTTTCTGTTCGCCTACATCATCTTCGCCTTGCTGCCCATCTATTGGATGGTCAACATGTCGTTCAAGACGAACAGCGAAATCGTGGCCAGCTTTTCGCTGTTTCCCCAGCACTTCACCTGGGACAACTACCGCACCATCTTGACCGATCCGTCGTGGTACTCGGGCTACATCAATAGCCTGATTTACGTGAGCATCAACATGGTGATCACGCTCACCGTGGCGCTGCCTGCGGCGTATGCGTTTTCGCGCTACAGCTTCCTGGGCGACAAGCATGTGTTCTTCTGGTTGCTGACCAACCGCATGACCCCGCCGGCGGTGTTCTTGTTGCCGTTTTTTCAGCTCTACACCACCGTGGGTTTGATGGACACGCACTTGGCGGTGGCGCTGGCGCATTTGCTGTTCAGCGTGCCGCTGGCGGTATGGATTCTGGAGGGCTTCATGAGCGGTATTCCGCGCGAGATCGACGAGACGGCCTACATCGACGGCTACACCTTCCCGCGCTTTTTCATCACCATCTTCCTGCCGTTGATCAAGGCCGGTGTGGGGGTGGCGGCGTTCTTCTGCTTCATGTTCAGCTGGGTCGAACTGCTGCTTGCCCGCACCCTGACCAGCGTGAACGCCAAGCCCATCGTGGCCACCATGACGCGCACCGTGTCGGCATCCGGCATGGACTGGGCCACCCTGGCGGCAGCCGGTGTATTGACCATCGTTCCCGGTGCCATCGTGATCTGGTTTGTGCGCAATTACATCGCAAAAGGTTTTGCGATGGGCAGAGTTTGAAGCGAAGGAGTAGCTATGTTTGAGTGGATGGCGTGGACCTTGCCGGTCGCAGTTTTCTTTATTTGCATCGCGCTGATGTTGGCGGGCATGACAGTGTGGGAGATCAAGTCGCCCACCACGGTGCGGCGCGGATTCTTACCGATGGAAACCACCCGGGGCGATCGCTTGTTTATCGGTTTGCTGAGTGCTGCGTATGTGAACCTGATTTTTGTCGGCCTAAGCGGCAAGTTTGCCGCGTGGTTCAGCCTGGAAGGCGATCCGTCGATCTGGATCAGCTTTGTGCTGTCTATGGCGGTCTTGGCGCTGGTGATGCGCAAGGGTTAAGGGATGTTTAAGGATTCGGCTTTCCTCTCCCCCAGAGCCGAGCAAGCCTTTGTGATCTATGGGGGTGCATACCAATCAGGAGACGAGACATGAAGATGCGTTATTCCCACCTGGCCATCGCCGCCGTGTGCGCGCTGACGGGCCACGCTTTCGCCGATGAGGCGGCAGCCAAGAAATGGATCGACAACGAGTTCCAGCCTTCGACTCTGAACAAGGACCAGCAAGCCGCCGAGCTGAAGTGGTTTATTGATGCGGCCAAAAAGCTGCAAGCCAAGGGCGTAAAGGAAATTTCGGTTGTGTCCGAAACCATCACCACCCACGAATACGAGAGCAAGACGCTGGCCAAGGCGTTTGAGGAGATCACCGGCATCAAGGTCAAGCACGACCTGATCCAAGAGGGTGACGTGGTTGAGAAGCTGCAAACGTCCATGCAATCCGGCAAGTCGATCTATGACGGCTGGATCACCGACTCCGACCTGATTGGTACGCACTACCGTTACGGCAAGGTGATGAACCTGACCGACTACATGGCAGGCAAGGGCAAAGAGTGGACCAACCCAGGCCTAGACCTGAAAGACTTTATCGGCACCAGCTTCACCACCGGTCCCGACAAAAAGCTGTACCAGTTGCCTGACCAACAGTTTGCCAACCTGTATTGGTTTCGTGCCGATCTGTTTGCCCGCCAAGACCTGAAAGATAAGTTCAAGGCCAAGTACGGCTACGAACTCGGCGTGCCGCAGAACTGGAGCGCGTACGAAGATATTGCTGCTTTCTTCAGCGAAGACGTAAAGACCATCGACGGTAAGCCCGTCTATGGCCACATGGATTACGGCAAAAAAGACCCATCCCTGGGCTGGCGCTTTACCGATGCCTGGCTGTCCATGGCCGGTACGGCTGATATTGGCAACCCGAATGGCTTGCCGGTGGACGAGTGGGGCATCCGCGTAGGTGCCGACAAGTGCACCCCGGTCGGTGCTTCGGTGTCGCGCGGTGGTGCCACCAATTCGCCCGCTGCCGTGTACGCCTTGACCAAGTACGTGGACTGGATGAAGAAGTACGCGCCCAAAGAGGCCAGCGGTATGACCTTCGGCGAAGCCGGTCCTGTGCCCGCCCAGGGCCAAATCGCCCAGCAAATCTTCTGGTACACCGCGTTCACCGCCGACATGATCAAGCCCGGCCTGCCGGTGGTGAATGCCGACGGCACGCCCAAGTGGCGCATGGCCCCTGGCCCGAACGGCCCGTACTGGAAGCAGGGCATGCAAAACGGCTACCAGGACGTAGGTTCCTGGACCTTCTTTGCCAACCACGATGCCGACAAGACCGCCGCAGCCTGGCTGTATGCACAGTTTGTGACGGCTAAGACCACTTCGCTGAAGAAGACCGTGGTGGGCCTGACCCCCATCCGTGAGTCCGACATCCAGAGCAAGGCCATGACCGATCTGGCCCCCAAGCTGGGTGGTTTGGTGGAGTTCTACCGCAGCCCTGCCCGCGTGGCCTGGTCGCCTACCGGTACCAATGTGCCTGATTACCCCAAGCTGGCACAGCTGTGGTGGAAGAACGTAGCCCAGGCCGTGACGGGTGAAAAGACCCCACAGGGCGCGATGGACAACCTGGCGGAAGAGATGGACCAGGTCATGTCGCGACTGGAACGCGCGGGCATGGCGCATTGCGCACCCAAGCTCAACCCCAAAGGCGACCCCAACAAGTACCTGAGCGACAAGGGCGCGCCCTGGAAGAAGTTGGCCAACGAGAAGCCAAAAGGCGAAACTATAGCTTACGAAACGCTGCTGAACGCTTGGAAGAATGGCAAGGTGCGTTAATGCCGTAACTGGGATGCAATAGGCCCTGAGCGGGCCGCGTGGACTCTGGACTACGCGGCCTTTTTTCATCCCGCCGGGCTTCGCTCTTGGCGGGATGGTTTGATTGGTGAAATGTAGGTTTATGTCGCTCGCACCCCCTCCCCAAGTGACCTTGCGTACCGCGTTGATGGCGCAATTGACCGCTCCTGCCCGTTTCGACCTGGTGGTGGTGGGTGGCGGTGCGACCGGCTTGGGGGTGGCACTAGATGCCGCGTCCCGTGGGTTCAGCGTCGCCCTGGTCGAGTCGCACGACTTTGCCAAGGGCACTTCATCGCGCGCGACCAAACTGGTCCACGGCGGCGTGCGCTATCTGGCCCAGGGCAACATCGCCTTGGTACGCGAGGCACTGCATGAACGCACTACGCTGCTCAACAACGCGCCACATCTGGCCCAGCGACTGGCTTTTGTGATGCCGTCGTACAAGCTGTTGGATACACCGTTTTACGGCATCGGCTTGAAGATGTACGACGCGCTGGCGGGCAAAGCGGGTTTGGGTCCAACCGAGTTTTTAGGCCGCGATAAAACCCTGCAATACCTGCCCACCGTACAGGCCCGGGGCCTTAAGGGCGGTGTCAAGTACTGGGATGGCCAGTTTGACGATGCTCGGCTGGCCCTGGTGCTGGCCCGCACTGCGGCGGCCTATGGAGCAGAGATTGTCAATTACTGTGCCGCCACCGGCTTGCTGCACGAAGACGGCAAAGTGGCGGGCGTGCACTGCGTAGACGGTGAAACCGGCGCCAAGATCACCCTGCGCGCAGGCTGCGTAGTGAATGCCACCGGCGTGTGGGTGGACACCTTCCGCCAGCAAGACGGCGAAGCCACCGGACGGGAGGTCAAGCCCATGGTGGCTCCCAGTCAGGGCGTACACATCGTGGTGGACCGAGAGTTTTTGCCCGGCGACCACGCCATGCTGGTGCCCAAAACCGCCGATGGCCGCGTGCTGTTCGCCGTGCCGTGGCTGGGTAAAGTCATTCTTGGCACTACCGATACACCGCGCGACGACCTGGCCCGCGAGCCGCGCCCGTTCAAAGAAGAGGTGGATTTCATCCTGAATGAGTCGGCCCGTTATTTAAGCCGCGCACCCACCCGAGCCGATGTTAAAAGCGTCTGGGTCGGCCTGCGTCCACTGGTCAAGCCACAAGACGAGGATGGCGGCAATACCAAGGGCATCAGCCGCGAGCACACGGTGCTGGTCAGCAAAAGCGGCCTTGTGACCGTGACGGGCGGCAAGTGGACCACCTACCGCGCCATGGCCGAAGACGTGCTGGACAAATGCTTCGAGGCCGCTTTGCTGCAACCGCGTAAGCCGGGCACAACGGCGACGCTGCGGTTGGTGGGCGCGGGTGCGGTCAACGATCCGCAGCGGCCAAGGATCAGCGATGCACCCGGCCTGCATGCATATGGAACCGAACAGCCCGCCGTGCAGGCATTGCCCGGCGGAGCCCGTTGGCTGGGTGGCGGGGTCACTGAGGGCATGGTGCGTTTTGCGGCGCGCTTTGAATATGCCCGCACCGTGGAGGATGTGCTGGCCCGGCGCAGCCGTTTGTTGTTTCTGGATGCCAAGCTGGCGGGGGATATCGCTCCGGCAGTTGCCGAGATCTTGCGGGAGGAGACGGGTGTCGATCCGCAACTGGATTCGTTTGCAGCGTTGGCGCAGCTCTATCTGACGCTGCCCACGTGAAGCCCTTGGTGCAATGGCCGCTGGAGGCGCGGCGCGGTCTGATTGGCGTACTAACCGACATTGACGATACCCTGACCACAGATGGCGCCATCACGGCCGATGCGCTGCAAGCCTTGGCGGATTTAAAGGCGGCAGGCCTGGCAGTCATCGCCATCACCGGTCGGCCAGTGGGTTGGAGCGAGCCCTTCGCGCAGAGTTGGCCGGTAGATGCGATAGTTGCGGAAAATGGCGCTGTCGCGCTGTTAAATACATGCAAAATAGCTCTCCAGCCCACATCCTATATGCGAGGACAGCTATCAAAATTATATCTACAGGATGCCGCTACCCGCCACACGAACTTCGCCCGCATGCAGCAAGTCGTACAAAGGGTGCTGGCTGAAGTGCCTGGGGTCCAACTTTCGAAAGACTCCGCTGGGCGTGAAACCGATATAGCGATCGACCACAGCGAATTCACCCATTTGCCCGCCGCGAAAATCGACCAAGTGGTGGCGATTTTGCAATCCGAAGGCATGCACGCCACGGTGAGCTCCATCCATATCAATGGTTGGTTTGGCAAGCATGACAAATGGGTGGGCGCGTGCTGGATAGTGAAATCCTTGCTGGGACGTGATTTAGCCGCCGAGCGCGGGCGTTGGGCGTATGTGGGCGACTCCACCAATGACCAACGCATGTTCGAAGCACTGCCGCACAGCATCGGTGTTGCCAATGTGCGACGGTTTGCGGCACAAATGGCGTTCAAGCCTCGCTACATCACCCAAAACGAGCGCGGCGCGGGCTTTTCCGAGGCCGCAAACGCCGTATTGGCCCATTTTTGATGGAGGTCGATGCTGTTTTTGTGCAATGGCAGTTGACGCATCAATAAATACTCGGCATAATCGTGGGCTTCGCTCTTAAAAAGCGATGCTTCTGCCCAAAGGAAGCGCTATGAGTGGTTTGTAGCGTGGACGACGGGCCCAAGACTGATCAGGCGAGTCGGTGGTAAACCGGTTCAACTGATGCAAGTTGGGAAAACATAGACATGATCCAAACTGAATCCCGGTTAGATGTTGCCGACAATACTGGTGCGAAATCCGTCCTCTGCATTAAGGTGCTGGGCGGGTCCAAGCGTCGCTATGCAAGCGTTGGCGATGTCATCAAAGTGAGCATTAAAGAAGCCGCTCCACGTGGTCGCGTCAAAAAAGGCGAGATCTACAGTGCAGTGGTGGTGCGCACGGCCAAAGGCATTCGTCGTGCAGACGGCTCCTTGGTCAAATTCGACGGCAACGCAGCAGTGTTGCTCAACGCAAAGCTGGAGCCCATCGGCACCCGCATCTTTGGACCCGTGACGCGCGAATTGCGTACCGAAAAGTTCATGAAGATCGTGTCCCTGGCTCCTGAAGTTCTGTAAGGACGCACCATGAACAAAATTCGCAAAGGCGATCAAGTCGTTGTGCTCACCGGGCGCGACAAGGGCAAGCGCGGCACCGTGGCGCTGCGTAAAGATGATTCTTATCTGTTGGTTGATGGCATCAACATGGTCAAGAAGCACGCTAAGCCAAACCCCATGAAGGGTGAGGCAGGCGGCATCATCGAAAAGAATATGCCTATTCACCAGTCCAACGTGGCCATCTTCAATGTGGCTACCGGTAAGGCTGATCGTGTTGGAATCAAGTTGCTGGCAGATGGCAAGCGCACCCGCGTTTACAAGTCTAGCGGCGAAGAAATCAAGGTTGCATGAGCATGGCACGTCTACAACAACTCTATCGCGATAAAGTCGCTCCCGAGCTGATGGCCAAGTTTGGCTACACCTCGCCGATGCAGGTTCCGCGTTTCACCAAAATCACCCTGAACATGGGTGTGAGCGAAGCGGTATCTGACAAGAAGGTCATGGACAACGCTGTTGCCGATCTGACCAAGATTGCAGGTCAGCGCCCTGTGGTGACCAAGGCTAAAAAAGCTATCGCGGGTTTCAAGATCCGTGAAGGCCAGGCCATTGGTTGCATGGTGACTTTGCGCGGCGTGCAGATGTTTGAATTCCTGGATCGTTTCGTTACCGTGGCTTTGCCCCGTGTGCGTGACTTCCGTGGTATCTCTGGTCGTGCTTTTGATGGCCGTGGAAATTACAACATCGGCGTGAAAGAGCAGATCATTTTCCCTGAAATCGAGTACGACAAGGTTGATGCCTTGCGCGGCCTCAATATCAGCATCACGACAACGGCCAAGAACGACGAAGAGTGCAAAGCACTGCTCGCCGGGTTCCGTTTTCCGTTCAAGAATTGAGGTGACGTGTGGCTAAACAAGCTTTGATCCAGCGCGAACTCAAGCGTGACCAATTGGTCGCGAAGTACGCAGCAAAACACGCAGAGTTGAAGGCGACTTCGACCGATGCCAAGAAAACCGACGACGAGCGTGCTGCAGCCCGCTTGGCTTTGCAAAAGCTTCCACGCAATGCAAACCCTACGCGCCAACGTAACCGTTGCGCAATCACGGGTCGTCCTCGTGGAACATTCCGTCAGTTTGGCTTGGCTCGCGCAAAAATTCGCGAACTGGCTTTTGCTGGCGATATCCCCGGTATGGTCAAGGCCAGCTGGTAAGTAAGGCAGGAGAACCTAAACATGAGTATGAGTGATCCCATCGCCGACTTGCTGACTCGCATCCGCAACGCGCAAATGGTGGCCAAAACGACTGTATCGATTCCTTCATCCAAAGTGAAGGTCGCGATAGCCCAAGTCTTGAAAGACGAAGGCTACATTGATGGCTTCAAGGTGAAAACCGAAGCCGGCAAAAGCGAACTTGAAATTACCTTGAAATATTACGCCGGTCGCCCTGTGATCGAGCGTATTGAGCGCGTTAGCCGTCCCGGCTTGCGTGTTTACAAAGGCCACGGCGCCATTCCTCAAGTCATGAATGGCTTGGGTGTGGCAATTGTTACCACTCCGCAAGGCGTGATGACGGACCGCAAAGCCCGCGCTACCGGTATCGGTGGTGAAGTTTTGTGCTACGTCGCTTAAGCAGGAGAAATAGCAAATGTCTCGCGTAGGAAAAATGCCTGTTGCTATCCCCGCTGGTGTGGATGTAGCAATCAAGGACGACCAAATTAATGTTAAGGGCACCGGCGGTTCGCTGTCGTTGACCCAAAATGCTCTGGTTACTGTGACCAATGACGCTGGCAAGCTCACGTTTGCCCCTGCCAATGAGTCCCGTGAAGCCAATGCCATGTCGGGCACCATGCGTCAGCTGGTGAACAATATGGTGGTGGGTGTGACCAAGGGTTTCGAGAAGAAGCTGAACCTGGTTGGCGTGGGCTACAAAGCTGCCGCCCAAGGCGCTAAGCTGAACTTGGCTGTGGGTTACTCCCACCCCGTCAATATCGATATGCCTGCTGGCATCACCGTTGCAACCCCAACCCCTACAGAAATTCTGATCAAGGGTGCGGATCGTCAACGTGTGGGTCAAGTGGCTGCTGAGATTCGTGCGATCCGTCCTCCTGAGCCTTACAAGGGCAAGGGCATCCGTTATTCGGATGAGAAGATCACGATCAAAGAAACCAAGAAGAAATAAGGAGCCGCAACATGTTGACCAAAAAAGAACAGCGTCTCCGTCGTGCGCGTCAAACCCGCATCCGCATTGCAACCCAAGGCGTTGCACGCCTGACGGTGAACCGCACCAACTTGCACATCTACGCCAGTGTTATTTCTGGCGACGGTGCCAAGATTCTGGCCAGCGCATCTACCGCCGAAGCGGCTGTGCGCAAAGAGCTGGGCGGCGCTGGCAAGGGTGGCAACACCACCGCAGCACAAGCCATTGGCAAGCTAATTGCTGAAAAAGCAAAAGCAGCTGGCGTTGAAAAAGTAGCGTTTGATCGCTCAGGTTTTGCGTACCACGGACGCGTCAAGGCGCTTGCCGATGCTGCCCGCGAAGCTGGCTTGCAGTTCTAAGCAGATCGGAATAAATCATGGCTAAAGTTCAAGGAAAAATGCAGGGTAAGGCTGAAGGGCCTGAAGACGGCCTGCGTGAAAAGATGATCGCGGTCAACCGCGTTACCAAGGTGGTCAAGGGTGGCCGTATTCTTGGTTTCGCAGCTTTGACCGTGGTAGGTGATGGCGAAGGTCGCGTTGGCATGGGTAAGGGCAAGTCGAAAGAAGTGCCTGCTGCTGTGCAAAAAGCGATGGAAGAAGCCCGCCGCAACATGGTCAAGGTCACTCTGAAAAACGGTTCCGTTTTCCACAAAGTGACTGGCCAACATGGCGCAGCTAACGTGATGATGGCTCCTGCCCCCAAGGGTACCGGCATCATTGCAGGCGGCCCTATGCGCGCAGTGTTTGAAGTGATGGGTATCACCGACATCGTGGCCAAGAGCCATGGTTCGTCGAACCCATACAACATGGTGCGTGCCACCTTGGATGCATTGCGTAATTCGACCACTCCTTCAGACATTGCTGCCAAGCGCGGCAAAAATGTCGAAGAAATCTTCGTCTGAGCAAGGTTATTCAAATGACAACGCAACAAACACTCAAAGTGACGCTGGTTCGCAGCCCGATTGGTACCAAAGAATCGCACCGTGCAACCGTTCGTGGCTTGGGTCTGCGCAAGATTCGCAGCGTAAGCGAACTGCAAGACACGCCCGAAGTCCGCGGCATGATCAACAAGATCAGTTATCTGGTCAAAATCATCTAAGGATTGACGATGGAACTCAATGGCATTAAGCCCGCAGCGGGTGCAAAGCACGCCAAGCGTCGCGTCGGTCGCGGCATTGGCTCTGGTCTGGGTAAAACCGCAGGCCGTGGCCACAAGGGGCAAAAATCCCGTTCGGGTGGCTACCACAAAGTCGGCTTTGAAGGCGGTCAAATGCCTATGCAGCGCCGTTTACCTAAGCGTGGATTCAAATCGCATTTGCTGCGATACAACGCTCAAGTCACATTGGAAGCACTGGAGAAATTGGGTCTTGCTGAAGTTGATGCCTTGGCATTAAAGCAAGCTGGCCTGATCGCCGAATGGGCCAAGGTTGTCAAGGTCATCAAGACCGGCGAACTGACTAAGGCTATTAAATTCACAGGCATTGGTGCTACGGCAGCGGCTAAGGTGGCTATTGAAGCCGCTGGTGGCAGCTTGGTTTAAGTTTTTGTTGAAGGAAACGTTCGGTGGCAACTAGCGCTCAAATCGCAAAGACGGGTAAGTTCGGCGACTTGCGTCGTCGCTTGGTGTTTTTGTTGCTCGCGCTGGTTGTTTATCGTGTCGGCGCACATATTCCTGTGCCTGGCATCGATGCAACGCAACTGCAGCAGCTTTTTAAAGGTCAGCAAGGCGGCATATTGAGTTTGTTCAATATGTTTTCTGGCGGTGCCTTGTCCCGGTTTACTGTATTTGCTTTAGGCATCATGCCTTACATCTCCGCCTCTATCATCATGCAATTGATGGGTTATGTGGTTCCGATGTTTGAGCAGATGAAGAAAGAAGGCGAATCGGGTCGTCGCAAGATCACTCAGTACACGCGTTACGGAACCCTAGGCCTTGCACTGTTTCAGTCGCTGGTAATTGCCACTGGTTTGGAGAGTTCTCCAGGGCTGGTACTGTCGCCAGGTTTTGGTTTTCGCATGACAGCTGTAGTAAGTTTGACTGCTGGAACCATGTTCCTGATGTGGTTGGGTGAGCAAATTACAGAGCGCGGTTTGGGCAATGGAATTTCCATTTTGATTTTCGCCGGTATTGCGGCTGGATTGCCGGGTTCCATCGGTGGTTTGCTGGAGTTGGTGCGCACCGGTGCTATGAGCATCATTGCCTCCATCTTTATCGTTGCGGTGGTTGCCTTGGTCACTTACTTTGTCGTGTTCGTTGAGCGCGGTCAAAGAAAGATTCTGGTGAATTACGCACGGCGGCAGGTGGGTAATAAGGTATACGGCGGACAGTCTTCGCATTTGCCTTTGAAGCTCAACATGGCTGGTGTGATTCCTCCGATCTTTGCTTCATCGATTATTTTGTTGCCTGCAACGGTTGTGAATTGGTTTAGTGCTTCGGAGTCATTGCGCTGGTTGAAAGATGTTGCAGGTATGTTGAGCCCAGGACAGCCAGTCTATGTGTTGTTCTATGCCAGTGCCATTGTGTTCTTCTGCTTTTTCTACACGGCTCTGGTATTCAACAGCCGCGAAACAGCAGACAACCTGAAGAAAAGCGGCGCGTTTATTCCTGGTATCCGTCCGGGTGAACAGACTGCTCGCTATATCGACAAGATATTGCTGAGGTTGACTTTGGCAGGTGCGGTGTACATCACCTTTGTGTGTTTGGTTCCGGAAATATTGGTCTTGAAATACAACGTGCCATTTAATTTTGGTGGAACGTCACTGCTCATTATTGTGGTCGTGACCATGGATTTCATGGCCCAGGTTCAAAACTACATGATGTCTCAACAGTATGAGTCATTGCTGAAAAAGGCTAACTTCAAGTCTTCTACCAATGCGTAATTGGTAAGTTAAAAGTTGGTCATGGGTTCTGGTGTTTTGTTCCAGAGAATTCAATCGCACGGTATTCAGAGTTTTAGGAGAATTAAATGAGAGTTTCAGCTTCGGTTAAGAAAATTTGCCGTAACTGCAAAGTCATCCGGCGCAAGGGCGTGGTTCGTGTGATCTGTACAGATCCACGCCACAAACAGCGTCAAGGTTGATAGAAAAGTTTTAGAGGACGCACATGGCACGTATCGCTGGTATTAACATTCCGCCGCAAAAGCATTCCGAAATCGGCTTAACCGCTATTTTTGGCATCGGTCGCACCCGCGCTCGCAAGATTTGCGAAGCTTGCGACATTGCATATTCCAAAAAGGTCAAAGACTTGACCGATGCAGATCTGGAAAAGATCCGCGACCAAATCGCTCTCTTTACCATTGAAGGCGATTTGCGTAGAGAAACTACGATGAACATCAAGCGATTGATGGACATCGGCTGCTACCGTGGCTTCCGCCACCGTCGTGGTCTTCCCATGCGTGGTCAGCGTACGCGTACCAACGCACGCACACGTAAGGGACCGCGCAAGGCTGCGGCTTCATTGAAGAAATAAAGGGATTGAGAAATCACTATGGCTAAAGCTCAACAAAGCAACGCATCGCAGCGCGTACGTAAGAAAGTTCGCAAGAACGTATCTGACGGTGTCGCACATGTGCACGCATCGTTTAACAATACAATCATCACGATCACTGATCGTCAAGGCAATGCGTTGTCTTGGGCTTCTTCCGGTGGCCAGGGCTTCAAGGGTTCGCGTAAGTCGACTCCTTTTGCTGCCCAGGTTGCGTCCGAAGTGGCTGGTCGTGCCGCCATTGAACAAGGTATCAAGAATCTTGATGTCGAAATCAAAGGCCCGGGTCCTGGTCGCGAATCTTCGGTTCGCGCTCTGGGTGCCCTCGGTATCCGCATCACTTCGATTGCAGATGTGACTCCCGTTCCACACAACGGTTGCCGCCCTCAAAAGCGTCGTCGCATCTAATTTCACCGGATTCATTTCGGTTCGGTTTTTATAAGCCCACCGCCATCTGCACTCCGCAGATGGCTCCCACGTTTCTGCGTGGAAGATAATATTTAAGGACGCTCAAGTGGCACGCTATCTCGGTCCCAAGGCCAAACTCTCTCGCCGTGAAGGCACTGATCTTTTCCTGAAAAGCGCTCGTCGCTCGATCAGCGACAAGGCTAAATTTGACTCCAAGCCAGGTCAACACGGTCGCACTTCTGGTGCCCGTACGTCTGACTTCGGTTTACAGCTGCGCGAAAAACAAAAAGTAAAGCGTATGTATGGTGTGTTGGAGCGCCAGTTCCGCCGCTATTTCGAAGAAGCCGATCGCCGTAAGGGTAATACCGGTGCCAATTTGTTGTTCCTGCTGGAATCGCGTCTTGACAATGTCGTATACCGCATGGGCTTTGGCTCCACACGCGCTGAAGCACGCCAGTTGGTGTCGCACAAGGCGATGACGGTGAACGGCCAGTGCGTGAATATCCCTTCGTACATGGTCAAGACTGGCGACGTGGTCGCTGTTCGCGACAAGTCGAAGAAGCAGAACCGTATTGTTGAAGCCTTGCAATTGGCACAACAAGTGGGTTTGCCTGCTTGGGTTGAAGTCAGCATTGAAAAGACCGAAGGTATTTTCAAGAAAGTACCAGACCGTGATGAGTTCGCTTCTGATGTCAATGAATCTCTGATCGTTGAGTTGTATTCGCGTTAATTCCGCATTTGTCGTTTGATTTTGTTCCTAGGCTGCGGGGCACTGCGGCCTAGAACCAACACTTACCTTACCGGTGTAACGAGCTGGGGGTACTAAGAGGAAGCATGCATGCAAACTAATTTGCTGAAACCCAAAGCCATCAACGTAGAACAGCTGGGCCACAACCGTGCGAAAGTTGCGTTAGAGCCGTTCGAACGCGGTTACGGGCATACATTGGGTAACGCACTACGCCGCGTACTGTTGTCTTCCATGGTGGGCTATTCGGCAACCGAAGTGACGATTGCAGGTGTGCTGCATGAATATTCTTCGATTGACGGTGTTCAAGAAGATGTTGTGAACATTTTGTTGAATCTCAAAGGCGTTGTTTTCAAGCTGCACAATCGTGACGAAGTTACGTTGAGCCTGCGCAAAGACGGCGATGGCGTAGTTACTGCGGCAGACATCCAGACCCCACACGATGTTGAAATCATCAATCCAGACCATGTGATTGCGCATTTGTCGCAAGGCGGCAAGTTGGACATGCAGATTAAGGTCGAAAAAGGTCGCGGTTACGTTCCTGGCAGCATGCGCCGTTATGCCGATGAGCAAACCAAGTCGATCGGCCGCATTGTGCTGGACGCTTCATTTTCTCCTGTCAAGCGCGTGAGCTACACCGTCGAAAGCGCTCGCGTTGAGCAGCGTACTGACCTGGACAAGCTGGTGGTAGAGATCGAAACCAATGGTGCGATCTCGGCGGAAGATGCAGTGCGCGCATCGGCTAAAATCTTGGTTGAACAGCTCGCAGTATTTGCGCAGCTGGAAGGCAGCGAATTGGCTGGCGTGTTTGAACAGCCAGCACCGCGTGGTAACACGCAGTTTGACCCAATTTTGTTGCGTCCTGTGGATGAGCTGGAATTGACAGTTCGCTCTGCGAACTGCCTGAAGGCTGAGAACATTTATTACATCGGTGATCTGATCCAGCGCACCGAGAATGAATTACTCAAGACTCCTAATCTGGGTCGCAAATCGCTTAATGAAATCAAGGAAGTCCTCGCTTCGCGCGGTCTTACCTTGGGTATGAAGCTTGAAAGCTGGCCACCGGCAGGCTTAGATAAGCGTTAATTGAAAACATGGTTAGTACAGCATTTTGGTGCTGTGTTGGCCTTTATAAATGTCCTGCAAAGGACACGTGCAACGCGCAGTACCTTATACGGCTGTGCGTCAAAATAATTGAAAGGTATGCACCATGCGCCACGGACACGGACTTCGTAAACTTAACCGCACCACCTCGCACCGCTTAGCGATGCTGCGCAACATGATGAACTCGCTAATTGAGCATGAGGCCATCAAAACCACTTTGCCCAAGGCTAAAGAATTGCGCCGTGTGATCGAGCCGATGATTACTTTGGCAAAAGAAGCAACGGTTGCTAACCGTCGCTTGGCTTTTGATCGTTTGCGTGACCGCGATAGCGTGACCAAGTTGTTCAACGACCTTGGCCCGCATTTCAAGGCCCGTCCAGGCGGCTACACCCGTATTTTGAAGATGGGTTTCCGTGTGGGTGACAATGCACCTATGGCGTTTGTGGAACTGGTAGATCGCGCTGATGTAAAAGAAGCCGTAGAAATATCGGCTGACCAAGCATAAGCTGCTACAATAGTAGAATACCGCGCGATGGAGCAGCCTGGTAGCTCGTTGGGCTCATAACCCAAAGGTCGTAGGTTCAAATCCTACTCGCGCAACCAATCAGTAGTACTTGTTGCTACGAGTTAAAAAACCCACCTTGTGTGGGTTTTTTAATTTCTGCCATCCGCTATTTAGTGCCGCGTATGGGTAGCAGCCAGTTCTTCTTTCAGGGTTTATTTGGCCATCACGGTGAACCCCTTTTTCGCAGGATCTGGATTCCGTGGCACCTAATTGCTGTGCCACGGATCAAGGCTTTATTCCACTTGCTTACGGGCCCGGTCTTGTTTGGCTTGCTCTAGCGAGGCTTCGGTGTTGCTCAAATCCATGCCATACATGTCTGCAAACTGGGCCAAAGTTCGTCCGCTGGCTTCAAAGGCTTTCAACAAGGCTTCGCGTTTGGCTGCTGCTGCACCATCTTCTGTATAGGCGTGGTCCAGTAACGCATTCCATGCCTCTAGTGGTGGCTTGACCTGCTCTGCGTATGCGCCACGGCTCAAGCCGGAGACTTCAAAGGCGTTACGCAGGCGCATACGCAGTTTGGCTTGCGCTGCCGGACTATTGCCTGCGCGGTCGCGGCGCACGACTTCCATAATGGCTTGGTGCACATGTTCAGGTGCCAGACTCTCTACCGGGTTGCCTTGCAGGTCGTGGCGTTGGACTCCTGTAGCGACTTGCTCCAGGTAGCGGGTGGACCGGGTGTGCTGCCCCAATGCTTCCCGCAGGGCCTTGGCTTCCAGTAGTTCGGGGTGGTTGGCAACTAATTCGTGAAAGATGCCGAGTTTTAGCGGTAAAGCCTGTGCGCCAAATACCTTGGGATAAAGGTCGTATAGCGTGTGCAGCAAGGGGTGCACCTCTCGGCTGCGTGGTGCGCGCGGTAGTCGGGGCACATGTGGTTTTGCGTTGTGGGTGCTGAGGGCTGGGGGTGTAGTCACGGTGATGAGGGTGTGCGGTGGGGAACGGGCGCAAAGAGTGCGCGAACAGACTCTATTTTCATCGAAAACTTGTGGGAGCCTTTGCGGGTCAGCCCGCCCACGCGGCGTAAGGCAAAGGCGTTTTGTCGTTGCAGAGCAACGCTACACGTCCGTCAATGCGTAAGAGTGTGCCTTGCGATACAGGTTCGTATGGCAGTGCTGCGACAATCGGCCCTCCCAAAATTTTGAAAGTGCTCATGGCTAAGAAAGCTCCTGCGGTTGTCGTTACCCCTCCAGAGGCCGCGCGTACCAAACCTTTGCAGATTCCCGACACGGGTTTCAAAACGATCTGGCAAGTGGTTGGTGCACCCGCCGCAGTCGCGAAGGCGAAGAGCGACAAGTCTGCTGTTTCGGCTTAGATTTTTTTTGTTTCAGGGGGCGCATCCAAAGCGACCTCGACCCAGCAGTCATAGAACGTAGGCGCACGGCCTAAATCGGTCAACTGCTGGCTGGTGAGCTGGTTCACATTGCTGCCATCAAGCCCCAGTTTTCGCCACCACACCCCCAGTCCATTCACCACCCCCATGCGGGCGCGGGCCGATACCTTGGCTTTGCAGCGGTACGTGCCGCGTTGGTTGAAGACGCGCACCACAGCACCGCTGGTGATGCCCCGTTGCAGGGCATCGTCGGCATGGATTTCTAGCAGCGGTTCACCTTCGATGCTGCGCAGGCTAGTGACATTGACGAAGCTGGAATTCAAAAAATTACGTGCAGGCGGTGAAATCATGGCCAGCGGAAAGTCTTTGGATGTGCCCGCCGCTTCGTAGTTGGGCAGGTAATCCGGCAGGCCATCCAGACCCTGCGCCGCCAGCCGTGCGCTGAAAAATTCACATTTGCCAGATGGCGTGGGGAACTGCCCCAGGGCAAATGGCGCATCGGCTAGCGGAATCGTCGCAAAACCGTGTTCCTGTAGTGCGGCAAAGTCCACTTGCTCACCATAGGCCATGCTGCATAGCGCCTCATCGCTGTCACGGAAACACGGGTCCGTGAACCCCATGCGCTCGGCTAGCTCTCGGAAAATCTGGGTATTGGTTTTGGATTGGCCCAGTGGCGCAATCGCAGGGCGATTCAACAAGGCATCGGTATGGCCATAGCTGCTGTGTACATCCCAGTGTTCCAGTTGCGTGGTGGCGGGCAGGATGTAGTCGGCGTAGTCGGCGGTATCGGTCTGGAAGTGCTCTAACACCACGGTAAACAAATCTTCGCGCGCAAAGCCTTGCACGACCTTGCCGGACTCAGGGGCCACGGCGACGGGATTGCTGTTGTAGACCACCAGTGCCTCGATCTTCGGTGCGGTCGTGTCCAGCAATGCATCGCCAATGGTGCTCATGTTGATGGTGCGGGGCCTGCGCCCGGCCAGCAAGTCGGGCCGCTGCAAGGCCGCGCGCTGCACTGGGAACTGGCCCGAGCTGCTCATCAAAACGCCGCCCGCACGGTGCCGCCAGGCCCCGATCAGCGCTGGCAGGCTCACCACGGCGCGGGTGGCATTGCCGCCGCCCCGGGTGCGCTGCATGCCGTAGTTGAGGCGTATGGCGGCCGGTTGTCCGTTGACAAAGCACTGCCCGTAGTCGTGTGCCAGGGATGTGATTTGTTCGACCGGCACGCCGCAGACCTCGGCGGCGCGCTCGGGCGGCCATTGCAAGGCGCGTTCACGTAACGCGGGCCAGCCGACGGTGTGTTCGGCCAGGTAGGCGTGGTCTAGCCAGTCGTTGGTGATGAGTTGGTGCATCAGGGCCAAGGCCAGAGCCGCATCGGTACCAGGGCGCAGTGCGATGTGCGCGTGGCACTTTTCAGCGGTTTCGGTTTTGCGCGGATCGATGCACACCAGCCGTGCACCGTCGCGTTTGGCCTGCTGCACGTAGCGCCAGAAGTGAAGGTTGCTGCCGATGGAGTTGCTGCCCCAGATGAGGATGAGCTTGGATTCGGCAAAAAACTGCACCTGCATGCCCACCTTGCCACCCAGCGTGTGCACCAGACCTTCGCCTCCGGCCGATGCGCAAATCGTGCGATCCAACAGCGATGCGCCCAGCGTGTGGAAGAACCGCGCCGAAATGCTTTCACCCTGTACCAGTCCCATGGTGCCTGCATAACTGTAGGGGACGATGGCCTCGGGATTGCGTGCGGCAATCACCTGTAGCCGTGCGGCGATATCGGTCAGCGCGTCAACCCAGCCCACCGGCGTGTACTGGCCCGAACCCTTCGGGCCGCTGCGTTTCAGTGGTTGCAGGATGCGCTCGGCATGGTAGGTCCGCTCGGTGTAGCGCGACACTTTGGTACACAGCACGCCATCGGTGTGCGAATGGGCTGGATTGCCCTGCACTTTGATCGCGATGCCGTCCTGCACCGTGGTCAGCAGAGCGCAGGTGTCGGGACAGTCGTGCGGGCACGCGCCGCGTACCTGGTGTGGCAAGGTGGTAGTAGAGTGGTCTGGGTCTTGCATAGGTTCGTTACTTCTGCCTGTGACAAAATGTATCCATGATAAATAGACGCTGTTTTTCCATCGCTACCGGGGCCGCCGCAATGACTGGTTTTTCAATTGCCCAAGCGCAACCTGGCGGCAAGATTTTGGTGGGTCAATCGGCGGCGCTGACCGGGCCTGCGGCCCAGCTAGGCATCCAGTATGCCCAAGGTGCCAAACTGTATTTCGACCAAGTGAATGCGCAAGGCGGCGTGGGCCAGCGACAGATTGAACTTCGCACACTCGATGACGGCTACGAGCCCGAACGTTGCCTGGAGAACACCCGTAAGCTATTGGCGGCCGACGCTGTGGCTTTGTTTGGCTATATCGGCACCCCCACCAGCTTGGCGGCATTGCCCTTGGCCACCCAGGCCAAGACACCGTTCGTGGCCCCTTTCACCGGGGCGATGGCTTTGCGCGACCCGTTCAATAAATATGCGTTTCACATACGTGCCTCGTACCAGGACGAAACCGCCCTGATCGTCAAGCAGCTCACCCAGTTGGGGCTGGACCGTATTGCGGTGTTCTACCAAAACGATGCCTATGGCAAAGCGGGTTTGGAAGGTGTCACGCTGGCCCTCGCCAAACTGGGCCGTAAGCCGGTGGCGCTGGCCACGGTGGAGCGCAACTCCGTGGATGTGGCCGCTGCGGCGCAAGCCCTGCGTGCCGCCGAGCCGCAGGCGATTGTGCAAATCAGTGCGTACAAATCCTGCGCAGCGTTTATCCGGGCGGCCCGCAAGGTGGGCTACGGCGGGCAGTTTTTCAATGTCTCGTTTGTCGGCACGCAGGCATTGGCAGACGAACTCGGCAAAGAAGGTGCCGGCATTGTGGTGTCACAGGTTATGCCATCTCCCTACAGTACAAGCACCGCACTGGCCCGCAATTTTGCCGACGCGGTAAAGGCCGCCGGCGGTGATGCGCAGGTTAATTTTTCCAGCATGGAGGGCTATTTGGCCGCCAAGGTCCTGGTCGACGGGTTGAAGCGGGCTGCTGCGAGCAAAGGCATCAGCCGTGATGCACTGGTGACCGGGCTGGAATCGCTGGGGACGCAGTCGTACGGCGGTTTTGCAGTCAAGCTATCGGCCAGCGAACATGTAGGATCGAGTTTTGTGGATCTGTCCATGCTCACCGGAGATGGCCGCATCCGCATGTAAGGAGAGCTCCATGCCTGTGATCGACAAACTGGTGCAACAGGCCCCCGGCATTGCCGCCCTGCGCCGTGAACTGCATGCCTACCCGGAGCTGAGCTTTCAGGAGGTGCGGACCGCCGATCTGGTGGCGCGGCAGTTGACCGAATGGGGCATTCCCCACCACCGGGGCCTGGCGGGTACGGGTGTGGTGGGCATTTTGCAAAACGGTACGTCTGCGCGCGCCATTGGTCTGCGTGCAGACATGGACGCGCTGCCGCTGCAAGAGTTCAACACCTTCGCCCACGCCAGCCAGCACCCCGGCAAGATGCACGCCTGCGGACACGACGGCCACACCGCCATGCTGCTGGCAGCGGCGCAGTATCTGGCCGAGCACCGCAACTTCGACGGCACGGTCTACCTGATTTTTCAGCCCGCCGAAGAAGGCGGTGGCGGCGCCCGCGAGATGGTGCAAGAAGGCCTGTTCACCCGTTTCCCGATGGATGCGGTGTTTGGCATGCACAACTGGCCCGGCATGCCGGTGGGCCAGTTTGCCGTCAGCCCCGGCCCGGTGATGGCCTCCAGCAGCGAATTCAAGATCACCATCCACGGCAAAGGCAGCCATGCCGCCATGCCCCATATGGGCATCGACCCCGTGCCCATCGCGGCCCAGATGGTGCTGGCCTTCCAGACCATCATCAGCCGCAACAAAAAGCCCATCGACGCAGGCGTGGTGTCGGTCACCATGCTGCACGGCGGCTCGGCCACCAACATCGTGCCCGACAGCGTAGAGCTGCAAGGCACGGTGCGCACCTTCACGCTGGAGGTGCTGGACTTGATCGAAGCCCGCATGCGCCAGATGGCCGACAGCCTGTGCAGCGCCTTCAATGCCCGCTGCGACTTTGAATTTGCCCGCAACTACCCACCCACCATCAACCACGCCGCCGAGGCCGCCTTCGCCCGCCAGGTGCTGACCGACATCGTGGGGGCCGACCACGTGCTGACCCAAGAGCCCACGATGGGTGCGGAAGACTTCGCCTACATGCTGCAAGCCAAGCCGGGGGCCTACTGCTTTATTGCCAACGGCGACGGCGACCACCGCGCTATGGGCCACGGCGCAGGCCCCTGCACCCTGCACAACCCCAGCTACGACTTCAACGACGATCTGATTCCGTTGGGGGCGACGTACTGGGTGCGGCTCGCCGAAGCATGGTTGCTATTGAATAAGTAGCTACTTGCGGAGGTGCAATATGCGCTAGAGGTCTAAAAAGCTTGTAAAACTGGTGCTTTGAAGCGTTCTGCCGCCATCGCCAGCAATCCATCAAAAATCAGGTTATCTACCAGATCAAACGGCACCGACATGCTGGGCGCCATCTTCCAGCCTGCGCCGCCGGTCATGGTGCAGGCGGGTTCGGCTCCGCAGTGCTGGCGCACGTGCTGCACCATGCGTTCCACGGCCCCGGCGATGGCGTAGGTGCCGCCGCTGGTCAGTGCGTCGCTGGTGTTGGTGGGAAACAGCCGCACCTCGCCGGTGGGAACGTGCAGGCCCGCCGTGCCGGATTCCAGCGCACGCAGCATGATGCCGTGGCCGGGCAGGATCAGCCCGCCGAGAAACTTGCCGTGGGTATCGATGGCCTCCACCGTCACCGCCGTGCCTACCATCACCACCACCATCGGCCGCGCCGGGCCTTGGGCCAGCATGCGATGGCGTGCCCCCACCATGGCCACCCAGCGGTCGGCCCCCAGGCGGGTGGGGTGGTCGTAGCCATTGGTCAAACCGGCCTCGGCGGCGCTGGACACCACCCACTGCGGGGTCACATCCCATAGCTCCAACTGCTCCAGCACACGGCGCTTGATGGCATCGCCGGCCACGATGCAGCCCAGGATGGCGGTGGGCGTGGGCAGCTCAGCCCAGGGGCCATCGGCCAGCTTGTCGATGTTTTCCAGAAACTCTGCGCCATGGGCCAGCAGCGCGGCCCCAGGGCGGGGCGCGTCGTACAACGACCATTTGAGGCGGGTGTTGCCAATGTCGATGGCGAGAAAACTCATTCTGCGGTCTCCGGTATTTTTCCCCGCATTATCAATGTGCCGCGTAACGCCGCACGGCGTTTGCCTAGCTCTGCCGCCAGGGCAGGTTGTGGAAACGCCAGCCGCCCTTGCGGCCCCGGTGGGCCTCGGTGTCGGGGTCGCCCTCGAAGCCCTCCAGGATGTTGTAGGCCTCCAGCCCCAGCTCGGTGGCGCGTTTGGCGGCTGCCACCGATCGCACCCCGCTGCGGCACAGCAGCACGGCTTTTTTGCCACCCGCTAGCGCGGCTTGCAGGCCGGTGTCGAAATCGGCGTTCATGGCCATGCCGGGCCACTGCTTCCAGGCCAGGGCGACGGCTCCCGGCACTTCGCCAACCCAGGCGCGTTCGGCATCGGTGCGCACATCGACCAGCACCGCCTCGCCCGCCTGCCACCATTGGCAGGCTAGCTGGGGTGATACGTCGCCTGCGTAGCCCTCGGCGGGGCGGGCGGTTGGCCACAGGCCCGAGGCCAGGTTGGCGGGCACGGCTTCGTCCATGCGTTGCGGGCGGGGCAGGTTCAGTGCGTCCATAGTGGCGGTGAATTCCGTGAGGCTTGTGTGGGCTATGCGCGGATTGTGGGCCTTCTCGGCCCCGATGCTGGAGTGGGTTTTGCCGTGGTAATCGTGCCCCGGCCAGACCACGCTGGCATCGGGCAGGGCAAACAGAATCTGCGTGATGCTGTGGTACATCGCCTCGGCGCTGCCCGACTGGAAATCGGTGCGGCCACAGCCGCCGATGAGCAGCGTGTCGCCGGTAAACACATGGTTGCGCCAGACGAACGACATGCTGCCCGCCGTGTGGCCGGGGGTGTGCAGCGCCTGTACCGTTTCGCTGCCAAACGGCAGCAAGTCGCCGTGCTGCAACTGCACCGCCGCGCCGCTGATGCCGCAGCCTGCGGGCACCGCCGTTTTGGCCCCGGCATGCTCGGCCAACTGGCCCGCGCTGGTGATGTGATCGGCGTGGGCATGGGTTTCCAGGGCCCACACCAACGACAGGCCGTGGGCTTGCAGCAGTGCCAGATCGCGCTCCAGCTGGGTGTCTACCGGGTCGATGATGACGGCGGCACGGCTGAGCGGATCGACCAGCACATAGGTGTAGGTGCTGGTGGCGGGGTCGAAGAGTTGGATGGGCTGCATGGGGTGTTCCTAGGCGTATTTGGCCAGCATGTCGGCCACTTGCTCGGCGGGCAGGTGGCCCTGCTCGATCATGCAGCCCACCATGGTGAAAAACGATTTGTCCAGCGCCTTGCGTGCGGCCGATAGCTGTTGGGCCACTTTTTCGCAATCGGCTTCGGCCTCGATCAGGCGCTGCACGCCGCGCAGTTGCCCTTCTACCCGGGCTAGCCGGGCGAGCAGGGTTTTCTTTTTGGCGGGGTCGGTGAGTTGGGACATGGGGCTCCTGGGGACGGGGTAGGTTACTATACCCCCGTGGGTATATTTTTTAAACCCGTCAAGGAGATTTTCTATGCATCCTTTTTTGCAAGCCACCCTGGGTGGCATTTTGATTGGCGCGGCCAGCTGGCTGCTGCTGGCAGCGCTGGGCCGGGTGGCCGGTATCAGCGGCATCGTGGCGGGGGCGCTGTCGCCGCAGCCGGGCGAGCGGGCCTGGCGCTGGGCGTTTCTGGCCGGGCTGGTGGGCGTGGGGGCGCTGTTGACGCGGGGCATGCCTGCGCTGCCGTCGCCCCACTGGGCGGTGCTGGTGGCTGCTGGCTTGCTGGTGGGCGTGGGCACGGTGCTGGGCTCGGGCTGTACCAGCGGCCACGGCGTGTGTGGTCTGGGGCGGCGATCGGTTCGTTCGCTGGTGGCCACAGGGGTGTTCATGGGGTGCGGATTTGCTACTGTATTTATAGCTAGAGCCGCAGGTTAAATAAGCGCTAGAGGGCTAAAACATGTTGAAAATTATCTTCGCAACCTTGGCGGGTGGTTTGTTTGCGGCGGGGCTGGTGCTGTCGGGCATGGTGCTGCCCGCCAAGGTGCAGGGCTTCTTGAACCTGGGCGGCCTGTGGGATGCACAGCGCTTTGGCCCCTGGGATGCCAGCCTGGCGTTTGTGATGGGCGGCGCGCTGCTGGTGACGTTGCCCGCCTTTGCCCTTACCCCGCCCAACGTCCGGCATCCGGCGCGCAAGCCCTGGCTGGCCACGGCCTTCCAGCTGTCCACGCGGCAAGACATCGACACCCGGCTGGTGCTGGGCGCGGCACTGTTTGGCGTGGGCTGGGGCCTGGCGGGCTACTGTCCCGGCCCGGCGCTGGCCAGCGTGCTGACGGGTGGCGCAGGCGTTGCCGTGTTTGTACTCGCCATGCTGGTCGGCATGGGCTTGGCCAAACGCTTCAGCCCAAAGTAAAAAACCGCATCTCCACCGTCTGCGGGTAGCGCGCACCGCTGCCCACAAACAGCCGCTGGTTGATCCATTGCAAGGCCGGGGCGGCAGTTTCAAAGTGCGGCAGGCAGCGGAAGTAGATCTGCGCCGGGTCCACCGGTTCGCCGCGCACCAGCCGGGCCATCAATTCCGGCGGGCCGGTGCGGATGGCGCGGTTGTGCACGTACATCAGGTCGCCGCCATCGGTTTCCAGGCAGTAGCGCGCATCCAGCGTGGTCAGCGTGGCGTTGACCACCAACTGCGCGTCGGCCCCGCCGGGCAGCACCCGTGCCGTCCAGCCGTCACCTCGGGCGCTACCGCCCAGGATGGGGATCAGGCGGCGTTGGCCGTAGGCGGTGGACCCCACTTCCTGCGGGGCGTCTACTTGCACGGACAGGTCGGCAAAGAAAGCCAGGGCAGGGGTGTCAATGGGGTGGTGCATGGCGTGCTTAGTGTGCTCAATCGGCCTTGAAGCCGGTGGCCGCCACGGCCTTGCCCCACTTGGCGGTGTCGGCGGTGATGCTGCGGGTGAAGTCCTCGCGGCTGCTGCCGATGGCGCGAAACCCAGCGGCTTCCAGCTTGCTGTTGCCATCGGCAGACTGCACCGCGCGGGCGATGTCGGCGTTCAGCTTGGCCAACACGTCGGTGGGGGTTTTGGCCGGGGCCACCACGCCAAACCAGGAGTTGAATTCCAGCTCGGGGTAGCCTTGCTCTTTGAAGGTGGGCACCTCGGGCAGGCTGCTGGTGCGCACCGCGCCGGTGGTGGCCAGGGCGACCAGCTTGCCGGCTTTGACGTTGGGTGCGGCCAGGCCGATGCTGGCAAACACGCCCTGCACGTCGCCGCCGAACAGGCCGGTGAGTGCGTCGCCGGTGGATTTGTAGTGCACCGGCTCGGGCTGTAGCTTCAGCGCGTCGCCCAGCATGAAGACCCCGAAATGCCCCGGCGTGCCCGCGCCAAAGGTGGCCATGAACAGGCCCTTCTGTGCCTTGGCCGCATCCACAAACTCTTTCACGGTGCGGGCGCTGACTTTTTGCGGATTCACCAGAAAAGCAAAGTCCACGCTGGCCACCTGGCTGACCGGGGCAAAGTCGCGCTGCACGTCGTAGGGCAGCTTGGTGTAGCTGCTGGGCGCTATGGCCAGCTGGCCGGTTTCGCCCAGCAGCAGGGTGTAGCCGTCGGGCGCGGCGCGGGCCACTTCGGTGGCGGCGATCAGGCCTCCGGCACCAGGTTTGTTGTCGACCACCACGCCCACGCCCCAGCCCTCGGCCAGCTTCTGGCCGACCAGGCGGGCCACGATGTCGGGCCCGGTGCCCGCCGCAAAGCCGACCACCAGGCGCACCGGTTTGTGGGGATAGCTGGTCTGGGCGCTGGCCGCCGTGCAGGCCAAGACGGTGAGCAGGGTGGCGAGTACGCGGCGGCGGGAAGGGGTGGGCATGGCGTGTCTCCGGTCTAGGTGTAATGCTGCATAGCGTAGAGCCGGGGTGGGCCGTATCCTGTCATCCCTGAAGACGACGTGTAAACCCTGCAATGTGAGGAGCGAAGATGCGACAGTGGGCTGCCCATACAGATACCGCCACCCCCGGCGAGCTACTGCATGTGCTGACCCAGGCCGTGCCGCGCCTGGGCGAGCCGCATTTTGAGCAAACCCTGCTGGACAGCCTGTTCCCGCTGCTGCCGGCGGCCTCGTGTTCGGTGTACCGCACCGGGCCGCTGTGCCCGCCGGTGATCTACATGTCGGCCAGCCACGGCGTGCCCGACACCACCCGCGACTGCTGGCGGGCCTACCTGTCGGGCCCGTATGTGGGCGACAGCACGCTGTGCCAGCCTGCGGCCACAGCCGGCCATGTGGTCCGCCACATCACCGCCCAAGAGGTGCCGCCCGAGCACCGCGCCAAGGTGTACGAGGCGCATGGCATGGCCGAGCGGGTGTCGGTGGTGGAGCCGCAGGGGGACGGCGCGCTGTTTGCCATCAACTTCTACCGCCACCAGCACCAGCGGCCCTTCCGCGACGCGCAGATTGCCGACTTCACCCAGCTGGCCCCGGCCCTGCTGGCGCTGGCGCACAAGCACCTGCTGCTGCGGCTACCGCTTCTGCCAGACTCCGCGCCCGCCGCGCCTGCGCGGGATGTGGGCTTTGCCGCCCAGGTGCAGCGGGTGCAGCGCCTGCACCCGGGCCTGACGCTGCGCGAGTGCGAGGTGTGTGCCGGGATCTTGCAAGGGCTGACGCTGGACGGCATTGCCTGCCAGCTTGGTCTGGGCCTGCCGACGGTCAAAACCTACCGCCAGCGGGCCTTTGCCCGGCTGGGCATCCACTTCCGCAACCAGCTGTTTGCCCGGGTGCTGGCGGCCCAGGGCTAGTCGTCCTTGCGCGTCCACACGCCGACCAGCGCCTTGGTCTTTTGCCAAGCGTTGGTGCGCTCGTCGGACAGCACGTCCAGAAAATCCGACAGGCGCTTGGACTTGACCATGGTGTAGACCGTCAGCGCGGTGGTCAGGAGGAAGACGGTGGCAAAGATGGCCAGCCGCCGCCCCAGCGGAGATTCGGCCTCGGCCAGCAGGTTCATGCCCAAAAAGCCGGTGGTCACGGTGCCGATCAGGCCGAAGATGGTCACCACCGTCAGGCGCACCACGGTGTTGGCCTGGCGGCGCAGGCTGTCGGCCTCCAGGTACTGGTTCATCTCGGCAATGCGCTGCTTTACCTCGGCGTACAGCGGGTCCAGCTCCAGGTGCTGCGCACACATGTGGAACAGGGCGCGTACCTGCGCCTGCTCGGAGATTTCGTGGAACCAGTAGCGGTGGGTGAAGCGCAAAAAGCTGGAGAAGCCATCGCGGATCGAGCGCTTGAAATGCCGGATGCTGGCCGCGTCGCGGATATCCAGGTTTTTCAGCGTCTCGGCCATGCGGTCCGAGTACATCAGCAGCGCGGCCTTCTGGAAATGTGCTATCAAAAACAGCAAAAAATGCTGGTGCCGAAACTGCGCCAGCACGCCCCGATCGCGGCAGCCGTAGAAGTCACTGCGCGCATCGCCCACCACCACCAGCGCGTGGCCGTTGCACAGGTAGCGGGTGTTGGGGGCGGCACCGCCCTCGGCCCAGAAGCGGTCGTAGCAGTATTTGGCCTCGAAATCCGCCAGATGCTGTTCGCCGTAGGGCAGGGCGCAGCCGCCCGCCGCTTCGCGTGCGCCCGAGCCGGTGACCAGCCCCAGCCGCACAAAGTCGCTGCGCGACAGGTCGCGGGGCCGGTCCAGCGCCAGGTAGGCCATCATCGGCATGCGGTAGTACTCGATCTGCCGAAACCGCAGCGCGCCGGGGTGGTCTGAGTGGTCGCCCACCAGCGGCTGCATGATGAAGTCCCAGTGGGCCGACATGCGCGGCGCGCGCCGGGTGCTGACGTGCTCTAAAAACGCATCGCGCTGGTTGGCATCCGATGCGGCCAGCACGTTGCCCTGCGCGTCCAGCCACTCGGCGCTGGCCAGGCAGTGCAGGGCCTGGCCCGCAGCGTCCCAGCCCGCCGGATAGGCGCGGCCAAAGCGGTACAGGATTTCTTGCGCCGTCTCCAGTGGCAGGTGCTGGGTGGCCACCTCCACGTTCAGCAGCACCAGGTCCACGTCGAGGAAAAAGTACAGATCCACATGCACCGTGTCCAGCGTGACGGGCGCGTCGCCAGGGCGCGGCACCACCCGCACGGCGGCAATGTCGTGGCGGCGAAAGACGCGCATCGGTGAGCCCTGGGCCTTGCCTTGCGTGGCATGTTTGGGCAGGCCTTCGCCGTACAAAAACCGCTGTACGTAGGGCAAAAAGGTGACGAACTCGTTGTAATGCCGCTCGTGGAAGCGGCTGCTGTCGCCGGTAAATTCGTCCACCACCTCGCGCCAGGGAGAGGTGTCGCCCACATCTGCCATGTCGGCCAGCACCTCCCAGGGCTTGGCCACCGAGCCCTCGCTGCCGCGCACCGGCATCAGCCGCACGGGCCACAGCAGCACCTGGCGGAAGTGCTCGACAACTGGGGGCGTGGTGGGTGCGGTGTCTGGGCGCATGGGCAGTCCGTGGGGCGTTATTGCCCCAAAGTGTAGAGGAGCCCCGGCATCTTGTTACATGGGGTAGTCTGCTATATAAGTAATAGCTACTACCGCCGGTTAAATATGCGTTGGTGGCTTATTCCGTTTAAAAACCCTTGGTCACCAGCCCGCCGGGTCCACCCGGTAGTAACCGCTGAGTTCCTGGTACAGCGCCGGGTCGTAGTCCTTCAATTCCGCCGCCTGCTCAAAGAACACCTCGGACACCACGGCGAAGAACTCGGCCGGGTCTTGTGCGCCGTAGTGGTTCAACAGGCCGGGTTCGCCCACATGGGCTTCGCGCCGTAGTTTGGCGTAGGCCGCGTGGAACACCTCGGACCAGCGGGCCGGGTCGGCGTTACCTTTACTGCGATAGCGGTGCGGTGCGCCATTGGCATGGCCTTTTTCCTGGTCCAGCTGGTGGGCAAATTCATGGACCACCACGTTGCGCCCATCGCCGGGCGTGGTCGCGCCCTCTAGCGCGTCGTGCCACGACAAAATCACCTGCCCCTGCGCCCAGGATTCGCCCAGCAGCGCCTGCCGCTCCTCCCGCTGCACCACGCCATCGCTGTGCGTGCGCTGCACCGCAAACGCCCCCGGGTAGACCAAAATTTGCCGCAGGTGCGGGTACAGGCCGGTGGGCCGGTTGAGCACCAGCAGGCAGGCCTGGGCGGCAATCACCACCCGCATCTCATCGGTAATGGTTAAGCCCGCGCAGCCCAGAAACGCCTTCTCGGCGATGAAGACCTGCATCTGCTGCTTCAGCTGGAGTTGCAGGTCTGCGGGCATGCGCCGCACCAGCGGCACCCGGCGGCGCAGGATCGTGCGCCACGCAGCGGGGAAGGGCTGCTGCCGCAGCTTGCGTCGGCGCCGGGCGATCCACCATTTGGGGGTGAACCAGCCTAGAGTGCAGACGGTGGTGAGGAGCAGGAGGGCTAGGAAGGTGGCGGTGGGGGTGTCCATGGGCAATGCTAGCTGGGTGCTGCAAGGGAGATTTGCAATAGCGGCGACCAGGCGAGCGGTTTGGCGTGCTGTATTCGGAATATCCGATGCCCCAATGGCGACCCGCAATGTCTGTTACGCGGTCCGCGTCTTTGGGCTGTTTAACCGCCCAGCGGGGTCAGAACACGCATGCGGTTTGGAGCCGTGCTGCCCACCTACTTTTCAGCGCGCATGGATGGTCTGACCCCACTGGGCTAGCGTCCGTGGTGGGCCAACGGTGGTTTATCCCAAACCCTAGCGCCGCATCCACCATCCGCTGCCCTGCGGATAGCACCGGGCAGGAGTTTGGGTCGGTATTTATTCCATCAGGCCAGCAAACTCCGCGCCACCGCCTCCGCCACCTTGATGCCGTCCACCCCGGCCGACAAGATGCCGCCCGCGTAACTGGCGCCTTCGCCGGCCGGGTACAGGCCGCGTACGGTCAGGCTTTGGAAGTCGCCGTCCCGGGTCATTTTGATGGGCGAGGAGGTGCGGGTTTCTACGCCGGTCAGCACGGCATCATGCAGATCAAAGCCCTGGATCTTGCGGCCAAAGGCAGGTAGCGCCTCGCGGATGGCCTCAATCGCGTAGCCGGGCAGGGCGCTGTGCAGGTCGCCCAGCAGCACGCCGGGTTTGTAGGATGGCTCCACGCTGCCAAGCTGGGTGGAGGAGCGCCCGGCGATGAAGTCGCCGACCAGTTGGCCTGGGGCTTCATAGCTGCTGCCGCCCAGCACATAGGCGTGGGATTCGAGCTGGCGTTGCAATTCAATGCCCGCCAGCGGGTGCGTACTGGGGAAGTCTTCGGGCGTGATCCCGACGACGATGCCGGCATTGGCGTTGCGTTCGTTGCGCGAATACTGGCTCATGCCGTTGGTCACCACGCGGCCCGGCTCGCTGGTGGCGGCCACCACGGTGCCGCCGGGGCACATGCAAAAGCTGTAGACGGCGCGTCCATTGTTGGCGTGGTGCACCAGTTTGTAATCCGCCGCGCCCAGCAGCGGGTGGCCTGCGTGGCGGCCCCAGCGGGCGCGGTCGATCAGGCTTTGCGGGTGCTCGATACGAAAGCCGATGGAAAACGGCTTGGCTTCTACATACACACCGCGCGCATGCAGCATGGCAAAGGTGTCGCGGGCGCTGTGGCCTAGGGCCAGCACCACGTGGTCGGCACGCAGCTCTTGTGTTTCGCCCGTGGCTTGGTTCAGCACGGTCAGGCCACGCATCTTGCCATCCACAATTTCTACGTCGGTGACCCGCTGTTCAAACCGCACCTCACCGCCCAGCGCAATGATTTGCTCGCGCAGATGCTCCACCACCTTAACCAGCTTGAAGGTGCCGATGTGCGGGTGCGCGGCGACCAGAATTTCTTCGGGCGCACCGGCTTTCACAAATTCTTGCATCACCTTGCGGCCCAGAAAGCGCGGGTCCTTGATCTGGCTGTACAGCTTGCCGTCCGAGAACGTGCCCGCACCGCCTTCGCCAAACTGCACATTGCTCTCGGGCTTGAGCACGTTTTTGCGCCACAGGCCCCAGGTGTCTTGGGTGCGCTGGCGCACCGAGGTGCCGCGCTCCAGCACGATGGGTTTGAAGCCCATTTGCGCCAGCACCAGCGCCGCAAAAATGCCACAGGGGCCGAAGCCAACCACCACCGGGCGAATGGGCATGTCGGCCGGTGCTTGTCCCACCGGGATGTAGACCATGTCGGGGCAGGGGCGCAGGTGCGGGTTGTCGGGGTGTTGCCGCAGCAGTTCGGCCTCTTGTGCCGCATCTACCAAGGCCACATCGACGATGTAGACCTGCATCAGCGCGGCTTTGCGGGCGTCGAAGCTGCGTTTGAAGATGCGGAAGTGCGCAATCTGCGCGGGCGCCAGGCCCAGGGTGTGGGCGACCAGCGCGGCCAGCGCCTCTTCGGCGTGGGCCAGGGGGAGTTTGAGTTCGGAGATGCGGATCATGGGGGGGGCAGCCTGGTGGCTTGTAGTTATCAAGCAAGAGGGGGGATTTTAGAAGCTGGCCGCTGGCGGCCCGGGCGGGGCATTCATCCCCCAAATGGAGGATGAAGTGGGCATGGCGGCTGCCGCGCCCGGTCGGCAAGTTGGGGTATCTATTGCTATTGTTTTTGATGTTAAATTTGATAGCTATATGCGCAATTAAAATAAGCGCTTTAGGCCACTTTCATGCCTGAAAATAGCCTAAAAAATTAAGTCTGCACGGCGGAGAAAACTGTCTTTTGTATGCAAAAAGCCATCGGGTTGCAGAATTTCGATCTGCCGATGCATACGACACTGCGCCTCTTATCAATCTGTGGAAAGTACTCTATGCGCGGTTTGGCTTGTGTGGCTGTGATGGGGGTGGTGGCTTTGGCGGGCTGCGGCGGCGGCGGTGGCAGCGGGGCCACGCCCCCGGTGGCTTCGGGCTACCCCAGCGCAGCGGCCAGCTGCGACGTGTCGGGTCAGCGGGCCTGGCTGCGCGACTACATGAACGACCAGTATTTTTGGTACGACCACCAGGGCGTGCCCAATGCCGCTGCCGCCAGCATGGGCGACTACTTCGACAGCCTGCTGTACCAGCCCACCGACCACTACAGCTACGCCCAAACCACGGCCAGCGCCGACCAGTTTTATGTGGAAGGCACCCGCACCGGCTATGGCTACCGGACGGACTGGTTGGACTCGGCGCGTACCACTTTGGTGGTGCAAATGGTCGAACCTTTAAGCCCCGTGGGCCAAGCCGGTTTGCTGCGCGGCGACCGCATCGTCACCATCGACGGCAAAACCTCGACCGACATCGCCAATGGCGCGTTGACGGCCGTGTCCATCACCGGTGTATCCCGTACCTTCGTGGTGCAAAACGCGGCGGGCACCCAGCGCAGTTTTACCGTGCAATCCGCCACTTACGCCCTCAGCCCGGTACACACTGTGAAGGTGCTCACGGCCGCCAATGGGGCCAAAACCGGGTATTTGATGTACCAGGAGTTCATTGCCTCCGGGGCCACGGCGATGGGCGCTGCGTTTGACCAGTTTCGGGCCGCAGGCGTGACCGAGCTGGTGCTGGACCTGCGCTACAACGGCGGCGGTAGCACCCAGCAGGCACGGTATTTGGCGGGCTTGATCGCAGGGTCGGGGCAGATCGGCAGGGTCTTTGCGAAGTACCAGTTCAACGCCAAAAACACCGCCCGCAACTCCACCCAGAATTTTTTAACCACCAGCAATTTGCCCACCGCGCCGCTGGAGGGTTTGACCCGGGTGTTCGCCATCACCTCGGCCAGCACCGCATCGGCCAGCGAAATGGTCATCAACGCCCTGCGGCCCTATAAAACCGTGGTCACCCTGGGCAGCACCAGCTACGGCAAACCGTATGCGTTCCAGCCGGTCGATGCCTGTGGCACCACCTACAACGCGGTGAATATCGTGACTACCAATGCACAAAATGTGTCTGTGCCCAGTGACGGCATCGTGCCCAGCTGCTCCGTGGCCGACGACGTGAACCATGTGCTGGGCGACCCGGCGGAGTCGATCACCGCCGCCGCCTTGTCATTTATCGCCTCCGGGAGCTGCCCCACAGTGGCCAGCGCCGCCAAGAGCCTGGCGCGCGTGCCGTCGCGTGGCTTTGGCGACATCAGCCCACCGCAGATGCGGCTGGATTGACCCAGCGCCCTGATATCGCCCGCTAAAATCGAGGGTCTTTACGTACGCTGCATGCGGTACGCAGCCCTCTTCTAAACACCTCTCCCATGTCTGCACTCCCTGTTTCCACCGCGCCCACCACTTCTTTTGTCTCCGCCGATGCGGCCCTACTGCGCGAAGTGGCCGAACTGGTGGTGGGTGCCCTGAACCTGGAAGTCGCCGCCGCCGACATCGACCCCGATGCGCCGCTGTACGGCGATGGCCTGGGCCTGGACTCGATCGACATCCTGGAGGTGTCGCTCAGCGTGTCCAAGCAATACGGCCTGCAACTGCGCGCCGACCACGAAGACAACGCCCAAATTTTCAGCTCCCTGCGCAGCCTGAGCGACCACATCGCCGCCCAGCGCAGCAAGTGATTCCGACGACCTTTGCCCGCTGGCTGCGCTGGGGCAAAGTCGCCGGGGGCGCGGCCTTGTGTGTGGCCTATTCGCTGTTGGCGCACTTGGCCAGCATCCACCCCGCACCCGGCGTGTGGCAGGTGCTAACGGCCCTGTTTTGGGTGCTGGTGCTGGCCGTATCGCTGGCTTGGCATTCGGCGCACCGGCCGCTGATGCTGGCGCTGTGCGTGGCTGGGGCCGTGGGCCTGGCCAGTATGGGCGACTGGCTGCGGCTGCACTACCAATGGCTGTTTTTTCTGGAACACGCGGGCATGCAAAGCCTGCTGTGCATCGCCTTTGGGCGCACCCTGGCCGCCGGCCAGACACCCCTGGTGGCGCGCTTCGCCGCTGTGGTGCACGGCCCGCTGTCGCCGCCATTGCAGCGCTACACGCGCGGTGTCACCTGGGCCTGGACGCTGTACTTTGGCCTGATGGCCAGCCTGTCGGTGTTGTTGTTTAGCTTTGCACCGATGGCCTGGTGGTCGGGCTTTGCCAACCTGCTGGGCCTGCCCTTGGTGGCGCTGATGTTTGTGGGCGACTACCTGGTGCGCCGCTGCGTGCTGCCGCCGCAAGACGTTACCGGCCTGTGGCAGGCGGTGCAGGCCTATCGGCAGGTGGGCAGGCCGCCGTTGCAATAATTTGATTTGATTTTTTCGATGTTGACCTTTCCCCTTGTGGCGCACGCCCATTTGACCGATGTGGTGGCCACGCGCCGACCCCGTGGTGCCAACCGCCAAAGCGTCACCGTGGCCCGCTTTGTGGCCGACGTGGCGCAGCTGGTAGCCGTGCTGCCCGCAGGCGGCCACGTGCTCAACGCCTGTGCCGACCGCTACCACTTCGCCGTGGGCCTGGCCGCTGCGATGGTGGCGGGTAAAACCAGCCTGCTGCCGTCTACCCACACGCCCGAGATGGTGCACCAGATGCAGGTGTTTGCCCCGGATGTGTTTTGCCTGAGCGACGGCCCCTGCACCATCGCCTTGCCGCAATGCGTCTACCCCACAGCCTGGGCTGCCGCCGACGCGCCCGCCACTGCCGTGCCGCAGATTCCGGCCGACCAAACCGTGGCTTTTGTGTTTACCTCTGGCTCCACCGGCCGGCCCGTGCCGCACCGCAAAACCTGGGGTGCGCTGGTGCGCAATGTGCGCGCCGAGGCCGAGCGGCTGGGCTTGGTGGCGCGGCCAGATGGGGCCGTGCACAGCATCGTCGGCACCGTGCCACCGCAGCACATGTACGGCTTTGAATCCACCGTGCTGGTGGCTTGGCAAAGCGGTGCGGTGTTCAGCGCCGACCACCCGTTTTACCCGGCCGATATTTGCAGCGCCCTGGCCCAGGTGGACCGGCCCCGCGTGCTGGTCACCACCCCGGTGCATTTGCGCGCTTTACTGGACTCCGGGCTGGAGATTCCGGCGCTGGACCTGGTGGTGTCGGCCACCGCGCCTTTGTCGCCGCAGTTGGCGAAGGCAGCAGAGGCCGCACTGCACATGCCGCTGCTGGAGATTTATGGCTCCACCGAAACCGGCCAGGTCGCCACCCGGCGCACCGCGCAAGGGGCCGAATGGCAGCTCTTTCCCGGCCTGCAATTGACCGCGCAAGACGGCGGCACCTGGGTCTCGGGCGGCCATGTGGAGCAGCCCGTGCCAATGGGCGACGTACTGGAGCCGCTCAGTGCCACGCATTTCTTGCTGCACGGGCGGATTGCCGACCTGGTCAATATTGCCGGTAAGCGCAGCTCGCTGGCCTATCTGAACCACCAGCTCAACGCCATTGCCGGGGTGCAGGATGGCGCGTTTTACATGCCCGAAGAACGCGGGGTTGACGGCGTGACCCGGCTGATGGCCTTTGTGGTGGCCCCGGGTTTCACGCAGGCCGCGTTGCTTGCCGCGCTGCGCGAGCGCATCGACCCGATTTTTCTGCCGCGCCCGTTGCGGCTGCTGGAGCAGTTGCCGCGCAACAGCACCGGCAAACTGCCACGCGAAGCCTTGCAGGCGCTGGCGCAAACCGCCTCCAAACCCCATGCAGTTTGAAACCACCTGGCCGGTAGCACCTGACCACCCCGCCTTTGCCGGGCACTTCCCTGGCGCGCCCATCCTGCCCGGCGTGGTGTTGTTGGATGCGGTGCTGCTGTGGGCCGAGACGGTGACTGCCAGCGTGGCCGGCCAGATCGGCAACGCCAAGTTTTTAAGCCCGGTGCGCCCCGGCGAGCTGCTGGCCTTTGCCCTGGTGTGCACCACGCCCGGCAGCGCCCGTTTTGACATCACCTGCGGCAGCCGCAAGGTGGCGACCGGGCAGCTGGCATTGACCTCCCGGATGCCGCCATGAACGACCTCTCCGACCACTGGAAGCAGCGCCCGGAGCGCAGCAATATGCTGATGCTGAGGCTCATGACCTGGATCTCGCTGCGGCTGGGGCGGCGGGTGGCGCGCGGCATTCTGGTCGGCATTGCGGCCTACTTTTTACTGCTGGCGCCCACGGCGCGGCTGGCATCGCGGCAGTATTTACGCCGCGTTTTGCCGGGGCAAAAAATCGGCTGGCGCTGGCAGTTTCGGCACTTCATGGCCTTCGCCTCGATGGTCCATGACCGGATTTATCTGGTCAACGACCGCTTTGATCTGTTTGACATCCAGATACACGGCCACAGCCAGGTGTTGGAGGTGCTGGCCCAGCAGCGCGGCGCGTTCATGTTGGGCGCGCACCTGGGCAGCTTCGAGGTGCTGCGCGCCGTGGGCCAGCAGCAGCCGGGCCTGCGGTTGGCGATGGTGATGTTTGAAGAAAATGCACGCAAGATCAACGCCTTGCTGCAGGCCATCAACCCCGCCGCCCACAGCCACATCGTGCCGCTGGGCAAGGTGGACTCGATGATGGAAGTGCACGCCCTGCTGGAGTCGGGCGCGGTGGTGGGCATTCTGGCCGACCGCTCGCTGGGCAGCGACAGCACGCGCAGCCTGCCGTTTTTGGGGGCTGCTGCGGCCTTGCCGGTGGGGCCGTTCCGCATGGCCGCGATATTGCGTCGTCCGGTGCTGTTCATGGTGGGGTTGTATGGTGGCGGCAACCGCTACGACATCCACTTTGAAACCGTGGCCGACTTCTCGCAGATTCCTGCGGGCGGGCGCGAAGCCGCCGTGCAGGTCGCGATGGCGCGTTACGTGGAACTGCTGGAAAAGTACTGCCACGCCGCACCCACCAATTGGTTCAATTTCTTCGACTTCTGGCAACCACCGGCCACGCCCCATTTAAGCCCATGATGCAAAAATTCTTTCGATCTATGGCGGCTTTGGCTTTGGGCTGCGCAGCCTTATCGGCCCACGCCTGGGACCTGGAGCAGCTCATGCAATCCCTGGCCCGCAATACCTCCGGGCGGGCCACGTTCACCGAGCAAAAATTCATTGCCCTGCTGGACAAACCCGTGTTGTCGTCTGGCGAGCTGCTCTACACCGCCCCCGACCGGCTGGAAAAACGCACCCTGCTGCCCAAGCCCGAAACCCTGGTGCTCGACCGCGACACCGTGACGGTGGAGCGCGGCAAGCGCCAGTACGTGCTGCGCGTCAAAGACTACCCCGAGCTGGCCGTGTTTGTGGAAAGCATCCGAGGCACGCTGGCGGGCGACCGGGCCTCTTTGGAGCGCCTGTACCAATTGACGCTGGACGGCAGCGAAGCCCGCTGGAGCCTGGTGCTGCGCCCGCTGAATCCCAAGATGTTGGCCGTGGTGCAGCGCATCACCATGCAGGGTGAGCGCGCCGAGCTGCGCAGTATCGAAATCGAGCAGGCCGACAAAGACCGCTCGCTGATGCGCATCGACAACGCCGTCGCCCCATGAAGAGGCGCATGACCCAGCGTATTTTTAGCCGCAGCTTCCTACCGGTATGGCTGGCCCTGATCGCCCTGTTGCTGGGCGGCGCAGTGGTGCACCAAACCCGTTTTACCGCCGACATGTCGGCCTTTTTGCCCCAGGCTCCCACGCCCGAGCAGCAGTTGCTGGTGGACCAGTTGCGCGACGGCCTGGTCTCGCGCCTGGTGCTGGTGGGCATAGAGGGCAGCGACGGCACTACCCGCGCCGCCCTGTCCAAAGCCGTGGCCCAAAAGCTGCGCAGCGAGCCGCAATTCAGCAGCGTCAGCAACGGCGAAACGGTGGCCCTGGAGCGCGACCAGGCATTTTTAATGGCGCACCGCTACCAGCTCAGCCCGGCCATGCAGCCCGCGCACTTCACGGTGGACGGCCTGCGCGCGGCCCTGGGCGACACGCTGGACCTGCTGGCCTCGCCCGCCGGGCTGCTGGTCAAATCGCTGCTGCCCCGCGACCCGACCGGCGAGTTGCCACTGCTGCTCGACCAATTAGGCCGGGGCGGCACCGGCCCGCGTACCGCCGACGGCGTGTGGGCATCGCGCGACGGCGAACGTGCCTTGTTGCTGCTGCAAACCCGTGCGGCAGGCTCTGACACCGACGGCCAGCAGCGGGCGATGGACCGCATCCACGCCGCGTTTGCCGAGGCCGTGGCGGCCCACCAAGGCGCGGCCACCACCGCCAAAATCGTGCTGACCGGCCCCGGTGTGTTTGGCGTGAACGTGCGCAACACCATCGAGTCTGAGGTTACGCGGCTGTCCACCATCAGCATCGTGTTGATCGTGCTCTTGCTGTGGTTGATCTACCGCTCGGTGGTCACGCTGGCGCTGGGCCTGCTGCCGGTGCTGGTGGGCGCGGTGGCAGGCATTGCGGCGGTGAGCCTGGGCTTTGGCACGGTGCACGGCCTCACGCTGGGCTTTGGCACCACGCTGATCGGCGAGGCGGTGGACTATTCCATCTACCTGTTTGTGCAGTCCGAGCAGTCCGATTCGGACAACGGTTGGGTGCAACGCTTTTGGCCCACCATCCGGCTGGGGGTGATGACCTCGATCTGCGGCTTTGCATCCCTGCTGTTGTCGGGCTTTCCGGGCTTGGCGCAACTGGGCTTGTATTCGATTGCCGGGCTGGTGGCTGCGGCCTTGGTCACCCGGTTTGTGCTGCCGCAGTTGCTGCCCCAGCGCTTTAAGGTGCGCGATGTATCGGCCCTGGGCCTGCGGCTGGCGCTGCTGGTGCGGCGGGCGGCGGCCCTGCGTTGGGCCGTGCTGGGCCTGTGCGCGGTGGCCGCGCTGGCGCTGGCCGTGCAGCGCAACACGGTGTGGAACCAGGAGCTGGCGGCGCTGAGTCCGGTTTCCGCCTCCGACATGGCCCTGGACGGCGCGCTGCGTGCCGACTTGGGCGCGCCCGATGTGCGCTACCTGGTGGTGGTATCTGGCGCTAACCAGGAAGCCGTATTAAAGGGCGCTGAAAAAGTCGTCGCCCGCCTGCAACCGCTGGTGGACGAGCACCGTATCGCCGGGGTGGACAGCCCCACCACCTTGCTGCCCAGCCTTGCCACCCAGCAGGCCCGGCAGGCCAGCCTGCCCGCCACCGCCGACTTGCAGGTGCGGCTGACCGAGGCGCTGGTCGACATGCCGCTGCGCGCCGAACGCCTGGCCCCGTTTGTGCAAGAGGCCGAGGCGGCGCGGCTGGCCCCGGCCTTGCAGCGGGCGGACCTGGACGGCACGTCTTTGGCGCTAGCGGTAGACGGCATGCTGTTGCAGCAAAAAACCGCCGATGGTTCGCCGCGTTGGAGCGTTTTCATGCCGCTGCACCCACCCGCCAACGGCGAGATCGACCCGGCCCGTATCCGCCCTTTGTTGGCCGGTACGGGTGCGATGTTTGTGGATATGAAGGGCGAAACCGACCGCCTGTACGCTAGCTATTTACACGAGGCGGTGCTGCTGTCGGGAGCTGGGCTGCTGGCCATCGTGCTGCTGCTAGCCGTGGCCCTGCGCTCGCCGTTGGCAGTGTTGCGGGTGCTGGCGCCCTTGGTGGGCGCGGTGCTGTGCGTGGCGGCGGCGCTGGTGTCGGCCGGGCACAGCCTGACGATTTTGCACCTGGTAGGCTTGCTGCTGATTGTGGCCGTGGGCTCTAACTACGCGCTGTTTTTTAGCTCTGGCAAGGGCGACATCACCCCGCGCACGCTGGCGTCTCTGCTGTTTGCCAATATGACCACGGTGGCCGGCTTTGGCATTTTGGGCTTCTCGCAGGTGCCGGTGTTGCAAGCCATTGGGCTGACGGTGGGGCCGGGCGCGGTGCTGGCCCTGTGCTTCTCGGCAGTGTGGGCGCAGACCCCTCGGGCGGCGTGATGCATTGGACGCTCTGGACCAGCCTGTGCCTGCATGTCGGCGCGGTGGGCGCTTGGGTGCTGCAGCCCGCGCAATGGCGCTGGGCGCTGGCCGTGCTGGTGCTGAACCATGCTGTCGTCACCCTGGCGGGCCTGCTTCCGCGCTGCGCGTTGCTGGGTTCCAACTGGACGCGTTTGCCCGCAGCCGCAGCCGCACGCGGCGAGGTGGCGCTGACGATTGACGACGGCCCCGATCCGCTGGTCACGCCGTTGGTGCTCGATCTGCTAGACCAGTACGCCGCCCGTGCCACGTTTTTTTGCATCGGCGCGCAGGCCGCGCTGCACCCTGACCTGTGCCTTGACATCGTGCGCCGGGGCCACGCAATTGAAAACCACAGCCAGCAGCACCGGCATAACTTTTCCCTGCTGGGGCCGCGTGGTGTGCAGCGCGAGATACAGGCCGCACAAACCACGCTGAGTGGCCTGTGCGGCACGCCGCCACGCTTCTTTCGTGCCCCCGCCGGGCTGCGCAATGTGTTCCTCGACCCGGTGTTGCAGCGCCACGGTTTGCAGCTGGCCAGCTGGACACGGCGCGGTTTTGACACCCGCAACGGCGATGCCCCCGCCGTGGCCCGCACCCTGACCCGCCATTTGCGGGCGGGCGATATCTTGCTGCTGCACGACCGCCACGCGGCCGTCACCGCCCAGGGCGTGCCGGTGATTCTGGAAGTGCTGCCCCTCTTGCTGGCCGCCATACGCGCCGCCGATTTAAAAACTGTCACCCTCCGATCTGCCTTGCTATGACTCTTTCCTTGACGGTTCGCGCCCTTATTACCCAGGCCGCCGCGCCTTACCGGGCCGCAGGCCATTACGCCTGGCGTTTCGCCGCAGGCAAATTGGGCGGCGACCCGGCGTTTGTGCAGCTGTTGGCCCGGGGCTTGTTGGCCGGGCGGGCGCGTATTTTGGATATTGGCTGCGGCCAGGGCTTGTTGACTTCGTGGCTGCTGTCGGCCCAGCAGTTGGCAGTACAGGGGCGCTGGCCGTCCGACTGGGCGGCAGCACCCAACCCGCAGCACATCCAGGGTATCGAGCTGATGCAGCATGACGTGCAGCGTGCGCTGGCAGCCCTGCCAGATGCCGTGCAGGCAGGCCGCGTCGGCTTTGTGGCCGGGGACATGTGCACTACCGCCTTCGCGCCGGTGGATGCGGTGGTGATTCTGGACGTGCTGCATTACGTGCCCATTGCCGCGCAAGACGAGGTGTTGCGCCGCGTTAAAGCTGCCTTGAACCCTGGCGGCGTGCTGCTGCTGCGCATTGGCGATGCGGGTGCGGGCTGGCCGTTTCGCTTCAGCAACTGGGTGGACTTTGTGGTCACCACCTTGCGCGGCCACCGCCTGGGGGCTTTGCACTGCCGTCCGTTGGCTGCGTGGGTCGATCGCTTGCAGGCGCTGGGCTTTACCGTTACGCCGGAACCCATGAGCCAGGGCACGCTATTTGCCAATGTGCTGCTAGTCGCCCGTCTTTAGAATCCGCTTAGTTTTTTCCTTCTCGCCTGTGCAACCACTTCTTCTTTCCCATTTCACCGCCACCAGCGCGATTGGCCACGGGCTGGCCTCGGCGCTGGATGCTTTGCGGGCGCAGCGCAGCGGCTTGACCCCCTGCGACTTCGGGTCCGCCGTGCTGGACACCTGGATCGGCCGTGTCAGCGGGGTGGACGATGAGGTGTTGCCACCCGACTTGCAAGCCTTTGACTGCCGCAACAACCGGCTGGCCCAGCTGGCTTTGCGCCAGGACGGTTTTCTGGCTGCCGTGCAGGCTGTGGCGGCCCGCGTGGGGCCGCAGCGGGTGGGGGTGTTTCTGGGCACCAGCACGGCGGGCATTTTGCAGACCGAGCTGGCCTACCAGCACCGCGATGCCACTACGGGGGCCTTGCCCGCCGATTTTTGCTACCCGCAAACCCATAACCCGTATTCGGTGGCCGACTTTGTGCGCCGCAGCTGCGCGCTCACCGGCCCGGCGATGGCCGTGTCCACCGCCTGCTCGTCCAGCGCCAAGGTGTTTGCCTCGGCCCAGCGCATGCTGGCGGCGGGCCTGATCGACGCGGCGGTGGTGGGCGGCGTGGACAGCCTGTGTCTGACCACGCTGTATGGCTTCAACTCGCTGGGCTTGTTGTCCAGCCAGCCGTGCCGCCCGTTCGATGCGGGCCGCAGCGGGATTTCGATTGGCGAAGGCGCAGCCTTTGTGCTGCTGGAGCGTGCCCCCGCAGTGCTACCTGCCGACGCGGTGCTGCTGCTGGGCGTAGGCGAGTCCAGCGACGCGCACCACATGTCTTCGCCGCACCCCGAGGGGCTGGGGGCACGTTTGGCCATGCAGCAGGCCCTGTGCAGTGCGGGGCTGGAGGCGGGCGATATCGACTACATCAACTTGCACGGCACCGCCACGCAGAGCAACGATGCCGCCGAAGGTTTGGCGGTGCGGGCGGTGTTTGGCGGCCATGCAACGCCATGCAGCTCCACCAAGGGCGCCACCGGCCACACCCTGGGCGCGGCAGGCGGGCTGGAGGCGGTGTTTTGCGCACTGGCTTTGCAACACGGCTTCATGCCCGGCGGCGTACACACCGAGGCGCTGGATGCCCGGCTGGACGTGGCCTATCTGCTGCACGGCCAGGCAAGGCCGCTGCGCCGCGTGCTCAGCAATTCCTTTGGTTTTGGCGGCACCAATTGCAGCCTGGTTTTGGGAGCCGCTGGATGACCGCGCTGACCGTATATATCGACGGCGTGGGGCTGCTCGGCCCCGGCATTGCCGACTGGGCGCAGGGCCAAGAGCAGTTGGCGGGCCGTGCGCCCGGCCAGTGGCTCAAGACCGTGCTGACCGCACCGACGCATCTGCCACCCGCCGAGCGCCGCCGGTCCGGCCCCATCATCCGCGTCTCGCAGGCGGTGGGCTATGCGGCGGTGGCAGCGGCGGGGCTGGCGGTGCGGGATGTGGTGTCGGTGTTTACCTCGTCCAGCGGCGACGGGGTGAATTGCCACGAAATTTGCAGCCAATTGGCCTCGGACGACCGCCTGATTTCGCCCACCCGTTTTCACAACTCGGTACACAACGCGGCCTCGGGCTACTGGGGCATTGCCACCGGGGCGATGGCTGCATCGACCGCCCTGTGCGCGTTCGACGGCAGCTTTGCCGCCGGGCTGGTCGAAGCGATTACGCAGGCGGTGGTGCAGGCCGAGCCGGTGCTGCTAGTGGCCTTTGACACCGACTACCCCGAGCCGCTGCGCAGTGCCCGCCCGGTGCCCGACACCTTTGGCCTGGCCCTGGTGCTGTCGCCCGTGCGCACCGCCCACAGCCTGGGTCAGGTCACGCTGCACCCGTCCAGTTACCTCAGTTCTGGCCCTGCCGATGTGTTGATGGATGCCGTGCTGGAAGCCCAGCGCCAGAGCATTCCTGCTGCACGCGGCCTGCCGTTGCTGGCCGCGCTGGCCCGCCAGCAGACTGGGGTGGTGCGCTTGGACTATCTGGACGGCTGCCGCCTGGAACTGGTGTTCACCCCGTGCTGAACGCCGCCGACATTGCCCGGCGCATTCCGCACCAGGGCCGCATGTGCCTGCTGGACCGCGTGGCCCAGTGGGACGACACCACCATCGTCTGCACTGCCAGCAGCCACCGGGCGTTGGACAACCCGTTGCGGGCCCACGGGCGGCTGGGTGCAGCCTGCGGCGTGGAATATGCCGCCCAGGCGATGGCCGTGCACGGTGCGTTGCTGGCGCAGGTGGATGCTGCGCCCCGCGTCGGCTACCTGGCCAGCGTGCGCGCGGTAGAGCTGTGCGTGCCGCGCCTGGACGACCTGGTGGGCGACCTCACCATCACCGCCGAGCGCATCACCGGCGATGCCAACAACATCCTCTACCGCTTCACGGTGGCCACCGACGGCCAGGCCCTGCTGACCGGCCGGGCCGCCGTGGTGCTGGATGCCAGTGCATTCACCCCCCATTTTTAAAGAATCTTCGATGACCGTATCTATGCATACCCAGTTTGCAGCCATAACGCGCGCCCTCAGAGATGCCGTGGAACCGGCTTTGCCGGGCCACTGGTATCGCCCCCTGCAAGGGGGGTGGCGCAGCGTAGCGCAGCCTGGGGGTGAGCCATGAAACGTGCGCTGGTGACCGGCGGCAGCGGGACGATTGGCGCGGCCATTTGCCGCCAACTGGCCCGTGACGGCTTGGCGGTGATCGTCCACGCGAACCGGGGCGTGGCGGCGGCGCAGGCACTGGTGGATGAGATCACCTTGGCGGGCGGCCAAGCCCAGGCGGTGGCCTTCGACATCACCGATGCAGCAGCCACCACGGCGGCGCTCGACCTGCTGCTGGCCGAAGGCCCGATCCAGGTGCTGGTCAACAATGCGGGCATCCACGAGGATGTGGTGTTCCCCGGCATGCAGCTGGCGCAATGGCAGCGGGTGCTGGATGTGTCGCTGAACGGCTTCTTCCACGTCACCCAGCCTTTGACGCTGCCGATGGCCCGCACCCGCTGGGGCCGCATCATCAGCATCACCTCGGTGGCGGCCGTAATGGGCAACCGGGGCCAGGTGAACTATTCGGCAGCCAAGGGGGCTTTGCACGCCGCCACCAAATCGCTGTCGCTGGAGCTGGCCAGCCGGGGCATTACGGTGAATGCCGTGGCCCCCGGCATCATCCAGAGCGCCATGAGCGACGCTGCGTTTGATGCCACCCGCATTGCCCAGATGGTGCCCATGAAGCGCGCCGGTCAGCCCGAAGAGGTGGCGGATTTGGTCAGCTTTTTGGCCTCGGATCGCGCCGCCTACATCAGCGGCCAGATTATTTCTATTAACGGAGGCATGGCATGACTGGTGCAGCGCATGCGGTGGCGGCGGCTGGTTCGGTCCACAAGGCCGAGCTGCTATTGTTTTTTACCCTGGTGCAGCTCACGCTGATCGTGCTGGCCGGGCGCGTGGGCGGGGCGCTGGCCACGCGCTGGGGGCAGTCGGCGGCGGTGGGGGAAATCATTGTGGGCATTCTGCTCGGCCCCTCGCTGTTTGGGTTGCTGGCCCCCGATACGTTTGCCCTGGTGTTCAAGTCGGCCTCCAGTGAGCCGATGCAGATACTGTCGCAAATCGGGCTGATTTTGCTGATGTTCCAGATCGGGCTGGAGTTTGACTTTGGCCACCTGACCGAGCGCCGCAACCGTCGCACCGTGCTGTGGGTTAGCACCGCCTGCATGCTGCTGCCGTTTGCGCTGGGTGTGGGCCTGGGCTGGGTGAGTGCGCCGATTTTGTCGCCGCAGGCCGATGCGCTGGTGTCGTCGCTGTTTATAGGCACGGCCTTGTCGATCACCGCGCTGCCGATTTTGGGGCGCATTTTGATGGAATTTCAGATGACGCGCACCCCACTGGGCGTGATAGCCATCAGCTGCGCCGCCATCAACGATGTGGTGGGCTGGCTGCTGCTGGCCCTGGTCAGCACGTTGGCGGTGTCGAACTTTGACGCGCTGACGTTTGCCGTGAAAGTGCTGCTGGTGCTGGGCTTTTTACTGCTCTGGCAGTGGGGTGTGCGGCCGCTGATGCAACGGGTGATTCGCCACTTCGAGCGCGATCAGGCGGCTGACAGCGACGACCTTCATCCGCACCTGCTGGGCATTGCGCTGGCGATGATTTTTGTGTCGGGCATGGCCACCTACCAGTTGGGCATTTTTGCGATTTTTGGCGGCTTCATGATGGGCGTGGTGCTACACGACGAGCACCGCTTTGTGCGGGCCTGGAAGGCGCGGATCAGCCCGTTTGTACTGGTGTTCTTCCTGCCAATCTTCTTTACCTACACCGGCCTGCGCACCAACATCGGCGGGCTCGACAGCCTGGCGCTGTGGGGCTGGTGCGCACTGGTGTTTGGCCTGGCCACGCTGGGCAAGTTTGGTGCGGCGTATCTGGCCGGGCGCGCCACCGGCCTGAACCACCCCGAGGCCAGCATCCTGGGCATCTTGATGAACACCCGGGCGCTGATGGAGCTGATCATCATCAACGTGGGCTTTGACCTGGGCGTGATCTCGCAAAACATGTTCACCATGCTGGTGATCATGGCGATTGGCAGCACCGTCATCACCACGCCGCTGCTGCGCCGCTGGTTGCCCAAGGTGGGGCATGCGCTACCCGTTCCGGTGGGCGTAGCGGCATAAAATCTGACTGCTATTATTTTAATAGCTACTAGCGCAGGTTATATATGCGCTAGAGGTCTAAAAGACCATTAATTTCAGCCGCCGCCCTATCAGCAGCGGCAGGCGCAATAAAAAGCCTGCAAACAAGCGGCTGTGCATCCAGGTCAGCAGGCAGTTGTCGCGCAGGTAGTTGAAGTGCGACACACCGCCTTCGGCCACGGTGAAGTACTGCACCGTGGCGGGCAGGTTCACAACAGGCACGCCGCGCCAGCTCATGCGCACCACAGCCTCGGGGTCGAAGTCGAAGCGGCGCATCCAGCGCTGGCCTTGCATCACCTGGCGCAGCGGGGCGATGGGGTAGACCCGAAAGCCAAACAGCGAGTCGCCAATGCCGGCCCACAGCGTCTCCAGGTTGGCCCAGCCGTTGGAAATTTTGCGGCCCTGCACGCGTAGCTGGGGTGCGTCGGCGGCAAATACGGGCACGCCCAGCACCATCGCGGCGGGCTGCTGCTGCGAGGTGGCCATGAAGTTGGGGATCAGCGCCGCCGGGTGCTGGCCGTCAGAATCCATCGTCAGTACGTGGGTGAAGCCCTGTGCCTCTGCCCGGTCTAGGCCCTGCAACACGGCCGCGCCCTTGCCCACGTTGTGCGGCAGCACCAGCACCTGCAAGCCGGGGTCGGCGGTGGCCATCGCTTGCAGCAGGGCGGCGCTGCCGTCGGTGCTGCCGTCTACCACCACCCATACAGGGGTCCACTGGGCCCGGGCGGCGCGTACGGTGTCGGCCACCTTGATGCCGGGGTTGTAGCTGGGGATCAACACGAGGTGGGTGGAGGAGGCAGAAGTCATTTAGCGGGAATGTTTAGTCACAGGCAGGTCGGGCAGCAGGGCGTGGGCCAGTTCGGTATGAAAATACTGCTCCAGCGTGCGGGCAAAGGCTTCCACGTTGTCGGGCGGGTCAAAGCGCTGGCCCAGTCGCACGCGGTAGACCATGGGCATGGCTGGGCGGCGCAGCAGCGGCCAGCCCTTGCCCAGAAAGGCGGAGTTGGTCTCGATAAACACGGTTTGCACGGGCACCTGGGCCTGCTTGGCGATCAGCCCCACGGTGCCTTGCAGCCGGTTCACTGGCAGCTGGGTGGTGCGCGTGCCTTCGGGGAACAGCAGCAGGTGGTTACCTTTGCGCACATCGGCCACCGCCAGCTGCACCATCGAGCGCGGCGAGTCGTTGCGGATGTAGCGTGCCAGCCGGGCGCCGGAGCCCAGCAGCAAGTTGTCCATCAGATCGGCCTTCATCACGCACGACACATGCGGCAGGCGCGAGATCACCAGCACCGCGTCCAGCAGCGAGGGGTGGTTGGGTGCAATCACCATGCCCGGCGCGTCGCGCAGCGCGTCCAGTGCGGACAGGTCAAACTTGCAGGCCCCCATCCATGACAGCAGCCGCAAGTATTCGCGAAACACCAGGGTGATACCCCAGCGCCCCACCCAGGTGCCCGCCGCACGCGGCAGCAGCCAGTACAGCGGCAGGGCCAACACCGTCCAGTCCACGCACACCACGGCAAACAGCAGCAGGCCCACATGCAGGCGCAGCGCGTTCAAGCCGTGGCGGATGCCGCGTAACAACCGATGGGCTGGCAAAGGTTTAGACGCTGCCCGCATCCAGCACGCGGATATTGCTTTTGCGACGGCGCACAGCCTGCCAGGTGCGCTTGAAGTTGAGTGCGCAGACGGCGTAGTAAATGCCCTTGAGGATGCGCAGCGAGTTCCAGATGGGGGTTTTGCCGAAAATGTCGCCCGCCAGCATGGACAGCAGGGCCTCTTTGACGCGGAAGTTGTTGCGCGGCTCCATGAACAGGTCGCGCATGGTGGGGTTGGTCACGCGGTAGATGAACCACGAAAACTCTTTTGGCCCGAGCCGGGTTTGCTGGTCAAACCGGCGCAGCGCCTGGGCCGCGCGGGCGGGCTCGCGCAGGCAGGTGTCCACCGTCTCGGCCCCCACGAAGCCGCCGTGCATGGCCAGCATCACGCCGGACGAAAACACCGGGTCGATGAAGGTGAAGGCGTCGCCCAGCAGCAGGTAGTTGGGGCCGTGGGTCTGGTCGCAGCTGTACGAGAAGTTGCCTGTCACCTCCACGTCAGATGCCAGCGTGGCCCCGGCCAGCCGCTCGGACAAAGCCGGGCTCATGGCCAGGGTGGCCAAGAAGAAGTCTTTCACCGGCTGGTTGCGGGTTTTCAGGTAATACGACCAGACCACCGCGCCCACGCTGGTGGTGCCGTCGGCCAGCGGAATAAACCAGATCCAGCCGTGGTCAAACCAGAAGATGGTGATGTTGCCTGCGTCCTGGCCGTCGTGGCGCTTGGCCCCGGTGAAGTGGCCGTACATGGCCGAGCTGTTGTGCTTGGGGTTGCGCTTTTTGGAGTCAAACTTTTTACCCAAAAAGGTGTCGCGCCCGGAGGCATCGACCACATATTTGGCCTGCCACGCGCCCTGGCGGCCATCGTCGTGCTCGGCATGGATGGTGGCCCCGCTCTGGTCGGGGGCAAAGTCCACATCGCGCACGCGGCAGCCCTCAACCACCTCGGCCCCCTTGGTGGCGGCATTGCGGATCAGGATTTCGTCAAACACCGAGCGCCGCACCTGGTAGGAAAACGGCATGGACTTGTCCCACGCATCGGCAAAGTGGAAGGTGGCGCTTTTGGCATCGTGCCAGGGCGAGACAAATTCTGCGCCCCACTTTTCCATCGACACGGCTTTCACCTGTTCCAGCACGCCCAGCTTGTCCAGCAAGGGCAGGTTGGCGGGCAGCAGGGATTCGCCAATGTGAAAGCGCGGGTGGTGGGCCTTCTCCAGCAGCACTACCTTGTAGCCGCGTTCGGCCAGCAAAGTGGCCGCCGTAGAGCCTGCCGGTCCGCCGCCAATCACCAGCACATCGCAAGGGGTGGGCTGCGTAGCCGCAGGGGGCAATTCGGTCATGGGTCGGCCTTCATAGTGCATGGATAACAGTGGCCCGGACGGGCATCGACCGAATCAAGAAGCGGGAGATTTTACTTGGCACACAACGCCCCACGCCCAGGCACTGGGAGTCTCTTTCCCCCGAAAATCAGGGTCTTGAATGCGTTTATTATGGAAAGCAAAAACGCTTGCGACCCTTTTTCTCTCGACCGAAAACGCTTTGTCCTTTATGCCCTTGAGTCTGGCACCCATTGCCCCGCCGTTGTCTTTGCAATACCTGTCCCGCGATGCCGGGCCCCACCCAGTTGCCCTAGGGGTCGTACGGTTCGGCAGTGCCACGCCGACATCCAGCACATTAGAGATCGCCACCCCGGTCCTCGGCCAGCCCGGGGATGTGCTGGAGCGGTGGCATACCGACCAGCCGGTGCGCACCGGCACGCTGGGCCTGCTGCACTACGCCATGACCGACGACGTGCTGTTCGGTGCCATCAGCATCCCGGACACTGACAGCGATGTGGCCAGCCACCCAGGCGGTGCTTACGACCCGCTGCGTCCATCCTTGCTGCAACAGGTGTCGGAGCAGGCCTATCTGGCCGTGTTTGCCGCGCTGGAGTCGCTGGGCTACCCGCATTTGCTGCGGGTGTGGAACTACTTTGCGGGCATCAACACGGTGACCTGCGGCATGGAGCGCTACCTGCAGTTCAACATCGGCCGACAAGATGCCTTCCGCAAGATGGCCCGGCCGTTTTTGGCCGATGCCCCGGCGGCCTGTGCGCTGGGCACCCACGGCGGCGGCTTGCACGTGTACTTTTTGGCCGCCAAAGTGCCACCGCTGGCCATAGAAAACCCGCGCCAAGTCAGTGCCTACTTCTACCCCGACCAATACGGACCGCGCACGCCCTCGTTTTCTCGTGCAGCATTGGCAGCGTTGCCGGGCCAGCGCTGGCTGTTCATCAGCGGCACCGCCAGCATCGTCGGCCACCAAACTCTGCACGTGGGAGATGTGCGTGCGCAAACCGAAGAAACCCTGCGCAACATCGCCGTGTTGCTGGCCCAGGCCAATCTGGCGGAAGGCTCGGAAGGCTGGACCCTGGCCGCCGTGCAATACAAGGTGTACGTGCGCCACGCGGCCGATTTTGAGGCGGTGCGGGCGGTGCTGGACACGCAGCTGCCGCCTGCCGCCGTGCGCGTGTATGTGCAAGCCGACGTGTGCCGCGACGACCTGCTGATGGAAATCGAAGCCACCGGCTGCCTGCCCGTGTCCACTGCCCCCGAGAACACACCATGAACACCTCTTGCCGCTACGGCCTCATGGCGGCTGCTTGCTTGGCCAGCCTGGCCCATGCCGATGAACGCCCCCTGCCCAAGTGGGAACTGGGCGTGGGCGGATCGGCCCTGCGCATCCCCGACTACCGGGGTTCGGACGAATCCCACATCTACGCCTTGCCGATTCCGTATTTTGTCTACCGGGGCGAGCGCATCAAGGTGGACAAAGACGGCGTGCGCGGCGAGCTGTTCAACACCGACCGCGCCCGGCTGGAAATCAGCCTGGGGGCTTCCGTGCCGGTCGATAGCAGTAAAAACCGCGCCCGTGCGGGCATGCCCGATCTGGATGCCACGGTGGAGGTGGGGCCGTCGTTGGAGGTCACGCTGGCCCGCTCGGATGACCGGCGCGTCAAGTTCGACTTTCGGCTGCCGGTGCGCACCGGCTTCACCATCGGGGCCGATAACTTTGGCCGCAGCGTGGGCCTGGTCGCCACGCCCAGCCTGAATCTGGACATCCAAGACGTGGCGGGCTTGCCCGGCTGGAACCTGGGTTTGGTGGGCGGCCTGATGTTGGGTTCGGCCCGCAACCACGCTTACTACTACAGCGTTGACGCGCAGTACGCCGCCACGAACCGCCCGGCCTATGCCGCGCACGGCGGCTACGGCGGCACGCAGATGATCGTGGCGCTGACCAAGCGCTTTGACCAGTGGTGGGTGGGCGCATTTGCCCGCGCCGACGACGTGCGCCACGCCGTGTTCGCCGACAGCCCGCTGGTGCGCAGCAAAAGCTACGTCACCGCAGGCATCGGCGTGGCCTGGATCTTTAAAGAATCACAGTAGGTTCAAGCGGGCAGGAAGCCGTCCACCGACAAATAGCGCTCGCCGGTGTCGTAGTTAAAGCCCAGCACCCGTGCGCCCGCAGGCAGTTCGGCCAGCTTTTGCGCAATCGCCGCCAGCGTGGCTCCACTGGAGATACCCACCAGCATTCCTTCTTCTCGGGCGCTGCGGCGGGCCCATTCGCGGGCCGGTTCGGCATCGACCTGGATCACGCCGTCCAGCAGCGATACGTCCAGGTTCTTCGGGATGAAGCCTGCACCAATGCCCTGGATCGGGTGTGGCGCCGGTGCGCCGCCGGAGATGACGGGCGAAGCCGTGGGTTCGACGGCAAACACTTTCAAATTCGGCCAGGCGGCTTTCAGCACCTGGGCGCAGCCGGTGATGTGGCCACCCGTGCCCACGCCGGTAATTAACGCGTCGAGTCCATCGGGGAAGTCGGCCAGAATTTCTTGCGCTGTGGTGCGTACGTGCACGGCGATGTTGGCCGGGTTTTCAAACTGCTGCGGCATCCAGCTGCCGGGCGTGGCGGCCACCAGCTCTTGGGCACGGGCGATGGCGCCCTTCATGCCCTTTTCGCGCGGGGTCAGGTCGAACGTGGCGCCGTAGGCCAGCATCAGGCGGCGGCGCTCCACGGACATGCTGTCGGGCATCACCAGCACCAGCTTGTAGCCCTTGACCGCCGCCACCATCGCCAGGCCCACGCCGGTGTTGCCCGAGGTGGGTTCGATGATGGTGCCACCGGGTTGCAGCACGCCGGAGGCTTCCGCGTCTTCGACCATCGCCAGCGCAATCCGGTCCTTGATCGAGCCGCCGGGGTTGCTGCGTTCGGACTTGATCCACACATTGGCACCCGGGCCAAACAGGCGCTGGATACGGATGTGCGGGGTGTTGCCAATGGTGTGCAGGATGGTGTCGGCGGGCATAAATTTCCTTTGAAGTGGTCAGCAAATAAATGATTGTGGCGTACGGCGATAATGCAGCTGTGAAGCCCGCCAGACCGCCGCTGGTGCAATTTGGGAAACCAAGCACTGGAGGAACGTCCGGACTGCATAGGGCAGCGTAGCAGCTAATGGCTGTCCACCGTGAGGTGAGGATTAGAGCAACAGAGACGAGTCTTTGCAGGCAACCCCCGTGGGTGGTCTGTGCGGTGTCAGCGCAAGTTGGCACGTGGGTGGCGTAAGCCGCACGCCCCCGGCGCAAGCCGGGGCAGCACAGCACCCTTTGCGGGCAGAGCCCGCAAAGGGTGAAACGGGCAATCTCTACGCGCAGCAATACCAAATAGGCCAACGTTGACGGGGCCCCCTGAGTTGGCGGGTAGGTAGCACCGAGCCGGGCGAGCGATCCCCGGCCCAGATTAATGGCGGTCACACGAGGGGCAACCTTCGCGCACAGAATCCGGCTTATCGGTGGGCTTCACACTATTTTTAATGAAATAAGCCTCTAGCGCACAACTAGTCTGCGTAAGCAGCTCTTAATTGGATAGCATTTTTCCTGTGGATGCTGCCCGCGAACTTCTAGGATGGGCCGCCATCGGGTGTGTCCATGGCCGCCACGCTTCCCCCAACCAGGAGCTTGCATGCCCATCGGCTACGACCCCACCCGTGACGCGCTCTATTCCCCGCAAAACCGCGACCCCCTCTGGGTCGCTGGCCAGCGCTACACCCCGCTGCAGCTGGCCATCGAGGCGGCGCGGCTGGCCTATTACCGGGCGGAGTCGTCCGAGCCAGACCGGTTGCGGCTCCGCAGTGCGTTGCAGTGCCTGGGTTTTGAGCGCTTGCAGCCGTTTGACCATGGCGGCACACAGGCGTTTGGCGCTTTCCGTCCGGGCGATGGCCTGGCCCTCGTTGCCTTCCGTGGTACCCAGCCCGATGATTTCAAAGATCTGCTGGCCGATGTTTCGTTGGCGCTTGTGCCGTGGCAAACCGGCCAAGGCCAGGTGCACAGCGGCTTTGCCAAGGCGTTTGGGCTGGTGCAGCCTGCCATTGCCGACTGGCTGGCATCCGCGTGCGCCGACCGCCACAGCCTGTTGCTGACCGGCCACAGCCTGGGGGCTGCGTTGGCGAGCTTGGCCGCCAGCGTCTGGCGGCCCAACGTGCTCATCACCCTGGGTTGCCCGCGTGTGGGCGATGCGGCGTTTGTGGCGTCGCTGGCAGGCCTGGCGGTTACGCGCTTGGTTGACTGCTGCGACATCGTGGCCCGCCTTCCGCCGTCTTCCTTGGGCTATGCGCATCCCGAGCCCGCGACCCTGGTAACCCACGATGGGCGGGTGCTGGCCGGCCCCAGCGCCGAAGTGGCCTCCGAAGACCGGGATCTGGGCCGGCTCCAGTACCTGCGGCAGTACGCCGGGTGCACCGGCAACGTGCTGTTGCGCGAGCTGGCCGACCACGCGCCGATCAACTATGCGCGGGCTTTCTTTCCGTAACCATGTTCTGCGCGCGCGCCGTCACGCGTCCGCTCCTGGTTTGTGCCCGAAGCACCGCAAAACGGGGGTGAAAGGTGCGCCGCACGGCCGCCTGGGGGGTGGATAGGGGCAGTCCGCCAGCGATAATTCCGCCATGCACATCCCATTCACCAAAATGCAGGGCGCGGGCAACGACTTTGTGGTGCTCGACGAGACCCAGGGCCGCCTCGGCCTGCGCAAAGACCAGTACCGATTCCTGGCCGACCGCCACTTTGGCGTGGGCGCGGACCAGATTTTGTCCGTGCGCGCCGCCACCGCACCCGGCATCGATTTTGAATACGCCATCCACAACGCCGACGGCGGCGAGGTGGAGCACTGCGGCAACGGCGCGCGCTGCTTCATGCGCTTCGTGCACAGCCGGGGGCTGACCACGCAGAGCAGCGTGCGCGTGCAAACCATGGAGCGCGTGCTGCAACTGCACATGCAGGCCGATGGCCGCGTCACGGTGGACATGGGCCTGCCGGTGTTTGACCTGGCGCAGATTCCGTTCGATCCGCAAGGCTTGCAGCCCGAAGCCATAAATAATTGGCAAAAATGGCCTCTAGCGCATATAGAGTATGCACAGGCAGCTATTAAAAGCGTAGCGGTTGTGTCGATGGGCAACCCGCACGCCGTGCTGCTGGTAGACGATGTGGACACCGCCCCGGTGCCCACCGTCGGCCCGCAAGTGCAAAGCCAGCCCTGCTTCCCCAACGGGGTCAACGTGGGCTTCATGCAGGTGGTGTCGCGCAGCCACATCCGCCTGCGGGTGTTCGAGCGCGGCGCGGGCGAAACCCTGGCCTGCGGCACAGGGGCGTGTGCGGCAGTGGTGGCGGGCATCCGCCTGGGCCTGCTGGACGCGCAGGTCGATGTGGACACCCTCGGCGGCCAGTTGACTATCGCGTGGGCGGGCATGGGCCAGCCCGTTTTGATGACCGGCCCGGCCACCACCGTGTTTGACGGCAGCATCACCCTTCCAGATTAATTGAGCATCTTCAAATGAACACCAACAACCCCATCACCGAAGACGACATCGCCAACTTCCTGACCAATACGCCCGAGTTCTTCGAGCGCCATTCGCAGGTGCTGGCCTCGGTGCAGCTCACCAGCCCGCACGGCAACCGGGCGGTCAGCCTGCAAGAGCGCCAGGCCGAAATGCTGCGCGAGAAGATCAAGGGCCTGGAGCACCGCATCATGGACATGGTGCGCAACGGCAATGAGAACGTGATCATTGCCGACAAGCTGCAACGCTGGGCCCGCAGCCTGCTGCTGACCCGCGCCCCCGCCGATCTGCCCGAGCGCATCGCCCACGAGATCGAAGTGCAGTTTGCCGTGCCGCAGGTGGCCATCAAGGTCTGGGGCGTGACCGACGAATACGCCCAGGCCCCCTGGGCGCAAGGCGTGGGCGAAGACGCCAAAATCTTTGCCTCGTCGCTCACCGCGCCGTTCTGCGGCGTGAACTCCGGCTTTGAGGCCGTCAGCTGGCTGGCCAACCCGGCGGCCGCCATGTCGATCGCCCTGATGCCGCTGCGCACCGGCGTGCTCAACAGCCCCAGCCCGGCCTTTGGCATGCTGGTGTTGGCATCGCCCGACGGCCAGCGCTTCGAGTCGGCGATGGGCACCGACTTTCTGGAGCGCATCGCCGAGCTGGCCGGGGCGGCCCTGTCGCGCCTGCGGGCTTAAACATGCCAGAGGCCAGCGCCCCGCACCCGCTGGTCGCCCAGTACCTGGACTACGTGCGCTTTGAAAAGCGCTTGGCCGAGCGCACGCTGGCGCTGTACACGCTGGACCTGCTCAAGCTGGGCACGCAGGCCGAGGCCGCCGGGGTGGCGCTCACTGATGTGGCCCACCACCACATCCGCCGCTGGGTGATGCAAATGCACAGCCAGGGCCGCAGCGGGCGCGGTATTGCGCTGATTTTGTCGGGCTGGCGTGGTTTTTACGTCTGGCTGGGCCGCCAGGGTCAGGTGGCTAGCAACCCGGTGCAAGACGTGCGCGCCCCCAAATCCGCTAAACCCCTGCCCAAGGCGCTGGGGCTGAATGAGGCCGTGGGTTTTGCCGATTTTGACAACGAAGCCGACGATCCCTGGCTGGAAGCCCGCGACGCAGCGATGGTCGAGCTGCTCTACGGCGGTGGCCTGCGGGTGGGCGAACTGACCGGGCTGGACGCCCAGCCTGGCAAGTCGGCCAAAGGCTGGGTTGATTTGGCCACGGGAGAGGCCCACGTGCTGGGCAAGGGCAGCAAGCGGCGCATCGTGCCCATCGGCAAAACTGCCGTGGCCGCCTTGGAGGCGTGGCTGGACATGCGCACCGAAGGGCAGGGCGCAGAGCTGTCGCCCGCCATGTTTCTGGGCCGTTTTGGCACCCGGCTGACCGCCACTTCGGTGTGGCAACGCCTGCGCCGCCGCAGCCAGCTGGCAGGTACGCTCACCCCGGTGCATCCGCACATGCTGCGCCACTCGTTTGCCAGCCACATTTTGCAAAGCAGCGGCGACCTGCGGGCGGTGCAAGAACTGCTGGGCCACGCCAACATCAGTACCACCCAGGTCTACACCCGGCTGGATTTTCAGCACCTGGCGGCCACCTACGATGCAGCCCATCCGAGAGCCAAACTGCCCGGCACAAAGTAGGCCCCACAATCCAACCCTATGAAAACCATACGTTTACGAGAAGGCAAAGAGCGCTCTTTGCAGCGCCGCCACCCCTGGATTTTTGAATCAGCCATCGCCCGGGGCGGTGCCGACGCAGGCGAAACCGTGCGTGTCGAGTCCAGCGAAGGCAAGTTCCTGGCCTGGGCCGCATTCAGCCCCAGCTCCAAAATACGTGCCCGTGCCTGGAGCTTCGACGAGGCCCAGCGCATTGATGCTGCGTTTTTTGTAGCTGCTGTCGCAACTGCTATAAGCGCTAGAGCCCGATTTGATGTAAATAGTGACGGCATGCGCCTGGTCCACGGCGAATCCGACGGTTTGCCCGGCCTGATCGTGGACCGCTACGGCGACACGCTGGTGGCGCAGTTTTTGTTTGCCGGGGTGGAGCGCTGGAAAGACGTGCTCATCGACGCCATCCTGGCCGCCACTGGCCTGACCAAGTTGTACGAGCGGTCCGACGCCAGCAGCCGCGCGCTGGAAGCCCTGGAGCCCGCCACCGGCTGGCTGCGTGGCGACGGCCCGACCGAGCTGACCATCCAGGAGCATGACTGGCGGCTCACGCTGGACATTGCCGAGGGCCACAAAACCGGCTTCTACCTAGACCAACGCGACAGCCGCCAAAAGATGGCCCGCTACGCCCAGCGCCTGCAATTTCAGCGTGTGCTGAACTGCTTTAGCTACACCGGCGGTTTCACCGTGGCGGCTTTGGCGGGCATGCGGGCTGGCGGCAGCATGGGCCATGTGACCTCCATCGACTCGTCCGGCCCGGCTTTGACCCGGGCGGCGGCCAATGTGGCGCTGAACGGCTTTGCGCCTGAGTGCGTCACTTTCATGGATGCCGACGTCAACGCTTCGCTGCGCCAGTTTGCCGCGCAGGGCCAGACGTTTGATTGCATCGTGCTGGATCCGCCCAAGTTTGCCCCCACCGCCGCCCACGCCGACCGTGCCGCCCGGGCTTACAAAGACATCAACCGTCTGGCCTTCAAGATTCTGGAGCCGGGCGGCGTGCTGTTTACCTACTCGTGCTCGGGCGGCATCAACGCCGATTTGTTCCATAAAATCGTCGCCTCCGCTGGCATCGACGCGGGGGTGGACGGCTACATCAGCGAACGCCTGGGCGGCGCGCCCGACCACCCGATGACGGTCAATTTCCCCGAGGGCGAATACCTCAAGGGCTTGGTGGTTTTGCGTAAATAACCCGGGACGGTTTCAGGTCGATTTGGCCGCTACACTCCCCACCTGTTAATTTCCACGAAATCGGGTGGGCCGCACGGCCCCCGGTGAAAAGTTAGCGACGAAAGAACCCATGGCTCTCATTCCCGTCACCATCCTGACCGGCTTTTTAGGCTCCGGCAAAACCACGTTGCTCAAGCGCGTGCTAACCGAGGCCCACGGTCAGAAAATCGCCGTTATCGAGAACGAATTCGGCGAAGAAAATATCGACAACGAGATTCTGGTGTCCGAGCCAGGCGAGCAAATCATCCAGCTCAACAACGGCTGCATCTGCTGCTCCATCCGCGAAGACCTGCGCGCCACCCTGAGCCTGCTGGCCGCCAAAAAGCGCAAGGGCCTGCTGGACTTTGACCGCGTGGTGATCGAAACCACCGGTTTGGCCGATCCCGGCCCGGTGGCGCAGACCTTCTTCATGGACGACGAGATCGCCGAAAGCTACCTGCTGGACTCGATCCTGACCCTGGTGGATGCGAAGCACGCCGCCACCCAGCTCAACGACCGCCAGGAAGCCCGCCGCCAGGTGGGTTTTGCCGATCAGATATTCATCAGCAAGACCGATCTGGTCGAGCCCGCCGAGGTCGATGCGCTTATGCACCGCCTCAAGCACATGAACCCGCGTGCGCCGCAAAAAGCCGTGCACTTCGGTGAAGTGGCCCTGAGCGAAGTGTTCGACCTGCGCGGCTTCAACCTGAACGCCAAGCTGGACATCGACCCTGATTTCCTCAAGGAAGACGACCACGCCGGCCACGACCATGCCGAGGGCGAGCATTGCGACCACCCTTCGCACAGCCATGAAGGCGGGCACCATCACCACCATGACGACGACGTGCAGAGCTTCGTTTTCAAGTCCGACCGGCCTTTCGATCCGGCCAAGCTGGAAGACTTCCTGAGCGCCATCGTCAATATTTATGGCCCGCGCATGCTGCGCTACAAAGGTGTCTTGAATATGCAAGGCACCGAGCGTAAAGTCATTTTTCAGGGCGTACACCAATTGATGGGTAGCGACCTCGGCCCAGAGTGGGCCGCAGGCGAAAAACGCGGCAGCAAAATGGTGTTTATCGGTATCGAATTGCCCAAAGACATCTTTTTGCAAGGTATGGAACAGTGTTTGGTGTAACGCCCAGAACCGAAACAATGACGATAGCGGGACGTTAAAGCCCTGCGCCAACTATGAGTACCACCAAAGTGACCAAGCCTACCCCCGCCCCCGTAGCGGCTGCCACCGAAGCCACTCCGGCAGTCCAGACCAGCCCGCGTTACACGTCGATTCCGGCCAAAAGCGTGCGTCCTTCGTCACGTCTGGCTTCGCTCACGGTGCCGTCAATGGCTCCCACGGTGGCCTCCACCGCTGCCAAGTCCAGCTACATGCAGAGCGCGCCAGAGCCGATGATCGTGCCGCCACCGCACGTGGCCGCCAAAAAAGACCCTAAGCTGGCGAACAACTGGAAAACCACCCCGGCCGACAAGCTGAGCGATGCCGAAGTCATCGCCATGCCCGACTCCGAGTACATGAACGAAAAGCAGACCGCGTTTTTCCGCCTCAAGCTCACCGTGCTCAAGCAGGACATGCTGAACAACGCCGGTGAAACCACCGAGCATCTGCGCGAAGACACCGTGGTGGTGCCCGACCCGGCCGACCGCGCCACCATCGAAGAAGAGCACGCCCTGGAGTTGCGCACCCGCGACCGCGAACGCAAGCTGCTGAAGAAGATCGAGCAGTCCATCAACCGTATCGACGCGGGCGACTACGGCTACTGCGACGAAACCGGCGAACCCATTGGTGTCGGCCGTTTGCTGGCTCGCCCCACGGCGACGCTGTCGCTGGAAGCCCAGCAGCGCCGCGAGTTGAAGCAAAAAATGTTTGGCGATTGAGTGCCCGGTACGCCACTCTTCCGCCGCCCAAGCTGACACGCCATGCCGCCTAACGAACCCTCGGGTCTGCTGTCCAAGGTCGTCAAGTTCGTCCGTAATCCGACGACGAACTGGTCCGACCTGGACCAGCCCGAGCTCGACAAGGAGAGCCAGTACAGCAAGCAGATGCTCAAGGAGATGATTGAGCGCAAAAAGCGCAACGACTTTGTACGTCGCCGCGAGTTCGACCAATTGCGCAAGCTGCGCCAGCGTGAAGTGCAGCCATCACCGGATGCGATTGAGCCGCCATCGTTTTTCCAGAGCAGCATGCAGTCCAAGCTGGACGACCGGGCTGGCACGATTAAAAAAATCGACGACATCGAAGCGCAAATGTCGAAGCAATGGTGGAAAGCCAAAGATACCGGGGCTGGCCAGCCGGTGCGCATGTCGGGCCATGCCGGATTGCAATCTACCGATGTCCATCCGCTGGGCAACTCCCGGTCTTACGCCCCCACTGTGCCCGCCGGGCTGTCCACCCATGCGGCCCATCTCGCGAATGCGTTTGCGCCTACGGACGTATCGCCTTTGCCTGATGAGCGGCCATGGAATATGCGTGCTCCCAGTGCCGAGCCCATTGTGGACATGCTGGCCGCACTGGACCAAAGCCTGAGTCTTGATTTGGATTTGGCGGCGGCCCCCCTAGCCCGGGGTATTGCCATGCCGAGCGCGCCGGAATTGGACTTGCCCGAGCTCGATATGGCCTACGAGCACGACCCCGAACTGGAAGAAACCGCCATCCGTTTTGCCAATGGTGATGTGGCTGGTGCCGAACGCGCTCTCCAAGATTTGTTTGAGGCCAATCCGGACATGCCTGCGCACTCCGAGGTCTGGTCTGCGCTGTTTGACCTGTACCGCGCAACCAACCAGCAAGACCGGTTTGATACGGTTGCTATCGATTTCGCCACCCGCTTTGGACGCACAGCGCCCGCTTGGTTTTCGATTCCGGGCCAGGCCGGCTTGTCACTCGCGGAGACAGTAGTGTCAGATACTGCTGCGGGGGCGGATGGCCGCTTTACCTGGGCCTGTCCGTCGGTTCTCAGTGTTTCCGCGATCAGCGGGTTGCAGGCTGCCTTGCGTTTGCGTGCTCCGGTGTCGGTGCAGGTCGGCTGGGCTAGTCTTGGGGTGATCGACAGCGCTGCGGTGCAGGGTTTGGGGGATGTTTTTGAGGCATGGGCGGACCAGGCTGTGCAGCTCAGCTTTGTGGATGTAGAGCATCTGCACGATGTCCTCAAGACCCATACGGTGTCGGGCCATGCCACGGTACACCCCCATTGGTGGCGTGCGCGGCTGGAGCTGCTACGCATATTGAAGAGTCCAGATGCCTTCGATATGGTGGCGTTGGAGTATTGCATTACCTACGAGGTGTCACCTCCTCCGTGGCTGCCGCCGCAGTGTAGTTATCTTGCGCTGGGCGAGGCCGGGGGTGCGGTCGATGGCGACGATAGCGGGATGCCACCCGTGCTGCCCACGACCACGTTGGGGTCGGCCGACTTCAATGACTCGGATATGGGCGTGCGGACCCTTGCACCAGGACTGGCTACTGCGCCAGTGTCTTTGGGCGTTTTGTCGGGCATGGTGTTGGGCGATGCTTCGGCCGTTTTGGCGGTGGTGGATGCGCGGGCTGGCGGTAGTGACCTGCTGGTGGTGGCGTGCGATACCTTGACGCGCATTGACTTCTCTGCGGCGGGTTCGGTGTTGAATTGGGCTGCCGAACAACAGGCTGCAGGCCGTAGCGTGCACTTTACCGGGCTGCACCGATTGGCCGCAATCTTCTTTAACGTGATTGGCATTAATGAAAATGCCAAGGTCATTCCGCGCCGGAATTAATCAGAATAGTCGGACTTTCGCAGCGCCGCTGCGTCGCCCTCAGCTCCCGCGCTTGTATTTGCGGCCCCCATCCTTATCGGCATCCCATGGAACAATTTCACGGCACCACCATCATCAGCGTGCGCCGCCAAACCCCCAACGGCGTGCAAGTCGCTATTGGCGGCGACGGCCAGGTCACGCTGGGCAACATCATCATCAAAGGCACGGCCCGCAAGGTACGCAAACTGCACCACGATCGGGTTCTAGCCGGTTTTGCGGGCGCAACCGCCGATGCTTTCACCTTGTTTGAGCGCTTCGAGGGCAAGCTGGAAAAGCACCAGGGCCATCTGGTGCGCGCTGCCATCGAGCTCACCAAAGACTGGCGCACCGATCGCGTACTGCGCCGCCTGGAAGCCATGTTGGCCGTGGCCGACAGCACCGCGTCGTTGATCATTACCGGCAATGGCGATGTGCTGGAGCCCGAGCACGGCATTGTGGCCATTGGTTCGGGCGGTGCCTACGCCCACTCGGCAGCCAAGGCGCTGCTGGACAACACCGAGTTGTCGGCGGCGCAGATCGTCAAAAAATCGTTGGAGATCGCAGGCGAGCTGTGCATTTACACCAACATGAACCACATTATTGAAACCCTGGACTGAACCATGTCCTCCATGACCCCCCAAGAAATTGTTGCTGAGCTAGACAAGCACATCGTCGGCCAACACCAGGCCAAGCGGGCCGTCGCCATTGCCTTGCGAAACCGCTGGCGCAGGCAGCAAGTAGCAGAGCCGCTGCGCTATGAAATTACACCCAAGAATATTTTGATGATCGGCCCCACCGGCGTGGGCAAGACCGAGATCGCCCGCCGCTTGGCGCGGCTGGCCGATGCGCCGTTTATCAAGGTCGAAGCCACCAAGTTCACCGAGGTGGGCTATGTGGGCAAAGACGTGGATGCCATCATCCGCGACCTGGCCGACATTGCCGTCAAGCAAACCCGCGAAACCGAGATGCGCAAAGTGCGCGGCCGGGCCGAGGACGCTGCCGAAGACCGCATCCTGGACATCCTGATTCCCACCGCGCGCAGCCTGGAAGGGCCGGGCAACACCTCTGATACCCCTGACAGCGCGGCCCGCCAGAGCTTCCGTAAAAAACTGCGCGAACACCAGCTGGACGACAAGGAGATCGAGCTCGACTTGGCCGATGCCAAAGCCCAGATGGAAATCATGGGCCCACCCGGCATGGAAGAAATGACCGAGCAGTTGCGCGGCATGTTCAGCCAAATCGGCCAGACCAAGCGCAAAACCCGCAAACTGCGGATTGGCGAGGCCCTGAAGTTGCTGGTCGAAGAAGAGGCGGCCAAGCTGGTCAACGAGGAAGAGATCAAAACCCAGGCCATCTTCAATGCCGAGCAAAACGGCATCGTCTTCATTGACGAGATTGACAAAGTGACCTCGCGCAGCGAAGGCAGCGGGGCCGAGGTGTCGCGCCAGGGCGTGCAGCGCGACCTGCTGCCGCTGGTGGAGGGAACTTCGGTGTCCACCAAGTACGGCACGGTCAAGACCGACCACATTCTGTTCATCGCTTCGGGGGCATTCCATTTGAGCAAGCCCAGCGACTTGATTCCCGAGCTGCAAGGGCGGTTCCCGATCCGGGTGGAATTGCAATCGCTGTCGGTGCAGGATTTCGAGGCGATTCTGGTGCAAACCCACGCCTCGCTGGTCAAACAGTACCAAGCGTTGCTGGCTACCGAAAACGTGACGCTGGACTTCCTGCCCGAAGGCATCACCCGGCTGGCGCATATTGCGTTTGACGTGAACGAGCGTACCGAAAACATCGGTGCACGGCGCTTATCTACCGTGATGGAGCGCCTGCTGGACGACATCAGCTTTGACGCGGCCCGGCTGCACGGACAAACCGTGGTGATCGACGCGGCTTATGTGGATGCGCGGCTCAAGGAGTTGAGCAAGAACGAAGACTTGTCGCGCTATATTTTGTGAGCCAGCGGTGGGTTTATCTTTGTTACAAGCTGCCTGTGTATTCATTTCGCACATTCAATAACGCTTCTAAGTGCTTAATTTAGAACGAATTTTGTGCGCGTCAACTTGCGCTATTGCGGCTAAGTCATTGATTTGATTGAAAAAATACTGCGCCACCGGTGGGCGCAGTGTTTTTTTCCTGATACAGTGCAAAAAAGTGCAATTAAGTGGTGAAAAGTGCCTTCGCATCGCCCATTTGGTTGTTACTCACTAGCAAGGGTGGGCAGTTTTTGTGTTTCAAGGGGCTTCGTCTCTCAGTCTGGATGCGAAGGGTCGGCTCTCGGTGCCGACCCGGCACCGTGACGTGCTGAGCGCGACCGCTGGCGGCCAACTGACCATCACCAAACATCCCCATGGTTGCCTAATGCTGTTCCCTCGCCCCGAGTGGGAGAAGTTCCGCGAGCGCATTGCCGAGCTGCCCATGTCCGCCCAGTGGTGGAAGCGCATCTTTTTGGGCAACGCTATGGATGTGGAGCTAGACGGTACGGGCCGGGTGCTGGTGTCGCCCGAGTTGCGCGAAGGCGCGGGTATCCAGCGCGAAACCGTATTGCTGGGCATGGGGCGGCATTTTGAGTTGTGGGACAAAGCCACCTACGACGCACAAGAAGCCAAAGCCATGCAGGGCGAGATGCCCGAAGTGTTCAAGGATTTTTCTTTCTAAGGTATGCGGTGGAAGCGTTGTGGAAACATACCACCGTCTTGTTGGATGAAGCAGTTAATGCTCTTCTCGACAAGCCGGACTCTTTAACCCACAGCGCCGATGGCGCTGTGGCTACTTACGTCGATGCTACTTTTGGTCGCGGGGGGCATTCGCGCCTGCTGTTGTCCAGGTTGGCCCCCCAAGACCGCCTGATCGCCTTTGACCACGACCCGGACGCGATTGCCGAGGCTGCGACCATTGCCGACCCGCGTTTTTCCATCCGCCACCAGGGCTTTCGCCATCTGGGTGAGCTGCCCGATGCCAGTGTGGCAGGGGTGTTGATGGACCTGGGTATCAGCTCGCCGCAAATCGACAATCCGGTGCGGGGGTTCAGCTTTCGGTTCGACGGTCCACTTGACATGCGCATGGACCCCACGCGCGGCGAGAGTGTGGCCGAGTGGCTGGCAACGGCCGAGGTTCAACAGATCACAGAGGTGGTACGTGACTACGGTGAAGAACGGTTTGCTGGGCCCATTGCAAAGGCGATTGTTGCGCGCCGACAAGAACGCGGCCCGATCACGACAACCACCGAACTGGCCGACCTCGTGGCTGGCACGGTCAAGACCCGTGAAGCCGGGCAGAACCCTGCCACACGGACCTTTCAGGCTTTTCGGATTTTTATCAATGCGGAGCTGGAAGAGCTGCAACTCGCGTTAGACGCCAGTCTGCGGGTGCTGCAACCGGGCGGGCAGCTGGTGGTGATCAGCTTTCACTCCCTGGAAGACCGCATCGTCAAGCAGTTCATCGCCAAGCATGCGCGTGAAGTGGTGGACCGCCGGGCACCGAGCTGGATGCTGGGCAGCACCGCCGTGATGAAGCTGGAGGCTCTGGGCCGGGTGAAACCCAGCGCGGCTGAGGTGGCGGGCAACAAGCGTTCGCGCAGCGCGGTGATGCGCGTGGCCCGCAGGACGGCAGCATGAACGAAGTACACGCAGTGACGAGTCCGTGCGGCGAGTTTTGCCGCCGGGCCGCCCCAAGGCAAAATGCGGCCCCCTTGGGGGGCAGCGTAGTACACGCAGTGACAAGCGTGGGGGCGATAACACCATGACTCGGCTAAATTTGGTACTGATGCTGGCGGTGATTGCCAGTGCGCTGTACCTGGTGCGGGTGCAGTACGACTCGCGCAGCCGGTTTGTCGAGGTAGACCGGGCCATTGCCTTGTCGCACAAGCTAGAGATTGAAAACGAGCGCCTGCAAGTGGAAAAGCGCGCCCAAGCCACGCCACTGCGGGTGGAAAAGCTGGCCAAAGAGCAGCTGCAAATGCGCACCAGCACCCCGGCCATCACCCAGTACGTGACGGTGGATGCCAGTGGGGCTACGGCACCATGAGCCGCAGCGTCCGTTACACCTCCAGCCCTTTGCTGGCCAGCAAAACGCCGGTGTGGCGCAGCAAGTTGGTGGTGGCGGCGATTGCGCTCGGCTTCATGGGGCTGGCCGCCCGCGCGGCCTATATCCAGGTGATTGGCAACGACTTCTTCCAGCGCCAGGGCGAGGTGCGCTTTACACGCACGCTGGAGCTGCCCGCCAACCGGGGCCGGATTCTGGACCGCAACGGCCTGATTCTGGCCTCCAGCGTGATTGCGCCCAGCATCTGGGCCATTCCCGAAGACGTGGACCACGACCCCGCCAAGCTCAAGCAAATGGCCCAGCTGCTGGAGATGCCGCTGGCCGATCTGAACAAAAAGCTCAACGAAGACAAGAGCTTTGTGTGGGTGCAGCGCCAGGTGGACGAACCCATTGCCCGGCAAATTGCGGCGCTGAACATCAAGGGCGTCTACCAGCGCAAGGAATACAAGCGCCAGTACCCCGAGGGCGAGGCCATTGCGCACGTGGTGGGCTTCACCAATGTCGAAGACAACGGCCAAGACGGCATTGAGCTGGCCTTCAATAAAGACCTGGGCGGCAAGCCGGGTTCGCGCCGCGTCATCAAAGACCGCCTGGGCCGGGTGGTGGAGGACATTGGTGACCAGGTGCCGCCGGTGGATGGCCGCGAGATCCAGCTCAGCATCGACAGCAAGGTGCAGTTTTTTGCCTACCAAAAGCTGCGCGATGCGGTGGTGGCCAACAAGGCCAAGGCGGGCAGCGTGGTGGTGCTGGATGCAGTGACCGGCGAAATTTTGGCGCTGGCCAACTACCCCAGCTACGTACCCAACAAGCGCAAGAATCTCACCGGCGAGCAGCTGCGCAACCGCGCCCTGACCGATACCTTCGAGCCCGGCTCCACCATGAAGCCGCTGACCGTGGCGATGGCGCTAGAGGCGGGCCGCATCAAGCCCGACACCCTGATCGACACCAGCCCCGGCCGTCTCACCATCACCGGCTCCACCATCACCGACACGCACAACTACGGGCTGTTGACGGTGGAAGGCGTGATCCAGAAGTCCAGCAACGTGGGTGCCACCAAGATCGCCCAGCGCATGTCGGCGCATGAAATGTGGGACACGTTTACGGCGGTCGGGTTTGGCCAGAAGCCGCAAATCAGCTTCCCCGGCGCGGTGTCCGGGCGCTTGCGGCCCTGGAAAACCTGGCGGCCCATCGAGCAGGCCACCATGTCCTATGGCTACGGGCTGTCGGCATCACTGTTCCAGATGGCGCACTCGTACACCGCCTTTGCGCACGACGGCGAAATCATCCCGGCCACAATTCTTAAAAGCAATGAACCGGCAGTGGGGGTCAAGGTGTTCTCGGCCCAAAATGCCGCCGCCATCCGCAAGATGCTGCAAATGGCCGCAGGCCCTGGCGGCACCGGCCCCAAGGCGCAGACGGTGGGCTACTCGGTGGGTGGCAAGTCGGGCACGGCACACAAACAGGTGGGCAAAGGCTACGCCAGCAACAAATACCGCGCCTGGTTTACCGGCATGGCCCCGATTGGCAAGCCCCGCATCATCGTTGCCGTGATGGTGGATGAGCCCAGCGCGGGCCAGTATTTCGGCGGCCAGGTAGCGGCACCCGTGTTCAGCGAAGTGGTGCAGCAAACCCTGCGCATGATGGGCGTGCAGCCCGACCTGGATGTCCAGGCCCAGGTAGTCACCCAAGCCGTGGATGAGTCTTTCTGATGTTGCAACTCCATACCCCTTCTGACGCGGTGGCCTGGTTGCAAAGCCGGGTGCGCGGCAGCCTGCAAGTGGACAGCCGGGCCATTCAGCCAGGTGACGGCTTCATCGCGTGGCCGGGTGCAGCCGTGGATGGCCGCCTGTTTGTGCAGGCCGCACTGGCCCAGGGCGCGGTTGCCTGCCTCGTTGAGCAGGCTGGCAGCGAGGCTTTTGGCTTTGACAGCGATGCCGTCGCCAGCTACACCGGCCTGAAAGCCGCCACCGGCCCGATTGCCGCCGCTTACTGCCAGCAACCGAGCGACCGCCTGGACGTGCTGGCCATCACTGGCACCAACGGCAAAACCTCCACCGCGTGGTGGTTGGCACAGGCGCTATCAAAAACAGAGCTATATGCGCAGACACCCTGTGCGGTAGTGGGCACTTTGGGCATAGGAATTCCACCCGATGTGCTAGCCACCGGCCTGACCACTCCCGACCCGGTGCGCTTGCAGCAGGCGTTCCGGGGCTTTGTGGACCTGGGGCTGGGCGCGTGCGCCATCGAGGCCTCCAGCATCGGAATGAACGAGCGCCGCCTGGACGGCACACGCATCCGCGTGGCCGTGTTCACCAATTTCACCCAAGACCACCTGGACTACCACGGCAGCACCGAAGCCTACTGGCAGGCTAAGGCCGAACTGTTCCGCTGGCCCGGTTTGCAAGCGGCCGTGGTGAATGTGGACGATCCGCAAGGCGCGACGCTGGCGGCATCTTTGACCGATATGGACGTGTGGACGCTCTCCTGCACCCACGCGGCCCGCTTGCAAGCATGCAACATCCATTACGAAGCCGGTGGTTTGTGCTTTGAGGTGGTGGAGGGCAGTGCCCGCCACAGCCTGTGCACCGCCGTCATCGGGCAGTACAACGTGGCGAATCTGCTGGGCGTGATCGGCGCCATGCGTGCAGTAGGCGTGCCGCTGGCCGAGGCGGTGCAGGCCGGCCACGGCCTGCTACCCGTGCCCGGCCGTATGGACTGCATCAACCCACCCGGCCAGCCGCTGGTAGCCATCGATTACGCCCACACCCCCGACGCACTAGACAAGGCCTTGCTGGCCTTGCAGCCGCTGGCGCAAGCCCGTGGCGGCAAGCTGTGGTGCGTGTTTGGCTGCGGTGGCGACCGCGACAACAGCAAACGCCCGCTGATGGCCGCTGTGGCCGAGAAGAACGCCGACCTGGTGCTGGTCACCAGCGACAACCCGCGCAGCGAAAAACCCGAGCACATCATCAGCCAGATTCTGCTGGGCCTGAGCCACAACGCCTGCGTGCATGTGCAGGCCGACCGGGCGTTGGCCATTGCCGACGCCATCGCCCAGGCCGCTCCCGCCGACGTGCTGCTGCTGGCGGGCAAGGGCCACGAGACGACGCAAGAGGTGGCGGGCGTGAAGCACGCCTTCTCGGACAAGGCCCATGCCGAAGCCGCCCTGGCTTTGCGTGGTGTCGGTAGCCAAGGAACCGCCGCATGATGACGCTGCAACAAGCCCTGGCCCTGCTGCCCGGCGCACGGCTGGTGGGCGACGGCAGCGTTGCCATTACCCGCGTACACAGCGACACCCGCAGCCTGCAACCCGGCGACCTGTTTGTGGCCCTCAAGGGCGACACTTTTGATGCCAATACCTTGCTGGCCCAGGCGCAAGCCAGCGGCGCGGTGGCGGCTCTGTGCCACCCCGGCTACGCGCTGCCCGGCCTGCCGTGCATCGAGGTGGCAGACACCCTGGCCGCACTCGGCACCCTGGCCACCGGCTGGCGCGCCCAGTTCCACCTGCCGCTGATTGCCGTGACCGGCAGCAACGGCAAAACTACCGTGACGCAGATGGTCGCCTCCATCCTGCGTGCCGCCCAGCCGGAGGCCTTTTTGGCCACCCAGGGCAATTACAACAACGCCATTGGCGTGCCGCTGACGCTGCTGCGCCTGCGTGCCCACCACCGGCTGGCTGTCGTCGAGCTGGGCATGAACCATCCCGGTGAAATCGCGCTGCTGGCCGCTATGGCCCAGCCCACCGTGGCCTTGGTCAACAACGCCCAGCGCGAGCACCTGGAATTCATGCAGACGGTGGAGGCCGTGGCCCAAGAAAACGGCAGCGTGCTGGCCGCCTTGGCCGCCGACGGCGTGGCGGTTTTTCCGGCCGACGACGACTTCACCCCCGTGTGGCAAGCCTTGAGCGCGCCGCACCGCCCACTGCAATTCGCCCTGTCAGCGGCCGATGTGTGCGCCGACACCCCACTGTGGGCCCATGGCGCATGGCAGGTCCAGGTCCACACCCCGGCAGGCCCGCTGCACTACGCGCTGCACATCGCCGGGCTGCACAACGTAAAGAACTCGCTGGCCGCCACCGCCTGTGCCCTGGCTGCGGGCGTGCCGCTGGCCGCTATCGCCCAAGGACTGGCGGCGTTCGAGCCGGTCAAGGGCCGCTCCAAGGCGCTGGCCCTGCACATCGCAGGCCGCAGCGTGACGGTGGTGGACGACAGCTACAACGCCAACCCCGATTCGGTGCAGGCCGCCATCGCCGTGCTGTCTGCCTTGCCCGGCCCACGCCTGCTGGTGCTGGGCGACATGGGCGAGGTGGGCGACCAAGGGCCGCAGTTCCATGCCGAAGCCGGTGCCCAGGCGCAGCGCTGCGGCATTGAGCAGATTTTGACTTTGGGCCCGCTCACCCAACACCTGGTCCCGTTTGGGGCTCAGCACTTCGACAGCATCGACGGGCTTTTGGCGGCGGTGCAGACCCAGCTGCCCGAGGTGGCCAGCGTGCTGGTCAAGGGCTCGCGTTTCATGCAGATGGAGCGGGTCGTGGCTTTCATCCAAAAACAACAACCTTCCGAGGATTCCCCCCGTGCTGCCTAGTCTTGCCCAGTGGTTGCAAACCCTGTCGCCCGAGTTCGGGTTTTTCCGCGTCTTCCAGTACCTCACCTTCCGTGCGGTCATGGCCGCCATGACGGCGCTGCTGATCGGCGTGGCCGCAGGTCCGGTGGTGATCCGCCGCTTGGCCGCACTGAAGATCGGCCAGCCGATTCGCGGCTACGGCATGGAAAGCCACCTCGCCAAGCAGGGCACACCCACCATGGGCGGTGTGCTGATCTTGCTGTGCATCGCCATTTCGACCCTGCTGTGGGTCGACTTGAGCAACCGCTTTGTGTGGATCGTGCTGCTGGTGACCTTTGGCTTTGGGGCCATTGGTTGGGTAGACGACTGGCGCAAAGTGGTCAACAAAGACCCCGAGGGCATGCGTTCGCGCGAAAAATACATGTGGCAGTCGCTGATCGGGCTGGTGGCCGCGCTGTACCTGGTATTCAGCATTTCTGAAAACTCCAATATGCGGGTGCTGGAGCTGTTTTTCAGCTGGGTGCAGTCGGGCTTTGATTTGAGCCTGCCGCCCAAGGCTGGGCTGCAGCTGCCGTTTTTCAAAGAGGTCAGCTACCCGCTGGGCGTGCTGGGCTTTGTCATCCTGACGTATCTGGTCATCGTGGGCTCCAGCAACGCGGTGAATCTGACCGACGGCCTGGACGGCCTAGCCATCATGCCGGTAGTGCTGGTGGGCTCGGCGCTGGGCGTGTTTGCCTATGTGACGGGCAGCTCGGTGTATTCCAAATACCTGTTTTTGCAGCACATCCCCGGCGCGGGTGAGCTGCTGGTGTTTTGCGCGGCGATGGCAGGGGCCGGGCTGGCGTTTTTGTGGTTCAACACCCATCCGGCACAGGTTTTCATGGGTGACGTGGGTGCGCTGGCACTGGGCGGCGCGCTGGGCACGGTGGCGGTGATCGTGCGCCAGGAAGTGGTGCTGTCCATCATGGGCGGCATCTTCGTGGTGGAAGCCCTGTCGGTGATGTTGCAGGTCAGCTGGTTCAAGTACACCAAGAAGAAATACGGTGCGGGTCGGCGCATTTTGAAGATGGCCCCGTTGCACCACCACTTTGAGAAAAGCGGCTGGAAGGAAACCCAGGTCGTGGTGCGCTTCTGGATCATCACCATGCTGCTGTGCCTGGTGGGCTTGTCCACGTTGAAGCTGCGGTAAATGAAGCACTTGCAAGACCTCCCCGTGTTGATCCTGGGCCTCGGTGCGTCCGGCCTGGCGATGGCGCGTTGGTGCGCCCAGCATGGTGCGCAGGTCACCGTAGCCGACACGCGCGAGGCTCCGCCGCAACTGGCGACCTTGCAGACCGACGTGTCCGCCGCTATGTTCATTGCCGGTCCGTTTACTGCCGCATTGGCCCAGGGCGTGCGCGCCGTGTACTGTTCGCCGGGCCTGTCACCCGAGGCCCTGGCCCCGGTGCTGGCCGAGGCGCAGCGCGCAGGCCTGCCCGTGGGCGGCGAACTGACGCTGTTTGCCCGGGCGCTGGCCGATCTGGGCCAGGCCCCTGCGGTGGCGGAGCCAGAAGCCGAAGAAGAAGCCACTGCGCCGTCTGAAGATGACGAGGCCCCCGTGGCCATTGCCGCACCCGCCGCGCCGCTGGGCTACCAGCCCGCCGTGCTGGCCATCACCGGCACCAACGGCAAAACCACCGTCACCTCGCTCACCGGGCAACTGGTGGCCCGTGCCGGTAAAACCGTGGCGGTGGCGGGCAATATCGGCCCCACGCTGCTGGATACGCTGGCCGGCCACATGGCAGCCAACACCCTGCCCGAAGTTTGGGTGCTGGAGCTGTCCAGCTTTCAGCTCGACACGGCCCGGGGTTTCGAGCCTACGGCGGCTGCAGTGCTCAACCTGACCCAAGACCACCTGGACTGGCACGGCAGCATGCAGGCCTATGGCGCGGCCAAGGCCCGCATCTTTGGCCAGCAAGGCCTGATGCTGCTGAACCGCGAAGACCCCAGCGTGATGGCGATGCTGCCCGAACCCATCCGCGTCAAATTGCAAAAGCCCCAACTGCGCCGCCACACCACTTTTGGCGGCGACATGCCGCAGCGCCCCGGCGACTTCGGCATCGAAGTGGTCAACGGCATGGCCTGGCTGGTGCGTGCGCTGGAGGCCGATGAAACCAAGCGCAAACGCAGCGAAGCCGCCGACGATCTCTACATCCAACGCCTGATGCCTGCCGACGCTTTGCGTATCCGGGGCCGCCACAACGCCGTCAACGCGCTGGCTGCACTGGCTTTGGCCACGGCAGCAGGCTGCGCTCTGGCCCCCATGCTTTACGGCCTGCGCGAATACCGGGGCGAGCCGCACCGGGTCGAGTCGGTCGATGTGGTGCGCGAAATCGAATACTTTGACGACAGCAAGGGCACCAACGTTGGGGCCACGGTGGCCGCGCTCACCGGCCTGGGGGCCGAGCGCCGCATCGTCGCCATCCTGGGCGGCGAGGGCAAGGGCCAAGACTTCACCCCGCTGGCCGCACCCGTGGCCCGCTACGCCCGCGCCGTGGTGTTGATCGGCCGCGATGCAGCGCTGATCCGCGTGGCGCTGGCCGACGCGGGTGTAGCCCTGGTGGATGCCGCCAGCATGGCCGAGGCGGTGCAACTCGCCAGCCAGCGCGCCCACCCCGGCGACGCGGTGCTGCTGTCGCCCGCTTGCGCCAGTTTTGACATGTTTCAAAATTACGAACACCGCGCCCAGGTGTTCATTGATGCCGTGATGGCCCTGGCCGATGCCGGGGAAGGCAGCGCATGAGCCAGATGTCCCTGCGCTTTGGTGATTGGTTCAAGGGCCTGCCCAAGGCCGCTGCCGATGCCTTGCCGGTCAAGCTGGGGGCCAGCGGCTTCTCGCGCACGCCCAGCCAGCCGCAGCGGGTGCATGGTTTTGACCAAACGCTGCTGTGGGTCACGGTGACGCTGCTGGCCTGGGGGCTGGTGATGGTGTATTCGGCCTCCATCGCCATGCCCGACAACCCGCGCTTCGCCAAGTACGACCACAACTTCTTCCTGGTCCGCCACGCCCTCTTTTTGTGCGTGGCGTTTGTGGCGGCGCTGATCTCGTTTCAGGTGCCGCTGCGCACCTGGGAACGCTGGGCTCCGTGGTTGTTTTTGTTCTCGCTGGTGCTGCTGGTGCTGGTGCTGATTCCGGGCGTGGGCAAGGTGGTGTACGGTGCGCGGCGCTGGCTGCCGCTGGGGGTGATGAACTTCCAGCCGTCTGAAATGGCCAAGTTCGCCACCGTGGTCTACGCCGCCGACTACATGGTGCGCAAGATGGACGTGAAGGAGCACTTTCTGCGTGCCGTCTGGCCGATGGGGCTGGCGATGGGGGTCATCGGCATCTTGTTGCTGGCCGAGCCTGACATGGGCGCGTTCATGGTGATCGCCGTGATCGCCATGGGCATTCTGTTTTTGGGCGGGGTCAACGCCCGCATGTTCTTTTTGATCTCCACCATTTTGCTGGGCGCGTTCAGCCTGATGATCGCCTTCAACGACTACCGCCGGGCGCGCATCTTTGCCTACCTCGACCCCTGGAGCGACACCAACGCCCTGGGCAAGGGCTACCAGCTCACCCACTCGCTCATCGCCATTGGCCGGGGCGAGATTTTTGGCGTAGGACTGGGTGGCAGCATCGAAAAACTCAGCTGGCTGCCCGAGGCGCACACCGACTTTTTGCTGGCCGTGATTGGCGAAGAGTTTGGCCTGGTCGGCGTGGTCACGGTGATCTGCCTGTTCTTCTGGCTGATCCGCCGCATCATGCACATTGGCCGCCAAGCCATCGCGCTGGACCGCCTGTTTGCCGGGTTGGTGGCCCAGGGTGTGGGCCTGTGGATGGGCTTTCAGACCTTCATCAACATGGGCGTGAACCTGGGCGCATTGCCCACCAAGGGGCTGACGCTGCCGCTGATGAGCTTTGGTGGCTCGGCGATTTTGTGGAATCTGGTGGCGTTGGCGGTGGTGTTGCGCGTTGATTTTGAAAACAGACAACTGATGCACGGAGCCCGCGTATGACGCAGCGCTGCGCACTTGTCATGGCCGGTGGCACCGGGGGGCACATCTTCCCTGGCTTGGCCGTGGCCGAAGCGCTGCGGGCCAAAGGCTGGCGCGTGCACTGGCTGGGCGTGCCCGGCAGCATGGAGCAGCAATTGGTGCCACCACGGGGTTTTGCTTTTGAGCCGGTGGATTTTGGCGGCGTGCGCGGCAAAGGTCTGGGTACGCTGCTGCGCCTGCCGCTGCGGCTGGCCAAGGCCTGCTGGCACAGTGCGCAGGTGCTGCGCCGCGTCCAACCCGACGTGGTGGTGGGCCTGGGTGGCTACATCGCTTTCCCCGGCGGGCTAATGGCCGTGCTGCTGGGCAAGCCGCTGGTGCTACACGAACAAAACTCGGTTGCCGGGCTGGTCAACAAGTTGCTGGCGCGGGTCGCCAAGCGGGTGTTCACCGCGTTTCCGCATGTGCTGTCTAACGGCGTGTGGGTGGGCAACCCGCTGCGCACCGAATTTTTGCACCAGGCCGATCCCGCCACCCGCTTTGCCCACCGCACCGGGCCCTTGCAGGTGCTGGTGGTGGGCGGCAGCTTGGGGGCCAAGGCCTTGAACGACACGGTGCCCCAGGCGCTGGCGCTGCTGCCCGCCGACCAGCGGCCCCAGGTGCGCCACCAAAGCGGTGCCAAGCAAATGGAGGCTCTGCGTGCCAGCTATGCGGCAGCAGGGGTGCAGGGCGACTTGACCCCGTTCATCGACGATGCCGCAGCCGCCTACGCCCACGCCGATCTGGTGATCTGCCGCGCCGGTGCCAGCACCGTGACCGAGCTGGCAGCGGTGGGCGTGGCGGCGTTGTTGGTGCCGTTCCCGGCGGCGGTGGACGACCACCAGACCACCAATGCCCAGTTTTTGGTGCGAGCCGGTGGCGGCATGCTGGTGCAGCAGCGCGACCTGACGGCACAGGGTTTGGCCCAAATGCTACAAAATTTAGAGCGGCCTGCGCTGGTGCAATATGCGCTAGAGGCCAAAAAGATGCAAAAAATAGGCGCTACCGAAGCCGTAGTCGCCGCCTGTGAGGAATTAGCCCCATGAAACACGCTGTACGCCACATCCACTTCGTCGGCATTGGCGGCTCGGGCATGTCGGCCATTGCCGAGGTGCTGCACAAGCTGGGCTACGTGGTGTCGGGTTCTGACCAGAGCGACAGCGCCACGCTGCGCCGCCTGGGCGGCCTGGGCATCACCACCTGTATCGGCCACACGCCAGAGAACATTGCCGGGGCCGATGCCATCGTCACCTCCACCGCCGTGAAGGCCGATAACCCCGAGGTGATTGCCGCCCGTGCCCAGCACGTGCCCATCGTGCCACGCGCCTTGATGCTGGCCGAGTTGATGCGCCTGAAGCAAGGCATCGCCATCGCCGGTACCCACGGCAAAACAACCACCACCAGCCTGGTGGCCAGCGTGCTGGTCGAGGCCGGGCTGGACCCGACCTTTGTGATCGGTGGCCGCTTGAACAGCGCCGGGGCCAATGCCCGGCTGGGCACCGGTGACTACATCGTGGTTGAGGCCGACGAGTCCGATGCCTCCTTTTTGCACCTGCTGCCGGTGATGGCGGTGGTGACGAATATCGATGCCGACCACATGGAAACCTACGGCCACGACTTCAATAATTTGAAGAAAGCCTTCGTTGATTTTCTGCACCGCATGCCCTTTTACGGCACGGCCATTCTGTGTACCGACGACCCCGGCGTACGCGCCATCGTGGACGAGGTGACCAACCCCGTCACCAGCTACGGTTTTGAAGAAGGCGCGCAAGTGCGTGCCGTGGACGTGCGTGCCGTGGGCGCTCAGATGCATTTCACCGTGCAGCGCCGCAACGGCGTGGTCTTGCCCGACCTGGACGTGGTGCTCAACCTGCCGGGCCGCCACAACGTGCTGAACGCCTTGTCGGCCATCGCCATCGCTGCCGAGCTGGATGTGCCCGATGCCGCCGTGCAGCGCGCTTTGGCTACCTTCGAGGGCGTGGGCCGCCGCTTTCAGCCTTACGGAGAGCAGCCTGCCAAAGACGGCGGCACGTTCACCCTGGTGGATGACTACGGCCACCACCCGGTCGAGATGGCGGCCACCTTGTCTGCTGCACGCGGTGCATTCCCCGGTCGCCGCCTGGTGCTGGCCTTCCAGCCGCACCGCTACAGCCGCACGCGCGACTGCTTTGAAGACTTTGTGCGGGTGATTGGCGAGGCCGATGTGGTGCTGCTGGGCGAAATCTACGCGGCGGGCGAAGCCCCCATCGTGGCGGCCGACGGCCGTGCGTTGGCCCGCGCCCTGCGCGTGGCGGGCCGGGTGGAACCAGTCTTCATCGACGACATCGCCGCCATGCCGCAGGCGATTGCCGACACCGCCCGCGACGGCGACGTGGTGCTGTGCATGGGCGCTGGCTCCATCGGTGCCGTGCCCGGCAAGGTGGTTGATTTGCTATTAAATAAAGAGCTGCCTGTGCAGGCGGAAATTGCGCTATGAGCATTAATTCTGTAAATATGAGCGACGCAGGGCCGCCCCAAGACGTGAACGCCCCCTTGGGGGGCAGTGCAGTACGCGGAGCGACAAACGTGGGGGCCACATTAGGAAAAGTGGCTGTGCTGATGGGCGGGGCCTCCGCCGAGCGCGAGGTGTCACTCATGTCGGGCACCGGCGTGCTGGCCGCGCTGCGCAGCCAGGGCGTGGACGCGCATGCGTTCGACCCCAGCGAGCGTGATCTGGGCGACTTGAAGCGCGAAGGCTTTGCCCGCTGCTTCATCGCCCTGCATGGCCGCTTTGGCGAAGACGGCACGGTGCAAGGTGCCCTCGAATTGCTGGGCATTCCGTACACCGGCTCCGGCGTAATGGCCTCCAGCATCGCCGTCAACAAGGTGATGACCAAGCGCATCTGGCGTGCCGAGGGCCTGCCCACACCGGGCTGGTGCGAGGTGGACAGCGCCGAGGCCACCCGCGTGGCCTTTGCCACCCTGGGCGCTCCGATGATCGTCAAGCCCGCCCGAGAAGGCTCGTCGCTGGGGTTGACCAAGGTGCTGTCGCTGGACCAGGTGGACGCCGCCTACGCCCTGGCCGCCCAGCTCGACCCCAAGGTGTTGTGCGAGCAATTTGTAGCGGGCGACGAGGTCACCATCCCCCTGCTGGGCAGCGGAGACCAGACCGAGGTGCTGCCGGTGATCCGCATCCAAGCGCCCGAAGGCAACTACGATTACCAGAACAAATACTTTACCGACACCACCCAGTACCTGGTGCCCTGCGGCCTGCCCGAGGGCGAGGAAGCCGCCATCCAGGCCATCGTGCGCAAAGCCTTCCTGACCCTGGGCTGCCGGGGCTGGGCGCGGGCCGACGTGATGATCGACGCAACCACCCGCCAGCCCTACCTGCTGGAGATCAACACCGCGCCCGGCATGACAAGCCATTCGCTGGTGCCCATGTCGGCCCGCGCCGCCGGTATCAGCTATGAAGCCCTGTGTGTGCGCCTGCTGCAAACGGCGGTGCTGGACTACGGAACGACCACCGCGCCATAAGCATGCCCAAGCTGTCCGCCCCCTTCGACGTCAAGCTCATGAACACCACCGCGTTGGTGCTGTTCCTGGGCGCGCTCGTCCTCGGGTTGGTGGCGCTGGTGCAGTGGACGGCGCGGCAGTCGCTGTTTGCGATTGGCGGTATATCGGTGGTGGGCGATGTGGCGCACACCAACGACGTGACCCTGCGTGCCAACCTGGGCGGCAAGATCAAGGGCACCATCTTTACGGTAGACCTGGCGGCTACCAAGGCCACGTTCGAGGCGCTGCCCTGGGTCCGCAAGGCGGTGGTGCGGCGCGAGTTTCCCAACCGCCTGCGGGTGGTGCTGCAAGAGCAGCAAGCGGTGGCTTACTGGGGCGATGACAGCGACTTGCGCCTGCTGAACAACTTTGGCGAAGTGTTTGAGGCGAACGTGGGCGAGGTAGACCGCGACGACCTGCCGCGCCTGAATGGCCCCGAAGAGCAGGCCGGCCAGATTCTGGGCATGTACCGCACGCTGGCCCCCTTGCTGGCCCCGCTGGACGTGACGCTGGACCAGCTCACCCTGAGCAAACGCGGCGGCTGGCGCCTGCAAACCGATGCCGGTGGTGCCGTAGAGCTGGGCCGGGGCACGGCCGAAGAAATTACCCAGCGCGTGCAGCGCTTTATCGGCACCGTGGCCCAGGTGGCCAAGGAATATGGCCGCACGGTGGATGCCGTGGAGCAGGCCGACCTGCGCTACACAGAAGGTTACGCCCTGCGCTTGCGCGGCGTGACCACCTTGGCCGCACCGCCCTTGGTGCCCAAGCCCAAACAAACTGGACATTGAATTACAGGACGCACTATGGCAAAAGAGTACAAAGATTTAGTCGTCGGGGTGGACATCGGCACCGCCAAGGTGATGGTGGTGGTGGCCGAGGTGCTGGCGGGCGGCGAGCTGAAGCTGGCCGGGTTCGGCGTGGCCCCCAGCAACGGCTTGAAGCGCGGCGTGGTGGTGAACATTGATGCCACCGTGCAGAGCATCCAGATGGCGCTGAAAGAGGCCGAGCTGATGGCCGACTGCAAGATCTCGCACGTCTACACCGGCATCACCGGCAGCCACATCCGGGGCATCAACTCCAGCGGCATGGTGGCGGTGAAAGACCGCGAGGTCACCGCCGCCGATGTGGCCCGCGTGGTGGAAACCGCCAAGGCCATCCACATCTCTACCGACCAGCGCCTGCTGCTGGTGGAGCCGCAGGAATTCATCATCGACGGGCAGGACGTAAAAGAGCCCATCGGCATGAGCGGCATCCGCCTGGAGGCCAAGGTGCACATCGTGACCGGCGCGCAAAGCGCCGCCGAGAACATCATCAAATGCGTGCGCCGTTGCGGCCTGGACGTGGACCAGCTGATGCTGAACCCGCTGGCCAGCAGCCTGTCGGTGCTGACCGAAGACGAACGTGAGCTGGGCGTGGCCCTGGTGGACATCGGCGCAGGCACCACCGACGTGGCCATCTTCACCAACGGTGCGATCCGCCACACGGCGGTGATCCCGATTGCCGGCGACCTGATCACCAGCGACATCGCGATGGCCCTGCGCACGCCCACCAAAGATGCCGAAGACATCAAGGTTGAAAGCGGCTACGCCAAGCAGTTGCTGGCCGACCCGGACGCGCAGGTGGAAGTGCCAGGTCTAGGCGACCGGGGCCCGCGCATGCTGAGCCGCCAAGCGCTGGCCGGGGTCATCGAGCCGCGTGTGGAAGAAATCTACTCACTGGTGGCCCAGGTCATCCGCGAGTCGGGCTTTGAAGACGTGCTGTCCAGTGGCATTGTGCTCACCGGCGGCAGCGTAGTTATGCCCGGCATGGTCGAGCTGGGCGAAGATATTTTTCTGAAACCGGTGCGCCGGGGCGTGCCCAAGTACCGTGGTGCCCTGTCCGACATGGTGTCGCAGCCCCGCGCCGCCACCGTGATGGGCCTGCTGGAAGAGGCCCGCATTGGCCGCGCACGCGGCTTCAAGGTAGCGCAGAAAAACGGTTCCATGAAGACAGCGGTCGGCCGCGTCAAAGACTGGTTTGTGGGGAACTTTTAACCATGCACGCCAAAATTTGGCTCGCGCGGGGAAGTCCCCCAAAGGATGGGCGATGGCGTCACTGCCATCCGCCCTGGAGGTGTGATGCCCCCTAAAAACAAAAACAACACATGTATGCAAGCAACCCACTTAATTAAGATATCAGGAGTAACACATGGCCATCGAAATGATTGAAGTCGAAGAATTTAACCTAGGCACCCAGATCAAAGTGATCGGTGTCGGCGGCGGCGGCGGCAATGCCGTGGAGCACATGATTGGCTGCAACGTGCAGGGCGTGGAGTTCATCAGCGCCAACACCGACGCGCAGGCCCTGGGCCGCAGCGTGGCGCACAAGACCATCCAGCTGGGCCTGAGCGGTCTGGGCGCGGGCAGCAAGCCCGACAAGGGCCGTGAAGCCGCCGAATTGGCCGTGGACGATATCCGCGCCGCGATTTCTGGTGCGCACATGTTGTTCATCACCGCTGGCATGGGCGGCGGTACCGGCACCGGTGCGGCCCCTGTGATTGCCCGCGTGGCCAAAGAAATGGGCATCCTGACGGTCGGCGTGATCACCAAGCCCTTCGACTTTGAAGGCCCCAAACGCATGGCCAATGCCGACAACGGCCTGGCCGAGCTGGAAGCCAATGTCGATTCGCTGATTGTGGTGCTGAACGAGAAGCTGCTCGAAGTGCTGGGCGACGATATCACCCAAGACGAAGCCTTTGCCCACGCCAACGACGTGCTGAAAAACGCCGTCGGCGGCATTGCCGAAATCATCAACGTGCCCGGCCATGTGAACGTCGACTTTGAAGACGTGCGTACCGTGATGGGCGAGCCTGGCAAAGCCATGATGGGCACCGCTGTGGCCGACGGCCCCGACCGCGCCCGCATCGCCGCCGAGCAGGCCGTGGCCTGCCCGCTGCTGGAAGGCATCGACCTGTCGGGTGCCAAGGGCGTGCTGGTGCTGATCACCGCCGCCAAGGGCTCGCTCAAGCTGAACGAATCCAAGCTGGCCATGAACACCATCCGCGCCTACGCTTCGCCCGACGCGCACGTGATCTACGGCACCGCCTACGACGACAGCTTGGGCGAGAAAATCCGCGTGACGGTGGTTGCCACCGGTTTGAGCAAACGCCGCGTCGCCGCTCCGCTGCAAGTGGTGGTGCAGCGCACCGGCACCGACAACGTAGGCTTCACCCTGCCCGTGCAAGCAGGTGGCATCAGCTCCGGCATGGGCAACAGCCAGCCCGACTACGAATCCCTGCGCGGCCCCGCCGTCTGGCGCACCCCTAACCGCACCCAGGCCAGCGCCCGGGTGGACGCACTGTCGTCGGGTGGCATGGACGACTACGAGATCCCGGCCTTCCTGCGCAAACAAGCCGACTAGCTTGGTACACCCCCAGGCTTGCCCACTGCCCCGGAATCGGTCCAAAGGGCCGATAACGCATGTGGCAGCGCCAACCCCCTTGCAGGGGGCAACAGCAGCAGCCCGGCGAAGCCGGTTCTGCGCTGTTCACGAAGGGGCGTTGCTGCGCTCGCCTTGGGGGCTGCGTGCTCGCGTTAATCTTGCGGTAGTGCTCTAACCAGCTCACGTTCATCACCATGCACATCGTTAAGCACGGGGTCATTCTTTTCGTTGAAAAGTACGGCGAGTGCGTCCGCTTTTATCGCGATGTCGTAGCACTTCCTGTGGCCTATGTGCAGGCATCTTTGACTTGTTTTGACTTTGGTGCGGTCTACCTTATGGTGGAGGACGGTGGGGTGTGCGGCATGCCCGAAAAGGCCCGCTCCCAGAATCCAACCGTGCTGCGCTTCAACGTCAGCGACCTGGAGGCCGCAGCGGCCGAACTGGAGAGCCGGGGCTGCCCGGTGCAGCGGTTGTCGTTTGACTGGGGCTGTATCGGCGTGTTCACTGACCCTGATGGGAACCGGTGCGAGTTGAAGCGTGTGGTTAATGCATGATACGTTCTTTTTGCAACAATAATTGTTGCAAAAAGAACGGCGTGCTATATTGACACCATCCCATCGACTCGCCACAAAGGAGGGCAGACATGTCCGCTGTACTAGAGCACGCTGACCTCGTACCGGCCTCACAAGACCGGGGTGCGCTGGCAAAAATGGTGATGACTTTGCTTGACCATTGGACGTTGCCGACGGAAGACCAAGCGGCGCTGTTGGGGATTGCCGCCAGCAACCGCGCGGCACTGACGCGCTACCGCAAGGGCGAGCCCATCGGCACCAGCCGCGACCAGTTTGAGCGGGTTGGCCATATATTGGGCATCCACAAGAATCTGCGTTTGCTGTTTCCGCACAACCGCGATTTGGCCTACCGCTGGATGTCTACACGCAACAAGGCATTTGACAACCTGACCCCCGTGGACATCGTGCGGGAGTGGGGTTTTTCGGGCTTGTTGATGGTGCGGGCCTATCTGGACCGGGCGCGCGGTATGTGATGGACCCGTTGTTTTCGCATCTCATGTTGGCCGATGTGCATTGCAACGCCATCCGCAATATTGTGTCCATTCGCGCAGCACAAGACCTGTTTGATGACCTGACCAGTAGCCCTGAAGAGTGGGCACTTGCGCAGCAAGTGGAGGATGCAGTGAAGCCGCCGCTGTACCAGTCCAGAACCCCCGTCATACACCGCCCCTTTGAGGATGCCGAATGGTGGAATGCGATTGGCTGGCCCTTCAAGCACTGGCAAGCCAGCCGCTTCTCTGACGGCTCATTTGGTATTTGGTACGGCTGTGACTCGGCTGAAACCTCGGTTTTTGAAACGGCATACCACTGGTTTAATGGATTCTTGACCGATGCCGGATTTGAAAAAGAGCCGGTCGTGGGTGAGCGCAAACTGTACGAGGTTGCCTGCGATGCGGCTTTGGTGGACTTGCGGCCATTGGCGGGCCAACAGCCCAGCTTGCTGCACAAGACCGACTACCGCACCACACAGTCTGTCGGCGCAAGATTGCACCGCGAAGGGCATCCCGGACTGGTGACACCCTCGGTGCGCCATGCGGCAGGGCACAACTATGCGGTCTTGAACCCCGGTGTTTTGTCCAGCCCACGGCAGCTCTGCACATTGACCTATCGGCTGGACGGCCCGCGCATCGCCATTGAGAAGCAGCCCGGCATTGCCTGGATGGAAATTGCGACGGCCACGCTTTGACTTACAGGCCGCGAGGAATAGGCCTGCCAATTAAAATCATGCCCATGCTCCAGCAAAGAACCCTCAAGTCCCTCACCAAAGCCGTTGGCGTGGGCGTGCACAGCGGCCAGCGGGTCGAATTGACGCTGCGCCCCGCACCGCCCGATACCGGCATCGTGTTTCGCCGTACCGATCTGCCGGTGCCGGTGGACATTGCCATGACGGCTGAGTCGGTGACCGACACCCGCATGGCCACCACCGTGTCCAGCGGTTCGGCCAAGGTGTCTACCGTGGAGCACCTGATGTCGGCCTGCGCGGGCCTGGGCATTGACAACCTGATCGTGGAAATCACCGCCGAAGAAGTGCCCATCCTGGACGGTTCGGCGGCGGCTTTTGTCTACCTGCTGCAAACGGCGGGCATCGAGCTGCAAAAAGCCCCGCGCCGCTTTATCCGCGTGACCCAGCCGGTGGAAGTGCGCGAAGGCACGGGCACGGCCGAAAAGTGGGCCCGGCTAGAGCCGTACCACGGCTACAAGCTGAGTTTTGACATCATCTTCGACCACCCGGCGGTAGATTCCACCGGGCAGCATGTCGAGTTTGACCTGGGCTCCGATTCCTATATCCGCGACATTGCCCGCGCCCGCACCTTCGGCTTTACCCGCGATGCCGAGATGCTGCGCGCCAACGGCCTGGGCCTGGGCGGCGGTATGGACAACGCCATCCTGATGGACGACTACAAGGTGCTCAACGCCGGTGGCCTGCGCTACGACGATGAATTCGTCAAGCACAAGGTGCTGGACGCGATGGGCGACATGTACATGCTGGGCAAGCCGCTGCTGGCCAGCTACAGCGCCATGAAGTCCGGCCACGCGCTGAACAACAAGCTGATCCGAGAACTCATGGTGAACACCGAGGCCTGGGAAATCGTGACGTTTGATGATGCGTCTAAAGCCCCCGCAGGCTTCGCCCAACTCGCCAAAGCCTGGTAGCACCATGCTGCTGTTCCGCTGGGCCATCCTGTTCCTGCTGTTGGGCGCGGGAGTGTCGTTTGCGTTTTATGTGGGTACGCACAACCACCGTTATTTGCGCTGGGGCTGGGTAATTTTGAAGTGGACGCTGCTGGCGGCGTTTGGCTTCTTCACGGTGTTGATTTTGGAACGCTTGGCCTGAGCCACTAATTGATCCGCCCGTCGCGGTACATGCCGCTGGTCTTGCGCGACAGCGGCGTGGCTTGCGCCAAACGGGCCATTGCATGTCCCACGTGGGCGTGCGTGATGGCCATGCCCAGTGCGTCGGCGGCATCTTTGCCGGGCAGCACGGGCAGTTTGAGCAGCCGTTTCACCATCTCTTGCACCTGGGTTTTGTCGGCCCGGCCGTGGCCGACCACGGCTTTTTTCATTTGCAGTGCGGTGTATTCCGACACCGGCAAATTGCTGTGCCCCAGCGCCGCCAGGCTGGCCCCGCGCGCCTGGCCCAGCAGCAGGGTGGACTGGGGGTTCACGTTGACAAAAATGATTTCCACCGACGCGGCATCCGGCTCGTAGCGGGCGCAGACCTCGCAGATTCCGTCAAATAAAATCTTGATGCGCGCAGGCAGCTGCCCCAGGTCCAGGTGCGTGGTTTTGATGGTGCCGCTGGCCACGTAACTGAGGTTGGAGCCGTCCACGTCGATCAGGCCGAAGCCAGTGGTTTGTAAGCCGGGGTCAATACCAAGAAGTCGCATGCTATTTATTTTGTAGCTGGTTGTGTAGGTAGCATATGCGCTACAGCCTAAAAAACCACCGCACCGAATGGAAGAAGATCGGTGCCGCAAAACACAGTGCATCCACCCGGTCGAGCAGGCCGCTGGCGCCGGTGATGGACTGGCCCTCATTGCCCCAGTTGGTGATGCCCCGGTCGCGCTTCAGGGCTTTCATCACCAGGTGGCCAGCCGTGCCCGCCACGCAGGCGATCAGCGCCATCGCCAGGGCCTGGCCGGGTTTAAACGGGGTGATGCCCGCCAGCAAGCCGCCCACCAGGCCGCCCGCCGCCACGCCAATCGCCCAGCTGGTCCAGTTAAAGCTTTGGCTGATGTGGGGCGCACGCGGCGGGCGCTGGAGCTTGCGAGCGGCCAGGTGCTGCACCAGCATGCAGGTCTGCACCACCAGCACCAGAAAGAACACCAAAAACGCGCTTTTCTCGGCGTAGCCCGGAATCTCCAGCCGGACCAGCGCCGGGATGTGGCTGGTGCCGTAGACGCAGACCATGATGCCCCACTGCATTTTGGCGTTGCGCTCCAGAAAGCGGTGCGGGTCGTCGGCCAGCGCGCCCACCAGCGGCAGCGCCAAAAACACATACACCGGGATAAACACCGTGAACAGGTCAAAGTACCGCCCGCCCACCAGCCAAAACTGCGCGGGCAGCACCACAAAAAACGCCAAAATCAGGCTGCGGTGGTCGCCCCGGTGGGTGGGCGACAGGGTGATGAATTCGCGCAGCGCAAAAAATGCCACCAGCCCAAACAGGCTGATCGCCACCCAGCCGCCCAGCACCCAGCCCAGCCAGAAAGTGGCGGCCATGAACCAGGTGTGGCGCAGCAGGCGGCGCAGGTCGTCCAGGTCGGAGCCAAAGGTGGCCTTGAAGTCCCCGTCGTCACGCTCACGCAGCGACACCAGCATCAGTGCCACGCTGGCCAGAGACAGCACGCCAAACACCAGCAGAAACAATGCGGCCACTTGCTGGCTGCCGCTCAAGGCGCGTATGAATTGATTCATATGTCTCTTAAGGCAATCACGTTCAAGCGAGCCCGGTCTAAAAACGCCCGCCGCTCCTCGCCCGGCGCTACCTGCATCGGCGTGCCAAAGGTCACCGAGCACAGCACCGGCACCGGAATCACCTCGCCCTTGGGCATCACGCGCTGCACGTTGTGGATCCAGGTGGGCACCAGCACCACGTGCGGAAACTGCACCGCCAGGTTGTACAGCCCGGCCTTGAAGGGCTGCGGCTCGGGCAGGTGGCCGCGCGTGCCCTCGGGGAACAGGATGATGGAGTCGCCGTTGTGCAGCGCTTCGGCCAAGGGTTCCAGCGGGTCTTGTTCGCCGGTCCGCACCCGGTCTACATACACCGCGTTAAAGACGGCGCTGGTCAGCCACTTTTTAAAACGTGACCCGGTCCAGTAGTCTTTGGCGGCGATGGGGCGGGTGGTGCTGCGCAGCTCGGTCGGCAGGGCGGCCCAGATCAGCACCAGATCGACGTGGCTCTGGTGGTTGGCGAAATAAATGCGCTGTTCGGCCTTGGGCGGGCAGCCGTGCCAGCGGGCCTGCGCCCCGGTCAACAGCCGCACGATGCCGAGCAAAAGGAAGCTGGTGAAGGTGGCGAGCATGGCGGGAATGATAAACGGGTAGGGCAGGGCCACGGGCTGTTTTATCTATAAAAAGTGCCTCTAGCGCAATATGTATATGCGCAAGTAGCTATTAAAACTGTAGTGCATTGCTGATCCCAAGGGAAAGCCCTAGTATTCATAATTCGTTAATTAATGAAAAATTAACGTTCTCGGTGTGGCATGGTGCCCCGCTGAACCCACCCGTTGCCTTGCCCTCCATCCGATGCGGGCGGCACACCTAGGAGACAGATTGATGATGAAGCTTTCCAAATTGGCGCTGGCCGTGGCTGTTGTTGTTGCTGCGGGCGCTCTGCACGCTGGCGAGGTCGAAGTGCTGCACTACTGGACTTCGGGTGGCGAGGCCAAGTCGGTCGCCGAACTCAAGAAAATCATGCAAGCCAAGGGCCACGTCTGGAAAGACTTCGCCGTGGCCGGTGGCGGTGGTGACAACGCAGCCACCGTGCTGAAGAGCCGCGTCGTGTCGGGTAACCCACCTGCTGCTGCCCAGATCAAGGGCCCTGCCATCCAAGAATGGGCAGCCGAAGGCGTGCTGGCCAATCTGGACGCTACCGCCAAGGCCGAGAAGTGGGACAGCCTGCTGCCCAAGGCCGTGGCCGATGGCATGAAGTACAAGGGCAACTACGTGGCCGCACCGGTCAACGTGCACCGCGTGAACTGGATTTGGGCGAACCCCGAAGTGCTGAAGAAGGCCGGCGTGGCGGGCATGCCCAAGACCTACGACGAATTCTTCGCCGCAGCCGACAAGATCAAGGCCGCCGGCCTGATCGCCGTGGCGCATGGTGGCCAAAACTGGCAAGACTTCACCACCTTTGAGTCGGTGGTGCTGGGCGTGGGCGGTGCCAAGTTCTACAACGACGCGCTGATGAAGCTGGACCAGAAGGCCCTGACCAGCCCTACGATGACCAAGTCGCTGGAAACCTTCCGCAAGATCAAGGGCTACACCGACGCTGCCTCCGCAGGCCGTGACTGGAACCTGACCACCGCCATGGTGATGCAGGGCAAGGCGGGCTTCCAGTTCATGGGTGACTGGGCCAAGGGCGAGTTTCTGGCCGCTGGCAAGGTGCCGGGCAAGGACTTCCTGTGCGCTGCCGCCCCCGGCACGGCATCGGCTTACACCTACAACATCGACTCGTTCGCCATGTTCAAGCTGAAGTCGGCCGATGCGCAAAAAGCCCAGGGCGACCTGGCTGCCGCCATCATGGGCACCGAGTTCCAGGAAATCTTTAACCTGAACAAGGGCTCCATTCCGGTGCGCCTGAACATGAACCTGGACAAGTTTGACGACTGCGCCAAGCTCTCCGCCAAGGACTTCGTGGCCACCGCCAAAACCGGCAGCCTGGTGCCCTCCATCGCCCACGGCATGGCCGTCAGCCCCGCAGCTGAAGGTGCGATCAAGGACGCTGTGAGCCAGTTCTGGAACGACGACAAGATCAGCGTTGCCGATGCGATGAAGAACATCGCCTCTGCCGCCAAGACGAAGTAATAGGGCACACCCCCAGGCTGCGCGCACTGCGTGTCGCTTCGCCAACCCCCAGCAGGGGGCGAACCTTTGGGCCCGGCAAAGCCGGTTCCCTGGGTTCCTTGGTGAAGACAGTCGCGTCTATTGCGGCAGCTGCTCCCCATTCCGCTTACGCGGGGTGGGGCTTTATTTTTTAAGAGTGACCCTATGAAGTTAAATTTTGAGCAATCCCTGCCCAAGCTGGTGATCGCGCCCGGCTTTGTGCTGGGCTTTGCGTTTATCTACGGGCTGATGATCTGGAACGGCGTGCTGTCCATGACCGCGTCGCGCATGCTGCCCAATTACGACGAATTTGTGGGCTTGGAACAATACGCCAAGCTCTGGGAGATGGACCGCTGGTGGCTGGCCCTGAAAAACTTAGGCATCTTCAGCGTGCTCTACGTGGGCGGCGCGATGCTGATCGGCATGGCCCTGGCCATCGTGTTGGACCAAAAGGTCCGCGCCGAAGGCCTGCTGCGCACCATTTATTTGTACCCGATGGCGCTGTCGTTCATCGTCACCGGCACCGCCTGGAAGTGGATGCTCAACCCCAGCCTGGGGCTGGAGAAGCTGATGCACGACATCGGCTGGACCAGCTTCAGCTTTGACTGGCTGGTGCAGAGCGACACCGCGATTTACTGCGTGGTGATTGCCGGCATCTGGCAATCTGCCGGGTTCGCGATGGCGCTGTTTTTGGCGGGCCTGCGCGGCATCGACGACAGCATCATCAAGGCCGCGCAGATCGACGGTGCCAGCCTGCCGCGCATCTACTGGCGCATTATTTTGCCGATCCTGCGGCCGGTGGTGTTCTCGACCATCATGGTCTTGTCGCACCTGTCGATCAAAAGCTTCGACCTGGTGATGGCCCTGACCGGCGGCGGCCCCGGCTATGCCACCGACGTGCCCGCTACCTTCATGTACGTGATGAGCTTTACCCGGGGCCAGATTGGCCTGGGCGCGGCCAGCGCCACCATGATGCTGGCCACGGTGGCGGCCATCGTGGTGCCCTATTTGTACAGTGAACTGCGGAGCAAACCCCATGATCGGTAAGACCTTTTCCCGTGTGCTGATCTACGGCGTGCTGCTGCTGGCGGCGCTGTTTTTTCTGGCACCGATGTATGTGATGCTGGCCACCTCGTTCAAGGACGCGGAAGAAATCCGCAGCGGCAACCTGCTCAGCCTGCCCGGCAGCCTGAACTTTGAAGCCTGGACGCTGGCCTGGTCCAGCGCCTGCACCGGCACCGACTGCCGGGGCTTGCAGCCCTTCTTCTGGAATTCGGTGCTGATCGTGGTGCCTGCGGTGCTGATCTCCACCCTGTGGGGCGCCATCAACGGCTACGTGCTGAGCCTGTGGAAGTTCCGGGGCAGCGAAGTGCTGTTCGGCTTCATGCTGTTTGGTGTGTTCATGCCGTTCCAGGTGGTGCTGCTGCCGATGAGCCAGATTCTGGGCTGGCTGGGCATTTCCAGCTCGGTGGGCGGTTTGATCTTTGTGCACTGCCTGGCCGGTCTGGCGGGCACTACGCTGTTCTTTCGCAACTACTACGCCGCCATCCCGAAAGAGCTGGTGAATGCAGCGCGCATCGACGGTGCGGGCTTCTGGCGCATCTTTATCCGCATCATCGTGCCGCTGTCCACACCCATCGTGATGGTCACGCTGATCTGGCAGTTCACCAACATCTGGAACGACTTTTTGTTCGGCGTGGCCTTCAGCGGCGCCGACAGCAAGCCCATCACCGTGGGCCTGAACAATATGGTCAACACCACCAGCAGCGTGAAAAACTACAACGTGGACATGGCGGCTGCCGTGATCGCGGGCTTGCCCACCATCCTGATCTATGTGTTGGCAGGCAAATTCTTCGTTAAAGGACTCACAGCCGGTGCTGTGAAAGGATAAAAAGTTATGGCATCCGCACTCCACATTCAAGGCATCCGCAAAACCTTCGGCAGCGGCGACAAAATGGTCGAGGTGCTCAAGCGCATCGACATCGACGTGGCCCCGGGCGAATTCTTGATCCTGGTCGGTCCGTCCGGCTGCGGCAAGTCCACTTTGCTCAACATCATCGCCGGGCTGGAAGAACCCACCGAAGGCGAAATCCGCATCGGCGAGCGCAACGTGGTGGGCGTGGCCCCGGCCCAGCGCGACATCGCGATGGTGTTTCAGAGCTACGCGCTGTACCCCACCATGAGCGTGGCCGAGAACATCGGCTTCGCGCTGGAAATGCGCAAAGTCCCCAAGGCTGACCGCATAAAGCGCATCAACGAAGTTGCGGCCATGTTGCAAATTACCCACTTGCTGGACCGCCGCCCCGCGCAGCTGTCCGGTGGCCAGCGCCAGCGCGTGGCCATGGGCCGGGCTCTGGCGCGCAAGCCGCAGCTGTTTTTGTTTGACGAACCGCTGAGTAACCTGGACGCCAAGCTGCGCGTCGAGATGCGCGCTGAAATCAAACGCCTGCACCAGGTGTCAGGCATCACCAGCGTCTACGTGACCCACGACCAGATCGAGGCCATGACCCTGGGCAGCCGCATCGCGGTGATGAAAGACGGCGTGCTGCAACAGTTGGGCACGCCCGACGACATCTACAGCCGCCCGGCCAACACCTACGTAGCCAGCTTCATTGGCTCGCCAGCTATGAATTTGATAGCTGGTAGCGCAGGTACTGCAAGCGCTAGCGGCACATTTTCTATACAAGGTGCGAACCTGCCGCTGGACTGCCCCGCGCCCGGTGTGGACACCCTGTTGGGCCTGCGCCCCGAGCACATCGAGCTGGTGGACGGTGCTGGTTGGCGCGGCGAGGTCAGCCTGGTCGAGCCCACCGGGGCCGACACCTACGTGGTGGTCAAAACCGATGCCGGCAATATCACCGTGCGCACCGCGCCGCAGGTGAGCGTCAAGCCCGGCGACACCGTGGGCCTGCACATTGCGGCGGCCAACGTGAGCTGGTTTGATGTGAAGAGCGGCGTACGGCTGTAGCCATGTGCTGACGGGGCCGCTGCGCCCCGTCTATCCCTGTTTGTCGTTGTAAAGACCTTGCCAGCATCGCAAGATGCCTCACCGTGCGCGCCACGGGGTTGGCGCGCACCCCATCCGAAAGTATTGTTATGCGCTTGCGAAATCAGATTCTGGCCATTGGTTTGGCCGGTGCGGTCCTGGCATCTTTGGTCGGCGGCATGGGGTTGTTTAGCGCCGGGCGTTTGGCGGGTGCTTTAGACAACTCGGTCAGCATGGGCCAGGCCGTGCAGAGCAGCCAGCAGGCGGCGATGATGCAGGGCGCGGTGCGCGGCGACGTGCTGCGCGCGTTGTTCGGCTCCATCAGCCGCGACAAGGAGCAGGTCAGCGGGGCCCAGAAAGATCTGGCGGAGCACATTGCGCTGTTCAACAATGCGTTCCAGAAGCTGGACACGCTGCCGCTGTCGCCGGATGTGAAGACGGTTATCGCCGCCACCCAACCCCAGGTGAAGCAGTACACCGAAGCCGCCAGCCGCGTGCTGGACCTGACCGCCAAGGGCGCGATGGCGGCCGGTGCTATCCCCGAGTTCAACCGGCTGTTTGCCGAGTTGGAAAAGCAGATGGCCGTCCAGGTGTCGGCCATCGACAAAGACGTGCAGGCCCTGAGCGGCCACTCCAGCCAGGTGGTTCAGCAGGCCACCATGCTGGTGGGTGCGGCCCTGGTTGCGGCCATCGTGCTGCTGGTGCTGGCCGCGCTCTGGCTGGCCCGGCACCTGGGCAGGCCCATGGCCTATGCGGTGCAGATTGCCGACCAGCTGGCCGAGGGCGACTTGTCGCAGCCGGTGCGCCCCGTGGGCAACGACGAAACCCTGCAACTGCTCAACGCCATGGCGCGCATGCAAGCCAACTTGAGCGGCATTGTGCGCAGCGTCAAGGCGAATGCCGAGAACGTGGCCATTGCCAGCGCCGAGATCGCCCAGGGCAACCACGACCTCAGCGCCCGTACTGAGCACCAGGCCAGCGCGCTGGAGCAAACCGCAGCGTCGATGGAAGAGCTGCGCGCCACCGTCAACCACAACGACCAGAATGCCAAGCAGGCGAACCAGCTGGCAATGGGCTCGTCCAGCGTAGCGATGCAGGGCGGGGAGGTGGTGGGCCAGGTGGTCGCCACCATGAAGGGCATCAACGACAGCAGCAAGAAGATCGCCGACATCATCAGCGTGATCGACGGCATCGCCTTCCAGACCAATATCCTGGCACTGAACGCCGCCGTGGAAGCGGCGCGGGCTGGCGAACAGGGTCGTGGCTTTGCGGTCGTGGCCAGCGAAGTGCGCAGCCTGGCAGGCCGCTCGGCCGATGCCGCCAAAGAGATCAAAAACCTCATCGGCGCCAGTGTGCAGCGCGTCGAGCAGGGCAGTGCGCTGGCCGACCGCGCCGGTGCCACTATGGCCGAAGTGGTGGACAGCATCCGCCGCGTCACCGACATCATGGGCGAGATCAGCGCCTCCAGTTCCGAGCAGAACTCTGGCGTGGCCCAGGTGTCTGAAGCGGTGGCCCAGATCGACCAGGCCACCCAGCAGAACGCCGCGCTGGTTGAGCAAATGGCCGCCGCCGCCAGCAGCCTAAGAGCCCAGGCACAAGAGCTGGTGCAGACGGTGGCTGTGTTTAGGTTGAGCGACTCTGATGTCGCTCCATTGCGGTCCATTGCATAGTTTTTAAATTCGCCAAGTAGTTGCCCAAGTGGTTGCTACAGGCCAGGATGGGTGCCAACAGCATGCATCTATACCGCGGGTGGCAACGGCGGTGGGTGCCTAAAGTCCCCCGATGTCAGTGGAAACTCGGGTAGCGGCAGCTTGAGCCGCACGCACAGCCCCTGCGGCTGCATGTGCACCACGGAGGCGCTGCCGCCATGCCGCCGGGCAATTTCTTGCACGATGGCCAGGCCCAGGCCGCAGCCGCCGGGCAGTTCGCTGGCGCGCCAGAAGCGCTCGAACACGCGCTGCGCATCGGCCTCGGCCAAGCCCGGGCCGTTGTCTTCTACCTCCACCACGGCGTGGCCGTCCAGGCGCTGCACGCGCAGGGTCACGGTGGCACCCCGGCCAGCGTAGTGCAGGGCGTTGTCGATCAGGTTGCTGATGGCTTCGCGCAGCAGCAGCTTTTCGCCCTGGGTGATCAGGTCGTCTGCGCCCTCGTAGCCCAGGTCGATGCCCGCCGTGATGGCGCGCGGGGTCCATTCGCGGGCCACCTCGCGGGCCAGGGCGGCCATGTCCAGCGGCTGGGGGGTGATGTCGGCCTCGGTGCGGGCCAGTGCCAGCAGCTGGTGGACCAAGTGGGCGCTGCGCAAGGCTCCGGCGTGGACCTTGGTGAGCCGCTCTTGCAGGGCTTGCGGATCGCGTTCGATCTTGGCCAGTTCAGTCAGGGCCAGCTCGGTCTGGCTGATCAAACCCGCCAGCGGGGTGCGCAGCTGGTGGGCGGCATCGTTGATGAAGCGTTTTTCTTGCCCTAGGCTGCGCCGCACGGCCGCCAGCATCTGGTTCACCGCTTCGGCCAGCGAGTGCACTTCCAGCGGGGCCTGGGTGAGCTCGATGGGCAGCAGGGTGCTCATGCTGCGGTGGGCACGGTCGCCCAGCAGGGCTTCCAGGCGCTTCAGGGGTTGCAGGCCCCGGCCCACGCCGATGTGTACCAGCACGCCAATCAGCGCGCCCAGCAGCACCAGGGGCAGCAGCATGTCGGCCACCAGCTCGCGGGCAATGCGCTGCTGCACGGCCAGGCTTTTGGCCACCTGCACGCGCAGGCGCTGCGGCGCGTCGGCATCGCCGTAGTTGACCTCCAGCAGGGCGATGCGCACCGGTTTTTTGTCCAGCAGGGTTTCATAGATCAGCGGCTCGCCGGGCTCCACGCGGACACCTAGCAGCGGGTCGGGCAGTTGGCTGTTACCCAGTACAAACTGGCCGGGTGGCGACGACACCATGTAGCTGACGCGGTCGGTCGGGTCTTGCTCGATGATGTCTTGCGCGGCCCGTGGAAAGTCCACCAGCAGGCCCGAACCCATCGGTTTGACCTGGCGCGCCAGCGAGCGCACCGACTGCGTCAGCGACTGGTCGATGCCTTTTTCGGCATAGTTCAGGGCGATGCGGTAGGCCAGCAGCCCGCCCACCAGCCACAGCAGCAGTTGCGGCAGCAGCAGCCACAGCAGCAACTGGCGTTTCAGGGAAAGGCCGGGGGCTTTGTCTTTTTGCAGGCCCGGCGGTAAACCCAGCAGGCTCATGGCGCGGTGGGCTCCAGCATGTAGCCCAGGCCGCGCACGTTGCGGATGCTCAGGCCCGAGTCGGCCAGCTTGCGGCGTAGGCGGTGTACGTAGACCTCTAGCGCGTTGGATGCGGTGTTGGTGCTGTCGCCCACCTCGCCAGAGTTTCCGGTGGTGCCGGGGTCGGTCTTCCAGGCGCTGAGCACGTCCTCGCGGCCCACCACCTGGCCGGCGTTGACCACCAGCAGCGACAGCAGTGCCCACTCGCGGTGGGTTAGCTCCAGCGGCTCGTCGCCCAGCCAGGCCAGCGGCTGGGTGGCATCCAGCCGCAGGCGGCCGGTATCGCCCATTTGCAGCTCCAGCGTGCCACCAAAGGCGGGCAGGCGCGAGCGGCGCAGCATGGCACCGAGGCGGGCTTCCAGCTCGGCCATGTTGAAGGGTTTGGTGAGGTAGTCGTCGGCCCCGGCGTTCAGGCCCTCGATGCGGTCCTCCACGCCGTCACGGGCCGTCAAAATCAGCACCGGCAGGGCCAGCAGCCGTTTGCGGATCCAGCGCAGCAGCGCCATGCCGTCTACCAGCGGCAAGCCCAGGTCGAGCACCACGCCGTCAAAGCGGGTGGCCTCCAACAGTTCTTGGGCCAGTGCGCCATTGGCGGCGGTAGTCACCTGGTGGCCGGCCTGCCCCAATTGGGCCGCCAGACCGTCGCGCAGCAAATCGTCGTCTTCAACTATGAGTAAATGGGCCATGCCTAGAGCATAGCAATGCGGAGGGCGACTGTGAAGCTATAGTATTCATAGCTGCTTGTGCAGGCAGAATATGCGCTAGATACCAATTTCACCCATAAATTTACCGAAAGCAAAACCCATGCAATTTGAAGCCGTATTGTTTGACTGCGATGGCGTGTTGGTCGATTCCGAGCCGCTGACGATTGGCGTGCTGCGCGACATGCTGGCCGAGAGCGGCTGGAACATGACGCTGGCCGAGTGCATGCGCCTGTTCGTTGGCAAAACCGTAATGGACGAAGCCCCCGCCATCGAAGCCCACACCGGCCAGCCCCTCACCGAGGCCTGGATACTGGCGTTCCGCGCCCGGCGTAACCACGCGCTGCAAACCCAGTTGCAGCCCATTCCCCACATCCACGCGGCTCTGCATGCCGTGTACACCGCCTATGCGGGCCGCATCGCCTGCGCGTCGGGGGCCGACCGCATCAAGATCGAGCTGCAACTGGCGAAGGTGGGCCTGGCCGACTACTTCAAAGGCATGGTCTTCAGCGGCCATGAAATGCCCCGCACCAAGCCCTGGCCCGACGTGTACCTGGCAGCGGCCGCTGCACTGAAGGTAGACCCGGCCCGCTGTGCCGTGGTGGAGGACACCACCACCGGCGTGCGCGCAGGCGTAGCCGCCGGGGCTACGGTGTTTGGCTACGCGCCTGCCACCTCTGGGCATGTGGACGCGCAGGCGCTTATGGATGCGGGGGCTTTTTGCACGTTCACGGATATGGACCAGTTGGCGGGGCTGCTGGTGTGATGGGTTAAAACGCGCGTCACGGTATGTCGTAGAAGCTGACGAAGCGGCGTCCGATGGCATCCTTTGCCGTCACTACGGCTTGCGCGCTGGCGGGCGGTGGGCCGCTCCATACGCCCAGGTCGGCCGTGGTGCCGGTGACGCGCGTGTCTACATAGGTTGTCGGTGTCGTCAAGGCCGCCGTCCAAAAGGTGTAGCTGGCATTCGTCGGTGCTGTCAGCATGAAGCTGATGTGCTTGCCGTTGACCAGGCCGGCTATCGTGGATGGATCCGTTGCCACGGGGCCCGGGAACCAGGCGTTGCCGGCAGCGGTGGCCTCGCTGGTGCTGGAGGGCTTGCCGACCAGTGTCGTCGTCGCAGGCGTGCCGATCGGCGCGCCGTTGGCATCGAGCAGGGTGACGGTGTAGACCGCACCAGCGCTCACGTCCGCCAGGTTCACACAGGTCACCTCCCAGGGGCGCTGGTCGACCGGAACGGCGCAGTCCGGCAACCAGGTGCTTTCCGGCACGCCGTTCACGGTGTAGAGCTGAAATCTGCTGCCGCTGCGCCCCAGTACGGTGCCTGAGAGCGTAACGCCCGCCAAGCTCGGCGGTGCCCAGTTGCCGATCCCGGGGCCGGACCACAGCGCATAGGCTGCTTGGGGATTGCGGCTTGTTACCCATTCCATGAGGTAAGCCCGATAGTTCCCGCCGTCCTGCTGGGGAGACCTTGCATTGATGGAGTTGGCCTCCGTATACATCCACTCTCGGTTCCCGGCATATTGCCAAACGCCTTGGGCATTGCGACGGAACTGGTGACGCCATATGTCCGTAGAGTGGCCGTTGTTTGCCGTCTTGGTGACGCTCGGGAATTCGACGTCTATGGTTGCACCCCCATCCTTGACGGCGACGATGGATGCCCCTGATTGCTGAACCCCCACCATCTCGGATGTCAGCACCCCTTGGCTGCTGAGAAACTCATCGACACCTCCGCCCCAATCAAGCATGTCGGCAGCCATCAGCGCCCGCAGCACCGCGTTGTTGGATGCGGGGATGCCGCTGGCAAATGCCGCTGAAAAGTTCGCCAGGGTCTGATTGATGCCCTTCAGGCTGGCCACGGTGTCGCTCAAGTTCGCCACCGGGGTCGGCAGCGCCGTGGTATCGGCCTTGCTGGCCAGGTCGTCCTGGATCTGGGTCTGGTTCACCAGGTCGGTGATCGTCGCAATCTGCGTGGCAGGGTCGGTGCTGACGCGCACCACATCCATCACGGCATCAAAACCCGAATGGTCGGCGGCAAACGAAGACCGCAGCAGGTCGAAGCTGGCCGACACGCCCATGGCATTCAAGATCGGCAGCAGCCGGTTCGTCAGAGTTTGCCGCGCGGCATTCAACTCAGCCGTGGTCAGCAAAGTAAAGTTTGGCGATGCGAAGTAGGCCTTCGCCGCCTGGCCTGCCATGTTGGCGACGATCAGGTCGGTGAAAGGTGTGATGTTGATCGTCTTGTTGATGTCATCGACCGTTGCCGCCGAAACAACCTGTACCGTTCGTCCGCCCACGGTGCCGTCTGCCATGAAAACAAACGGCCCCGTCATGCCCGCCACATCGACGCTATAGGCGCCATTGGTCTGGATATCGACTGTCTTTTGCGCCCCGAGGCTGTCTTTGACCGTCACCTTGCCGATGATGGGCGCACCCGACGCGGCGGTGCCGGTGATCAAAGTGCTGGCTAAGGGGGCGACGATGGCTGGCGGGTTGTCGCCACCGCTGCCGCAGGCGGTGATGCCGAGCAGAGTGGCGATGGCAAGGCCCAGAGGGGTGTAGATGTAGCGCATGGGGTGTCCTTTCGGCGTAGTGGGAGTGCCATGCTGTGCTTGTTCGCGGGGCTACACATCCCCTAAACGGGGGAGGTGGCTCCTGCATGGGGCTGCTGGCGCAAACAACCAGGCCCGGCGCGCTGGATGCGGGGCGGGCCTGGTTTTTACCGGTGGGGGCTAGTTCGCCATATCCACCGACATCCGCAGGCTGTTGATGTGGGGTACCAACTGGAAGCTCACGCCCATGCCGCGCATGGTTAGGCTGGCGCGGGCGCGGATGGTGACGGTGCGGCCATCCAGCACCGACGTGGTGGTGCCCGCCGCGCGGTAGTTGAAACCTGCGCGGGGGCTGTTTTGCACCACGGTGTCGGTGTAGTCATTTACGCCTGCCGTGTTTTTCTGCATGCGGGTGCTGCTGCCAGCGGTGGCATCCACCGAAACCACGGTACTGGAGCCTGAGGCATAGCTATTGAGGCTGCCAGCCTGTAGCTGGTTGTTAACTGCCAAATCCCAGCCACCCAGGCCTACATCGCCCACGGTGGGCAGGCCCAGGGTGCGCTGCTTGGTTAAGACCGTGAGGCTGCCATTGCCCGACAGCGACACCAGCATCAGGTGGCCACTGCCTGCGCGGTAGGCAAACAGGCGGTCCGTCCATGCCTCGCCCACCAGGGTGCTGACCAGATCAAACCCGCCTGCGCTGTTGCTGCTGACCCGGATGCCGTTGGTGGCGGTAGATGTCACAGTTTCACACGCCCCGCCGGGGGCTGCGCCGTCGCAGTCGGTGAGGGTGGTGGCCAAGCCGGAGCTGTCGATAGTGACTGTGCCGTTGTTGAGCGGGCTGTTTTCCCCTGCTTCGATACCCGCCATGTTCCAGGTGCCTGCCAGTTCAGATACGGCAATGGTTTGCTTGGGGAAAATGATGCTCAGGCCCGTTACACCGGCTTCGGTGTTAGAGCCCATCAAGACGCCCGCTTGCGATACCACGTAGTTGTCGGTGTCTATCGTGTAGCGGCAGTCGCCGTTGGCAGTCATGGTGCCGCCGCCGTCGGTGTGCGAGGCGTCGGTCCAGGTCAGGGTGCTGGCGTTGAAGCTGACGGTGCCTGTTTGGTCCGCCAAGGTGCTGCCGCTGCGCGGATTAATCACCACGTAGTCCCCGCTGCGTAAGGCGCTGCAGTTGCTGGCCGCCGGTTTCAACAGCAGATTGGCAGGCAGGCTGGCGACCCCCGTGGTGGGCGTGCTGGTGGGGTTGGCGGCGGCTGCCGCAGTGACCAAGGTGGCCAGAGTAATGTCTTTATTGGCCATGGTGGTTTTCAATGTTTCCAGCGCCATGTCGTAGACGCTGCTGGTGCTGTCTGCCACTAGGCTGCCGTTGATCAGGTTTGGCAAGCTGGCCGTGCTGATGCCCGCATCCGCCAAGATGGCGAGTACGGCGGTCTGGGCGGTGCCGATGGCGCTGTCGGTTACCACGCTGGTAATGCTGGCGGGCGTGGTGCTGACCGTGCTAAAGAACGTAGCCGGGTCAGTGCCCGTGAGGCTGGCGACCAGCAACTGGGTGAGGGGCGTGATATTGGCAACCTGGGTGTTGCTGCCGGTGGCGGTAGCGCTGGTGACCGAATACAGCACCGTACCGTCGCTGCCGGTGGCTTGCAGGGCGCAAGGCAGGGTGACGCCAACGATGTCTTTGCTGTAGCTGCCGTTGGCCAAAGCCGTGGTGGTGCCTGAGCCGCTGGCGCAGCGAATGTCAATGGCTGCATTGGCCATCGCTTTGCCCGTGGCCGCCACGCCGCTGAAGGTGGTGCTGACGGGCGTGGCCGGGCTGTCGCCATCACCACCGCAGGCACTTAACACTAGCAATGCGATGCTAGACAGGGCGATGCCCATGGCTCTTTTCTGCTGTTTCATGAAGACTCCTCAGTGTGTTGATGGAATGTGTTGTTTTGTAAACAAGACCAGTTTCAGCTACCACTGCGCAAGCCACAATAGTGCAAATGCACTACCCGGATGCCCTCGCCATGCATGACCGCCACGACTTGCCTGCGGACTTCAATACGCTGTTGCTGCGGCTCTATCGCCTATCGCAAGAGCTGCCGATCCAGCACTTTCAGGATGCGGCGTTGGCGCAAATTAAACAGGTGCTGCCGTTTGACTCGTCAATGTGGGGCACAGCCACCACCACGCCCGGCGGGATCGACATCCACACCGTGCACCTGCACCAGAAGTCACCCGAGATGCTGGTGGCGTATGAGTCGGTCAAACACCTGGACAGCGCCGCATCTAGCATGTCGGGCAAATCCCATGTGACCGGCGCTTTCCATACCGATAGCTGGTTTGCGGGAGCAGAGAGCCGGGACATGCGGGCATTTCTGCACCAGTTTCACCAGCAAAACGTCTTGATTGCCGCCGACAGCAATCCGCGTACCCATTTCGTCCATTGGGTCAGTCTGTACCGCGCCGACAAGCAGGCGCATTGCACCGAGGCCGAGCGCCTGCTATTGGCGCAACTGGCCCCGCATGTGATGCAGGCGCTGGCGCTGAACCGCGTGATGCACCTAGGCCACCTGGAGGCCGCAGACAATGCCATGTCGCCCTACGGCAATGCGATTTCCGATGTGCGCGGCGTGCTGCACCATGCTGACCCACAATTTAACCGCTTGGCGCAGGCCGAATGGTGCGACTGGCGCGGACCCGCGCTGCCCACCGCGCTGATGGCCACTGTGTTGTCGTCTGGTCAGGATATCTTTGTTGGCCAAACCCTCGTGGTGCGTCGGTACTTTGAGCATGGCTTGGTTTTTTTAAAAGCCCGACCACGGTGCTTGGCGGACCATCTCAATCTGCGCGAGTGGACGATTGCCCGGCGCATTGCCCACGGCGAAAGCCACAAAGAGATTGCCCAGGCCCTAAACCGCGCGCCCGCCACCGTGCGCAACCAGATCCAGGCAATTTACGAAAAACTACAGGTCGGCAGCATCGCCATGCTGATCGACGCGCTGCGGCGGGCCGAGTAGTTGGGGTTATTGATAGAAACTAACAATCAATTATTCATTGTCAATTGTCTTGGTATATCGGATCACCGTAAGATTGCTCCTGTTCGCACTACAACCCCCCAGGAGCCCACGATGTCCATCGCTAGCCAACGTCCCGAAATCAAAACCCTCGCCAACCTCGAATCCGCTTTTGCAGGCGAATCTATGGCCCACATCAAATACCGCTACTTCGCCAAGCTGGCGCGGGAAGCGGGCGACGAGGCCACGGCCAAGGTGTTTGAGGCCACCGCCGACCAGGAGGTGATGCACGCCTTTGGCCACCTTGATTTGCTCTACCCCAAGGCCAGCATGACCCCGGCCAAGGCGCTGCAAATCGCCATCGACGGTGAAACCTACGAGTACACCGAGATGTACCCCGGCTTCCGCGCCACCGCCGAAGCCGAGGGCAACGCCGCCGCCGTGGCCGAGATGGACGAGCAGATCGAGGAATCCAAGGTCCACGCCGCCCAGTTTGTCGCCACCCTGGCCAAGGCCCAAAAGCGCTTTTCCGCCCTGGCCAAGGTCGAAGAGCGCCACGCCAACCACTACAAAGCCCACTTGGCGACGTTGGCATAATCACTACGCTTTTCATAGCTGCTAGCGCAGGTTGAATATGCGCTAGAGGCACTTTTTACTTATAAAACCGAGAAATTCCCATGAAAACCTATATCTGTATCGTTTGCGGCTTTGTGTACGACGAAGCGGCTGGCCGCCCTGAAGATGGCATTGCCGCTGGCACTTTGTGGGCCGATGTGCCTGCCGCGTGGGAATGCCCCGACTGCGGCGTGGCCAAGGCCGACTTCGAGCCTGTTGAAATCTAATGGACCAGCCGCTGCTCATCATCGGCGCGGGTCTGGCCGGTTGGCAGGCGGTGCGCGAGTTCCGCAAGCTCGACACCAGCACGCCCATCACCCTGGTCACGGCTGACGCGGGCGACTTCTACGCCAAGCCCACGCTGTCCAACGCGTTTGGCCAAAAGCGCGGCCCGGCGCAGCTGGTGACTACCCCGGCGGCCACCATCGCGCAGACGCTGAACGTAACGCTGCTGCCGCACACCCAGGTCAGCACCATCGACACCGCCGCGCAGACCGTGCAGACCAGTGCAGGCCCGCTGGGCTACCGCGACCTGGTGCTGGCCACCGGCGCACAGCCCATCCGCGTGCCTTTGGGCGGCGCAGCGGCAGAGCAGGTGCTATCGGTCAATTCGCTGGCCGACTTCGGCGTGTTCCACCAACGGCTGACCGCACTGGGTGAAGGCGCACGCGTGGCCATCATGGGCGCGGGCCTGATTGGCTGTGAATTTGCCAACGACCTGGCCGGTGCAGGCTATGCCGTGGCGGTAATTGACCCATCCGACCGTCCCCTGGCCGCCTTGCTGCCGCCCACCGCCAGCGCCCAGTTGCAGACCGCGTTGACCGGCCTGTCGGTGCAATGGCATTTGGGGACGACGGTGCAGGCCGTGGAACCCGCCGCGCAAGGCGTGTCGCTCACCTTGGGTAACGGCCAAACCATCGCCGCCGACATCGTGCTCAGCGCCATCGGCCTGCGCGCCGACACCACGCTGGCCCAGGCCGCAGGCATTGCCTGCGAGCGTGGCATTGTGGTGGACCGGCAGTTGCAAACCAGTGCTCCCCATGTATGGGCGCTGGGCGACGGCGCGCAGTACGCCAGCGCGGCCAGCCCCGGCGCACCTACCGGCCGCACTTTGCCCTACGTGATGCCCATCATGGCGGCGGCCAAAGTGTTGGCGGCCAATCTGTGCGGCACGGATGCTGCGCTGGAATTCGCTGCCATGCCGGTGGCCATCAAAACCCCGGCCCTGCCCATCGTGGCGCACTTACCCGCACCCGGCCACCTAGGTGAGTGGGTGGAGCAAACCTTGGGCGAATGGTGGTTTGCCCCGGCAGACGCACCCGAGCGTGCGCACGGCTTTGTGTTGACGGGTTCGCACACCAGCAAGCGCATGGCACTGGTCAAGCAGATGACCCCAGCCGTTTAACCCACGGCGGGTGGGCATGCGATGGGGCGGAGTGATCCGCCCCATCGCTTTTTTGCGACTAATGTGTATAATTTTTTAAATTCATACACATTAAGGCGTTTATGCGCACCAACATCGTTATCGACGACCAGCTGATGGATGCCGCCATGCAGGCCGGGGGCTTCAAAACCAAGCGCGATGCGGTGGAAGAAGGCCTGCGCCTGCTGGTCCGCCGCGCCGCGTACCAAAACCTGCGCGCCCTGCGCGGCAAGCTGCAATGGAGCCTGGACGGCGACTGGAGCGCCAATCCCAGCGGAGATCACGGCCACAGCGTGCAAGAACCCCGTGCTGCATTGGGAGCCAAGCCGCTGTGATTACCGCCGATTCCAGCATCTGGATCGACTACTTTCAAGGCACGGCCACCCCCCACACCGAGGCGCTGGATGCCGTGCTGGGCGACAGCTCCCACGAGCTGGTATTGCTCGACGTGGTGCTGATGGAAGTGCTGCGCGGCTTTCGCCACCCACAGGAGCTGCGGCTGGCCCAGCAGGCCCTGGCCGCCTTGCCGGTGGTCACCGCAGGCGGCGAAGCCATCGCCTTGCTGGCCGCCGACATCTACCGTAGCCTGCGCCACAAAGGCATCACCGTGCGCAGCCCCATCGACCTGCTGGTGGGCGCCTGGTGCATCCGCAACGACTGCGACCTGATCCAGAACGACCGGGACTATGGCGGGATGGTGGCGTTTATGGGCTTGCGGGGTGTGGTGTGATCGGCAATTTTTTGCAGGAGACATGCATGCGTAAAGTGTTCGCGGTGGTGGGTATCTTGGTACTTTTAAGCGGCTGCGCAGGCACTGTCCAGCGTGAGATGGGGAGTGCCAACGGGCAGGCCAAACTGGTGGCGGCCCGTTACAGCGCGGTGAACGTAGTACTTGCCGATGCTGCCCGCAAGCTACAGGCTGACAACCCGCAATTCAGCACGCAAGAGTTGGCGGGTTACGTGCAGAGGCGTATGGATGGCAACGGTTTGCTGCAATCGGACGCCGCCTACAAAGTGCACGTGACCGTAGAGGAGTTTCGGGTTCGCTCTGCTGTAGCGGCGGTGTTGTTGGGGGTCATGGCGGGTACGGACTCCATCCACGGGCGGGTGCAGGTGGTCGATGGCCAGGGTCGGTTGGTGCACGCATTCAAAGTGCATGCCTCGTACGGGTTGGGGGGCTGGGCTGGTGGGCAAGACTGGATGTATGACAAATTTGCCGAGCTCACCTTGAGTGAATTGATGGGTACTACGGCGGCGACATCCGTGGATAAAAAACTGGCTCCCCGTGGGGCAGATGCGGTGGTTGCTCCCGTCGTGGTGGAGCCACATGCTGTGGCAGTAAGTGAAGTACTTCCAGCACGGAGGCCAAAGTTGAATGCACCAGCGCCCGCAGTGCAAGCGGCCCCCATTGCGTACACCGCATCTGGGTACGCCAATATTGACGATGTGGATGCCATTCCTTACCTTAGTGATAAAGGTCGACAGCGCTACCGGGAATGGCTGAGTAAGCCCACGCCTCGGGCGTTTGCCATTTCAACATCGGGCATTAGTGGATTTAGCGTTGGTTTGAAACCATCGGATGACACCTTGCCGACCGATCCCACAGAGCGAGCCGTGGTGGCATGCGACCGAGTGAGTAAAACCCCGTGCAAGTTGTACGCCGTAAATGGCGCCGTGGTGTGGCCCAAAGAGCCCATTAGCGCACCATGAATCCATGCCGCGTCTGGTTTTTAGCGGGGCTGGCCGACTGCTCCAGGCTGCTTGCTTGCGCCACGCTGTGGTGTGCAGGCGGTCTGCATGCCCAAACCGAACCGCCACCCAACACCGCGCTGCGCGAAGAGGTGCAGATGGTCAAGAAGACGGGCCTGTTCACCATCGAACTGGAAACCACTTTTTACCGCCCACCCGGCGCGGGACCGTTCCCGGTGGTCATCATCAACCACGGCAAATCTCCGGGTAACCCCAAGTTCCAGCCGCGCAGCCGGAATGAAGCCCCAGCCCGCGAATTTTTGCAGCGCGGCTACATGGTGGTGGTGCCGATGCGGCAAGGGTTCTCCAAATCCAGCGGTTCGTACATCGGCGGCGGCTGCAATGTAGAAAGCAATGGCCGGGTACAGGCCGAAGACGTGGCCGCCGTGTTGGCACACCTGCAAACCGTGCCCGATGCCGACACCAGCCGGGTGCTGGTGGTGGGCCAGTCGCACGGCGGGCTGACCACACTGGCCTTTGGCGGGCTCTCGTCTCTCGGGGTCAAGGGCCTGGTGAATTTTGCCGGGGGCTTGCGGCAAGAAGATTGCGTGGGCTGGCAATCCAACCTGGTGCGGGCGTTCAAAAGCTATGCCGCACAGACCAGCGTGCCCTCACTCTGGTTTTATGGCGGCAACGACTCGTATTGGAGCCCCGAACTCTACAAAGAAATGCACCAGAAGTACCTGGAGGGCGGTGGCAAGGCACGGCTGGTGGCGTTTGGCAACTTTGGTAGCGACGCGCACAGCATGTTCGGCGCACGCACGGGCCTGCCCATCTGGGTGCCCGAGGTGGATGCGTTCCTGGCCGAACTGGGCTTGCCCCATGCCGTGCTCACCCGCCTGCCGCTGTCGGGCCATGCCACCGCGCCGCCCCCCGCTACGGGTTTTGCCAAGATCAGCGACGAAAAAGCTATTCCACGCAGCAAGGACAGCGGGCAGCAGGGCTTTTTGGCTTACGGCGCGGCCGAATCGCCCAAGGCCTATGCCATCTCTGCCACGGGCACTGCATGGGCTTATTCCGCCGCCCGCGCCAATGCCATGCAGGCCGCGCTGGACCGCTGCAATGTGTCGGCCAAGGATGCCAGCTGCAAGTTGTACGCGGTGGACGATGCCGTGGTGTGGGACGCTGCCGCCGCCCCCTGACCCGCATGGGATACTGCCCCCAAAAATACCGGAGACACCATGTTTTTGCCCCCCCTTCGACTCCTGAGTGCGCTGGCGCTCACCGCCTGTGCCAGCCACGCCCTGGCCCTGGAAATTCCCGGCAATCCGCCCGCCAAAGTGGTGGCCGACCAAAAGCTCAGCGTGGTTGATCGCACCCTGGCCCTGCCTGCCGGGAGCTGGACCTACATTGCCCAAACCCAGTGGAACGCGCCAGGCCGCCCGCCCGCCGTGCCGGTGCACGTGGCCTACGCGATGGACGTGCAAGACGGGCGCATGCGCGGTGGCGTGGTGCTGGAGCTGCCTGCCCGCCGCGCGCAAGAAACCAACTGGAAAACCGACGTTTGCAAGCTGAACAACCCCCTGTACAGCAACGACTACGGCAGCAGCTGGAAAGAGCCCGAGTGCCTGCAAATTTACAAACGCGCTGGCCACCTGCTGGGCGTGCAGTCCGACTTCTACAGCCAGGCCCAGCAGTGGGCGCGGGGCCAGCAGGTGCGCCTGCCCGGCGCGGTGTACGAGGTGGTGTACGCTAAATATGCGCCATACGACTATGGCCGCGTGCGGGTTTTTGTGCCCGTGCAGTCCATGGCCAGCGACGAGGAGATGCTGGCCTGGGCCGAGCGCCTGCCGCAAGCCCTGCGCGGGTTTTTTGAAAAACGCACCTCGCTGGCCACGCTGCCCAGCTTGCCGGATTTACCGCCCTTGCTCGCCGAGAACATGGCGTTTACCGAGCCCACGGCCGGGGCGGGCACGGCCGGGCCCATGGTGCGCATGGTGCCGTACACCAGCTCGGGTTTTGCCGCGCTGGACGATGTGAACGCCTTGCCCCGGGGCAACGACAACATGCGCAAAATCTACCGCGAATGGCTGGCCCAGCCCATGCCGCGTGCGTTTGCGCTGTCGGGTGAAAAAGTGGTCTACACCGTAGGCACCAGCCCCACTGATGCAGCCGACCCGATCGACCCCGCCGACCGCGCACTGGCCCGCTGCCGCCGCATCAGCGCCACCCCCTGCCAGCTCTACGCGGTAGACGACACCGTGGTGTGGGTCAAACCGTTAGCCCCTTGAGTGGATGGACGACCTGCCCTGGCCGCCGCTGGGTGGTTTAAGTAAAATCGGCCTCCAGCGCATATTTAATCAGCGCAGTATGCTATATAAACAATAGCAAATCAGCGCGACCCCAGCAGTGCAAAAGCCGCGCCTTGCGGGTCGGTGCAGGGCACGATCCACAGGCCGCCGGGCACTTCGGAGGCGGCTTCCAGGGTGTGGCCGCCGTGGGCGCGCACGCGCTCGGCGGCGGCATCAATTTGCTCCACGTAGATGTAGTGCAGCCAGGTGGCCCGGCTGCCACCGTCGGCGCGGCGCATCATGCCGCCAATCGCCACGTCGCCTGCGGCAAATAGCTGGTAGCTGCCCATCGTGCCCATGTCGAAGCTCTGGTCGGCGGTCCAGCCAAACAGGTTGGCGTACAGGGTGAAGGCGGCGGCCTCGTCTATGGCGTGCAGCTCGCTCCAGCCAAAGTGGCCGGGCGTGTCCATCGGCAGCGGAGCCGGTGGCGCGGTGGCCAGGCCGGTAAACAGCGCAAAACTTGCACCCTGCGGATCGCCCACCACGGCAAAGCGGCCAATGCCGGGGATGTCGGTGGGTGGCACAAACAGCATGCCGCCGGCCTGGGTGACGCGCTGGGCGTGGGCATCCACATCGGGCACCGAGATGTAGCCGGTCCAGCAGGGGCGGGCTCCGGCGTTGGCGGCCTCGGGCGGGATGGCCATGATGCCTGCCACCTCGGTGCTGCCCACCGAGGCCCGCGTGTATTGCAGTTCGGGCATGGCCCCGGCGCCCAGGCTCCAGCCGAAGACGGCTTGGTAGAAGGTGCAGGCGGCGGGCGCATCGCTGGTGGTGAGTTCGTACCAAACAAAGGTGGACGATGGGTTGGTCATAGGGGTCTCCGTGGGGTGTGGGAGGGCAAATTCTAGGAGTTTGCCCACACCGCTGCGGACACAATATGCGGCAAATCTGAAACAAAAGGAAACGTGGATGCGGATCGCTTTGTACAACCCCGATGGTGCGGCGGATTTCTGGGTCAACGGCCTGCGCGCAGTTTGGCCCGAGGCCGAGGTGGCGCTGTGGAGCCCCGGCAGCCCGGCGGCGGATTTCGCCATCGCCTGGGCTCCGCCGCAGGCGTTTTTTGATGCGCAGCCGGACTTGCAGGCGGTGTTCAACCTAGGCGCGGGGGTGGATGCGCTGATGCGCCTGCGTATTCCACTGCAAACCCAGGTGGTGCGGCTGGAGGACGCGGGCATGGCGGTGCAGATGGCCGAGTACGTCTGCCACGCGGTGCTGCGGCATTTTCGGGGGCTGGACGCGTACGAGGTCGATGCCCGTGCCGGGCGCTGGCGCAAGCAGGCCCCGGCGGTGCGCAGCAACTTCCCGGTAGGCGTGATGGGCCTGGGGGTGCTGGGTACGCGGGTGGCGCAGGCGCTGCGCAGCTTTGAATTCCCCGTCAACGCCTGGAGCCGCCAGCCCAAGAGCGTGGACGGTGTGCGCGGCTTTGCCGGTGCCGAGCAGCTGGATGCCTTCTTGGCCGCCAGCAAAGTGCTGGTCTGCCTGCTGCCGCTGACGGCGGACACGCACAACATCCTGAACCAGCGCAGCTTGTCGCGCCTACAGCCCGGCGGCTACGTCATCAACGTGGCGCGCGGCGCACACTTGGTGGATGCCGATTTGCTGGCCCTGCTGGACAGCGGCCACCTGGCCGGGGCCACGCTGGATGTATTCCGCACCGAGCCGCTGCCGCCCGAGCACCCTTTTTGGGGCCACCGGCAGATCCACATCACCCCGCACATTTCGGCGCGCACGCTGGAGGCAGAGAGCCTGGCGCAGATCGTTGCCAAGTTGCAGCAGCTGCTGCAAGGGCTGCCGGTGGCGGGGGTGGTGCAGCGTGATAGGGGGTATTGAATGGCGGCGATAACAGGCTGGTGGTGTCCCATGGGGCGGGTATCAAAACCCCTTAGTATTGGACCCCATTAGCCTAGCAACGGCGGTTTCGCCACGAAAGAGTAGTGCCATGTTGACCAAAATTCATATCCAAAACTTCAAAGGCTTCAAGGACACGTTGATTGCGCCCCTGCGCAAGGTCAACTTGATTTTGGGCGGGCAAAACGTGGGGAAAACATCCGTACTGGAAGCTGTTTATCTGGGGGCTGCGGGTATTGATCGCTTTCAGCAAATCGCGGCTCAATTTCGCGTGGCAGAAGGCGGCGACAACCAGCGCTATGTGGATTCGGTTTTGAAGGGAATGAGCCGTAGTATTGAGTTGACCAATGAGGCTGAAATTATTTTGCGGACAGGATTTAATTCGCCAGCTCACGTCAAGGGATTCTTGGACCTAAAGCAGATAAATCACGGTGATTTGAGGGTTTCCCGATTTGTTGGTGGCCCTAACGTTGTGGACAATCCGGATGAGTGGGCCGATCAGATTGGGCCCATAGATGCGTTTCGGCAATTGTCTTTTATTGATCCTTTGGCCGTCTCTGTGCACCTACCCAATCAGCTCGGCTTGGTCCAGTTATTCGACCAAGCGGTGCTGGCCAGAAAAAAACGTGTGTTGTTGGCCATGCTTCAGAAGATTGAGCCCCGGTTGGAGGACATGCACTCCTTGTCGCCAGATGGTGAGCAGCGTATTTATGTGGAGTTACAGGGTGTGGGTGAGGCATTGCCCTTGCCCCAGCTAGGCCACGGATTCAGCCGTTTGGTGCATCTGTATTGCAGCTTGTTGGCCACCAATGCCAAGCTGGCTCTGATGGATGAGATTGAAAACGGCATCCACTATTCCTCGCTGCCTACGTTGTTCCAGGGTATCCAAAACATTGCCGCCCAGCACGGCGTTCAGACCTTGATGACCACGCACAGCTGGGACTGCATTCGTGCCGCGTACCAAACCTTTGCCGATGCAGACAGCTTGCAAGACTTCCAACTCATCCGCCTGGAGCGCGACGGCGACAACGTGCGTGCGGTCGTCATCAACGACGAGGCTTTGGACACGGTGATGGAGGCGGGCTATGAAGTCCGCTAAGTTGGGAAATGAAGCGATTACTGCGCCTGTGCTGCTGCTGGTGGAAGGCGAGGATGAGGAGTATTTGGTGCAAAAAATGTGCGAGCACTGGTTTCCAGGGCGTGCGGCCTCAATCGACATTGAGTGCGTGCGCGGTGCCGACAAGTTTCCGGGTCGCTTTAAAGCGCTGAAGGTTCGTAGTCATGGTCCGCTAGCGGTTGTTGGTGTCATTGCGGATAGTGAAGATGCGCCCCTGGCCACTGCACAGCGCTGGGCCAATTTGTTTGCGGAAGTTGAACCTGTGATTCAGCGTTCTTGCAAGCTGCTTCAGCTGCCGAATGCGAGAGAGCCCGGTGCATTTGAGGCGTTGGTGCTGCAAGCGCTGGGTGCTGACCCTATAGCGGTTTGCGCCCTTGGTTTTCGAGACTGCGTGACACCGCATATCGGTGCGCGAACGCTTGCGAAGAAAGACAAAATTGCGGTTCAGGCATGGCTCAGTGCCAGCCTGGGTGGAGCGTATGGCAATGTCTTCAAGGCGCAAAAGACGCAGCCGGAGACGGCACTCTTGGATTACGCCCACGCCGCATTTGCGCCGATCAAGCAGTTCATCGAAGACTTGTTGTCTATAGCCGATAACGCGTCTAAAGAAGGCAATGGCCATTGGTCTGGACCCGCTGATGTGCGGCGCTGAACTCCACCCCTTGCCCGAAGGCGTACAACGCGTGGCAGCGCTGCTGCAAGCCCAGGGCCACCCCCACCTGCCGCGCATGTTGGATGCTGCTGCCCGCACCGCACAGCCGGCGGCGGATGCGCTGGGCATTGCGGTGGGGCAAATCGCCAAGAGCATCATTTTCAAAAGACGCTCGGACGAGGTCGCCGTGCTGGTGGTCACCTCGGGCGACCGGCGGGTGGACGAGCACAAGGTGGCGGCGTTGGTCGGCCCGGTGGGGCGTGCCGATGCGGCGTTTGTGAAGGCGCGCACGGGCTTCAGCATCGGCGGTGTGGCTCCGGTGGCGCATGCGCTGCCCTGTGTAACCTTGATCGACCAGGAGCTGTTCCGGTTTGCCGAGATTTGGGCAGCCGCCGGGCATCCGCACGCGGTGTTTGCGCTTTCGCCCGACGACCTGGTGCGGCTGACCGGCGCGCCGGTGGTGGACGTAGCGGCATGAATACTATGAATTTAATAGCTTCTCGCGCAGGTTCCATATGCGCTGGAGGCCTAAATGATGCTGAAATTACATCGCCGTGTGTAGGCATTTGCCAAATGGACGCTGCGGGCCAGTTGTGCACCGGCTGCCTGCGCACGTTGGACGAAATCATCGCCTGGGGCACGCTGGATGCGCCGGGCAAGCGGGCGGTGTGGGCCTTGATTGCCCAGCGTGCCCAGGCCTGTTTTGAATGACAACCCCATGACCCCACACCTCTACCAAGACCCGAGGCAGCCCATCCCCGCCCGCGTGCACGACCTGTTGGTGCGCATGACGCTGGACGAAAAAATCGCCCAGATGCATGCCTTCTGGCTGGTGCTGTCGCCCGACGGCCAGCACCAAGTGCGTCCCGGGGAGGCCTTTATCGCCAGCCCCGACCCGGCCGCCGTGCAGCGCCGCCTGGCCAACGGCCTGGGCCAGATCACCCGCCCGCTGGGCACGCACGGCGTGGACGCGGCCACGGGCCTGCGGGCGCTGAACGCGCTGCAACGGTTTTTGCGCTTCGAGACGCGGCTGGGCATTCCCGCCATCGCGCACGAGGAATGCCTGACCGGCACGATGACCCGCGACGGCAGCCTGTTTCCGTCCGCACTGGCGATGGGGGCTACCTGGAACCCGGACTTGATTGCCGAGGTGGGTACACAGATCGGCCTGGAATGCCGCGCCATCGGTTGCCACCAAGGCCTGGCCCCGGTGCTGGATGTGTCGCGTGACGTGCGCTGGGGCCGCACCGAAGAATGCTTTGGCGAAGACCCGTACCTGGTCGGCGTGCTGGCCACCCGCTACGTGCAGGGTCTGCAAGGCCCGCAGCGCGATGTGCTGGCCACGCTGAAACATTACGTCGGCCATTCGGCCAGCGAGGGGGCCCGCAACCACGCTCCGGTAAACCTGGGCTGGCGCGAGCTGAACGACACTTTTTTACTGCCCTTCGAGATGGTGGTGAAGCAGGCCAACGCCGGGGCGGTGATGCCTGCGTACCACGACATCGACGGCGAACCGGCCCACGCATCCCGGCATTTGCTCACCGAGGTGCTGCGCCAGCAATGGGGCTTCGACGGCCTGGTGGTGGCCGACTACGTGGGCATCAGCCTGCTGTACCAGCACCACGGTGTGGCCGCCGATGCCGCTGAGGCCGCCGCGCTGGCCTTCAACGCCGGGCTGGACATGGAGCTGCCGGGCGACGACTGCGCGCAGCACCTGGCCGCTGCGCTGGAGCGCGGGTTGCTGGGCCTGCCCAAGGTGGACGAGATCGTGGCCCGCGTGCTGACCGAGAAGTTTCGGCTGGGCCTGTTTGAACAGTCGTTTGCAGACGGCCCGCCCCCGGCCTTGCGCCAACCCGCCGCCCGGCAGGCCGCGCTGGATGTGGCCCGCCAGGCCATCGTGGTGCTGGAGAACCGAGGCATCTTGCCGCTGGACCCGGCGCGTGCACCGCGCATTGCCGTCATCGGCCCCACCGCTGCCGACCCGATGGCCCTGCTCAGCGGCTACAGCTTTCCGGTGCACCTGATCCTGCAAGACCAGCGCGAGGCCACCGACCACATCGTGACCCCGTTGCAAGGTTTGCAGCAGGTGTTTGGCGCGGCCCATGTGCACTATGCCCAGGGCTGCGTGCTGCTGGACGGGCGGGCCAGCGGCGCACCGGTGTTTCCGGGCGATGTGCCCGCCGCCGGGGCTGTGCCTACGTCGCCCATCGTGCAACGAACCGACCTGATTCCCGAGGCTGTGGCCTGCGCGGCCGCTGCCGATGTAGCCATCGTCTGCGTGGGCGACCTGGCGGGCCTGTTCCAGACCGGCACGGTGGGTGAGGGGTCGGACACCGACACGCTGGACCTGCCTGGCGTGCAGCAGCAGTTGTTGCAGCGCATTGTGGCCACCGGCACGCCGACCATCGTGGTGCTGACCGGCGGCCGCCCCTACAGCCTGGGCGGGCTGGAGGGGCAGGTGGCGGCGTTCGTGATGGCGTTTGCGGGTGGCCAAGCCGGTGGTATGGCGCTGGCCGAGGTGCTGGCGGGGCAGCAGGAGCCGTCGGGCCGCCTGCCGGTGTCGGTGCCGCACAGCGCCGGGGCCATGCCGTACTTCTACAACCACAAGCTCAAGAGCGCGGGCACGCCGGTGGCCTTCCATTTCGGGGCCCGCTACCCGTTTGGCTACGGCCAAAGCTACACCCGGTTTGCCTATAGCCATCTGGTGCTGGCAGCGCAGCAGGTAGCGCTTGCCGATGGCGAGATCACACTGAGTTTTGCGCTGGAAAATACCGGGGCGCGCGACGGCGTGGCCGTGCCGCAGCTGTATGTGCGTGACCGCTTGGCCTCGTTCGTGCGGCCGGTGCAAGAGCTGAAAGCCTTTCGCCGTGTCAGCCTGCGGGCGGGGGAGGTGGCCACGGTGGTGTTCACCGTGCCGGTGGACATGCTGTGCTTCACCGGGGCGGCCGGAAAACGCACGGTTGAGCCCGGCTGGTTCGACCTGATGGTGGGACCATCGAGTGGCGATACGCCCTTGCGTGCTGCGGTGGAAGTGGTGGGGGAGGGGAATGCGCCACGCACGCTAGACCGCGTGTGGCGCATGGAGAGTCAAAGCGCGGTGCGCTCACCTAAAAGTTAGGCGAATCGGTATGCCCACCCCAGGGCATACCGATCCAAGAGGCGTTTAGTGTCCCGACGCGCCCGATGCGCCATACCCGGTTTCCGAGCGCACTTGCTGCGCTTTGAAGGCATCGCGCTCTTTGGCGGCTTGCGGGCTGCGGTCGAGCACCGAGAACAGCCAGATGCCGACGAAGCCGATGGTCATGGAGAACAGCGCAGGCGAGGTGTAGGGGAACCAGGCCGAGCCCTTGGCAAAGCCCAGAGTGGCTTCCCACACCGCAGGTGACACAACCGTCAAGCCCACCGATGAGACCAGGCCCATGAAGCCGCCAATCACCGCGCCACGGGTGGTGCAGTCTTTCCACAGCACCGACATGAACAGCACGGGGAAGTTGGCCGAGGCCGCAATCGCGAAGGCCAGCGACACCATGAAGGCGACGTTTTGCTTCTCGAATGCAATTCCCAGGGCCACGGCCACGATGCCCAGTGCCACGGTGGTGATGCGCGATACCTTCAGCTCAGAAGCGCTATCGGCTTTGCCCTTTTTGAACACAGTAGCGTACAAGTCATGCGACACGGCAGAGGCACCCGACAGGGTCAGGCCCGCCACCACAGCCAGGATGGTGGCGAATGCGACGGCAGAGATGAAGCCGTAGAAGATGTTGCCACCCACGGCTTTGGCTACCAGTACGGCGGCCATGTTGCTGGATCCGCCACCGCCCTTGATGATGCCCTTGGCGGTATCTGCAAACTCGGGGTTGGTCAGCACCAGGGTGATGGCACCAAAACCGATGATGAAGATCAGCACGTAGAAGTAGCCAATCCAGGTGGTTGCCCAGAGCACGGATTTACGGGCTTCTTTGGCGTTGGGCACGGTGAAGAAGCGCATCAGGATGTGCGGCAAACCGGCGGTACCAAACATCAGCGCCATGCCGAAGGAGATGGCGGAGATCGGGTCTTTCACAAAACCGCCCGGCCCCATGATGGCCAAGCCTATTTTGGCGGCGGCATCGGGCATCTTGCCGTCGTTCAAGGCGAACTGGGTTTTGACTTCCACCGCCTTGGCAAACAGCGCTTCGGGGCTGAAGCTGAACTGTGCCAGCACCATGAAGGCCATGAAGGTTACGCCCGCCAGCAGCATGCAGGCTTTGATGATTTGCACCCAGGTGGTGGCCGTCATGCCGCCAAACAGCACGTAAATCATCATCAAGCCGCCCACAATCACCACGGCCAGCCAGTAGTCCAGACCAAACAGCAGTTTGATCAACGCACCGGCACCCACCATCTGGGCGATCAGGTAGAAAGCCACCACCACCAGCGTGCCCGAGGCGGCAAATACGCGGATGGGGGTTTGCTGGAAGCGGTAAGCGGCCACGTCGGCAAAAGTGAACTTGCCCAGGTTGCGCAAGCGCTCGGCCATCAGGAAGGTGATGACCGGCCAGCCGACCAGGAAGCCGATGGAGTAGATCAGGCCATCGTAGCCAAAGGCCATGACGGTGGCGGTAATGCCCAGGAACGACGCTGCCGACATGTAGTCGCCGGCAATCGCCAAGCCGTTTTGGAAGCCGGTAATGCCGCCGCCTGCGGTGTAAAAGTCGGAGGCCGATTTGGTCTTGGCCGCTGCCCATTTGGTGATGAACAGGGTGGCCACCACGAAGATGCCAAACATGCTGATGGCCACCCAGTTGGTGGCTTGTTTTTCCACCTGGCCCAGATCGCCCCCGGCGGCCAGTGCCGCGCTGGCGAGCAGTGCCAGGACCAGCGCGCTGGTGGTTTTGAGAATGGCGTTCATTGGGCTACATCTTTCAGGATTTCTTCGGTCAGGCGGTCGTATTCGCTGTTGGCACGGCGCACGTAGATGGCGGTGATCAGTACGGTGAACACAATCACGCCCATGCCCATGGGAATGCCGATGCTGGTAACGCCTGCGCCCATGGGCGTGGCCAGAAACGGTTTGTCGAACGCGATGAGCGCGATATAGCCGTAATACACGACCATCATCAGCGCGGTGAGCAACCAGCCGAAGCTGCTGCGCTTGCGTTTGAGCTCGTGGTATTTAGGGTTGGCCTCGATTCTGGCCAAGACGGGGTCTGTCATGTTTGTCTCCTAGGTGTTGAGGTGTTTGAAGGGCTCCGTTGTCCAGCCGGGGAGCCTTGTTTGCGCAGAGCAAGTGTGGAGAAGGGGGCTGACCATGAACTTACGTAAGCTTCACCCAAGGGTATGTACTTAACGTGTAAGTGGATGTGCGGTTTTGTCAGCAAACGGTCAGGGTGTGTTCTTAAATTGCATTCAGGTCGCCCTGGAGGCGGCCCTTACAACATTAGGAGACAAGCGTATGGCAACAGCAACAGCGGGCATCGCCCCACGGCCCATGACGGGCGAGGAAAAGAAGGTCATCTTCGCTTCCTCACTCGGCACGGTTTTTGAGTGGTATGACTTTTATTTGTACGGTTCTTTGGCGGCCATCATCGCCAAGCAGTTCTTTGGCGGGCTCGACCCCACATCGGCCTACATTTTTGCGCTGCTAGCCTTTGCGGCGGGCTTTTTGGTGCGGCCTTTTGGCGCGATTGTGTTTGGCCGTTTGGGCGACATGATCGGGCGAAAGTACACCTTTTTGGTCACCATTATGATCATGGGCTTGTCCACCTTCGTGGTGGGTCTGTTGCCCACTTATGCATCCATCGGCATTGCAGCGCCCATCATTTTGGTGATCTTGCGCATGTTGCAAGGGCTGGCTTTGGGTGGCGAGTACGGCGGTGCCGCCACCTATGTGGCCGAGCACGCGCCACACGGCAAGCGCGGTGCCTATACGGCCTGGATCCAAACTACGGCAACGCTGGGTTTGTTCCTGTCGCTGATCGTTATTTTGGGCTGCCGTGAAGTGCTGGGCGCTGAATTTGATGTCTGGGGCTGGCGCATTCCGTTCCTGCTGTCCATCTTCTTGCTGGGCGTGTCGGTGTGGATCCGTTTGAGCATGAACGAGTCCCCCGCTTTTCAAAAGATGAAGGCTGAAGGCAAAACCTCCAAGGCTCCACTGACCGAATCCTTCGGCCAATGGAAGAACCTGAAGGTCGTTATTTTGGCGCTGGTCGGCTTGACGGCGGGCCAGGCGGTGGTGTGGTACACGGGCCAGTTCTATGCCCTGTTCTTTTTGACCACCATTGCCAAGGTCGACAGCACTACCGCCAATCTGTTCATTGCCGCCGCGCTGGTCATTGGTACACCGTTCTTCATTGTGTTTGGTACTTTGTCCGACAAAATTGGCCGTAAGCCCATCATCATGGGCGGCTGCCTGATTGCCGCGTTGACATACTTCTCGGTGTTCCCCGCATTGCTGCAATACGCTAACCCTGCCTTGGTGGCGGCGCAAAAAGCAGTACCCGTGGTGATTACCGCCGACCCAGCGCAGTGCTCGTTCCAAGGCAGCCCGATTGCCCGTGACATCGACTTCAGCAGCTCTTGCGACATTGCCAAACGTACCCTGACGCAAAACTACATTCCTTACACCAACGTAGATGGCGCGCCTGGCAGCATGGCAACCATCAAGCTGGGTGACAAGGAAATTGCGTCGGTTACCGGCATCTTGAACGAGAAGCGCGATGCTTTCTCTGTTGAAGGCAAAAAGACCATTGACGACTTCCGCAAAACCGTGGTCGACGCCGCCAAGGCTGCAGGCCTGACCGCCAAAGCCGACAACGCCGCGATGAACAAACCGATGGTGCTGCTGATCCTGGTGTATCTGGTGATTCTGGTGACGATGGTGTACGGCCCCATTGCCGCCATGCTGGTGGAAATGTTCCCCACCCGTATCCGCTACACCTCGATGTCCTTGCCGTACCACATCGGTAATGGCTGGTTCGGCGGCTTGCTGCCCACCACCGCGTTTGCAATGGTGGCGGCGACGGGCGATATCTTCTATGGCCTGTGGTATCCGGTGGTAGTGGCGGCGGGCACGTTTGTGATCGGCATGCTGTTTATCAAGGAAACCAAGGATATTGACATTTACGCCAACGACTAAGGCGAGCCATGGGCTGCGGCCCAGGCTCCCCAAAAGCCCTCCAGCCGGAGGGCTTTTTTGTTGCAGGTTGGATTCTGTCAGGCGCGGCCTGCGCCTATGGGTGGGGGCGCACTGGCCATGATCTTGAAATACAGCCGGTCGTAGTGGCTGTGCGGCGGGGCGGGGCCCACAAACGGCGCGTAACTGGTGCCAAAGGCGGCATCGAGATGCTTCCAGTCTTTCTCGCTAAATAGGGCCGTGGCGGCGGGCAGCACCACACTTTCTTCCAGCTGCATGTGCTCCAGGTAGTGTGCCGCGTAGTCCCGCGCGGCTTCGATGAAGGCGCTGCTATGCGATTCGCCCAGCATTTCCCAGGCTATCAAAGCGTGCTGTAGCGACCGCACCATGTTTTCGCCCTGGATGTGGTCTTGTTCGAGTTTCTCGATGGTGGGAAACAGCTCGGGTGCCAGACGCAGCAGGTGGGGAAACAGGAAGTCGGACTCCTTGGGGTGGTGGCAGCGTTCGGGGAACTCGTCGATGTAGAACAGCATGGCGCGCAGCACGTCGAAGAAGCGCTCAGGTGCATCCTGCGGGCCGCGGTCCAGCATGCGCAAGATGGAGCGCAGCATGGTGCGCAATTCGGCATGCTCGTTGAGCAGCATCTTGATGCTGCGCGGGACCGGTTGGAGGCTTGGCACTTTGGTAACCAGGTTAGCTGGCGATGCGCATCACCACGCGTCCCTCGATGCTGCCGTGGCGCATGCGGTCGAGTATGGCGTTGACGTTGTCCAGGCTGTCTTCGGTGTAGATGGTGCGCACCTTGCCCTCCCCGGCAAATTCCAGCGCCTCTTGCAGGTCTTTGCGGGTACCGACAATCGAGCCGCGTACGGTTTTGGCGTTCAGCACCATGTCGAAGATCGGCAGCGCAAAGTCTCCGGGCGGCAGGCCGACCAGCGACATGGTGCCGCGCTTGTGCAGCATGCCCAAGCCCTGGGCAAAAGCGGTGCGGGACACGGCGGTGACCAACACGCCGTGGGCACCCCGCAAAGCGCGTTGTACCTCCTGCACCGGGTCTTGTGTTACGGCATTGACCACCATGTCGGCACCCAGCTGGGTTGCCAGATGGAGCTTGGCGTCGTCGATATCGACTGCAATCACATGGAAACCCATAGCCTTGGCGTACTGCACAGCCAGATGCCCTAGCCCGCCGATGCCGGATATCGCGACCCAGTCGCCGGGCTTGCAGTCCAGCCCCTTCAATCCCTTGTAGACCGTCACGCCCGCGCAGAGCACCGGCGCTATCTCTGAAAACGTGCGGTTGGCGGGCAGGTGGCCGATGTAGCCGGGGTCGGCCAGCACATATTCGGCATAGCCACCGTTCACGGTGTAGCCGGTCATTTGCTGCGCGTCGCACAGGGTTTCCCAGCCGGTAATGCAGTGTTCGCAATGGCCGCAGGCGGTATGCAACCAGGGCACGCCCACCCGGTCGCCCTCTTTGACTGTTTTCACGCCTGCGCCAATGGCCGCCACAAAGCCCACGCCCTCGTGGCCGGGAATAAAGGGCAGGACAGGCTTGACCGGCCAGTCGCCTTCGGCGGCATGCAGATCGGTATGGCATACGCCCGAGGCCACCACCTTCACCAGCACCTGGCCGGCTGTGACCTCCGGGATGGGGACTTCCTCGATCTGCAAGGGTTGGCCAAAGGCGTGGACGACGGCGGCTTTCATTGTGCGCATGGCAGGCTCCTGAAAAAGCGGGTGGGGAGGCGGTTGGACGGTCGTAGCCGTGCCGCCTCAAGCATTCACTTTAGGCGGCCTATCGGTGCCCAGCTTTGCGCTGGATCAAGCTTTCTGTTGCCGACGGGCGCAGCCAAAAGGCCAAATAACCCCCAGGTGCGTAACGTCCATTGCGCTCCCTACAATGGTTCGCCTTACCCCCAGAGCACTGCACTTATGACCCAGGGAACCATCCGCATACGCGGAGCGCGACAGCACAACCTCAAGAATTTGGACCTGGACATCCGCACCGGCGAGCTCACGGTGGTGACCGGCCCCAGCGGGTCCGGCAAGTCCAGCCTGGTGTTTGACACCCTGTTTGCCGAAGGGCAGCGCCGCTACGTCGAGACCTTCTCGGCCTATGCCCGCCAGTTCCTGGACCGCATGGACAAACCCGCCGTGGACAAGGTGGAGGGCGTGCCCCCGGCAATTGCCATCGACCAGACGAATCCGGTGCGTTCCAGCCGCTCCACCGTCGGCACCATGACCGAACTGAACGACCACCTAAAGCTGCTCTACGCCCGCGCCGGGTCGCTGTTCGACCGCGTGACGGCCTTGCCCGTGCGGCACGACACACCCGAAAGCGTCTACGCCGAGCTGTGCGAGCGCGCCGCAGCGGCGCAGGACCCGCGGCTGGTGCTCACGTTCCCCGTCGAACTGCCTGGCAACACCAGCGCCGAAGAAGTGGCGCAATGGCTGTCGGCCAGCGGCTTCACCCGGGTGCAGGCCGAGCGCGAGGTGGCGGTGGAGGCCCCCGCCATACCCGCTAAAGCCAGCAAGAAAGCTGTTGCGGCTCCCGCTACCCGCAAAGTGCTGGACGTGGTGGCCGACCGCTTCCGCATCGCAGGGACCGAGAAAGCCCGGGCACTCGAAGCGATTGAAGTCGCCCTGAAGCGCGGCGGTGGCCGGGTCAATGTCTACGTGCTGTCCTCCGAAGAAGCGGTGGAGCCGCGCCCCGCCGCCGGGCCGCCCCAAGGCGGGGCAGCCCCCTCGGGGGGCAGCGAACCACGCGCAGCGGGGAGCGTGGGGGCCACGTCCCTATGGAAGTTCTCCACCGGCCTGCATTGCGCCGAAAGCGATGTGCGCTACACCGACCCCATCCCGTCGATGTTCTCCTTCAACTCCCCTGTGGGGGCCTGCGAAACCTGCAAGGGCTTTGGCCGCGTCATCGGCGTGGACTACGGCCTGGTCATCCCCAACGACAAGCTGACCCTGCGCTCTGGGGCTATCAAACCGATGCAGACCCCGGCCTGGAAAGAGGCACAAGATGATTTGATGCGCCACGCCGAGGCGGCAGGCATTCCGCGCGACACGCCGTATTACAAGCTCACACCCGAGCACCAGCACTGGGTGGTTAACGGTTCGCCCAACTGGAACGGCAAATGGAGCCAGCACTGGTTTGGCGTGAAGAGATTCTTCGAGTACCTGGAAACCAAGTCCTACAAGATGCACATCCGGGTGCTGCTGTCTAAGTACCGCAGCTACACCACCTGCCCGGCCTGCGAGGGCGCGCGCCTCAAAACCGAGAGCCTGCTGTGGCGATTGGGCAGTGCGGAGGATGCCAACACGGTGCTGGACCCGGCCAAGCGCCACTTGCCCCAAGGCGTGTCTTGGAGCCGTGCCCAACTCGAAGCCTTGCCCGGCCTGTGCCTGCACGACCTGATGCTCTTGCCCATCGACCGCCTGCGCCGCTTCTTCGACCTGCAAGCCGACCGCATACTGGGCGGCCGTGCGGAACGCGGTGGCAAAGGCGGCGGCGACGAGCAGGCGCTCAAGCTGCTGTTGGACGAGATCACCACCCGCCTCAAATACCTGTGCGACGTGGGCATTGGCTACCTGACGCTAGACCGCCAAAGCCGCACCCTCAGCGGCGGCGAGGTGCAGCGGATCAACCTCACCACGGCGCTGGGCACCTCGCTGGTCAATACGCTGTTTGTGCTGGACGAGCCCAGCATCGGCCTGCACCCGCGTGACATGCACCGCATCATCGAAGCCATGCAGCGCCTGCGCGATGCGGGCAACACCCTGGTGGTGGTGGAGCACGACCCGGCGGTGATGCTGGCGGCAGACCGCATGATCGACATGGGCCCCGGCCCCGGCGAGCGCGGTGGGCAAATCGTGTTTGACGGCAGCACCGATGATTTGCGCCGCGCCGACACCCTGACCGGTGCCTACCTCGGTGGCCGCAAGACCATCGGCATGGGTTTCAAAAAACTGGTCACCGACAGCACACCTCGCCTGGTGCTGGAAGGCGCCCGCGAACACAACCTGCAAAACGTGTCGGTCGAATTTCCCTTGCAGCGCCTGGTCTGCATCACCGGTGTCAGCGGCTCCGGAAAGTCCACTCTGATCCAGGACGTGTTGGCCCCGGCCTTGCTGCGCCACTTCGGCAAGGCCACCGATGCCCCCGGTCTGCATGACCGCCTGCTGGGCGCCGACTTTTTGAGCGACGTGGTGTTTGTGGACCAGTCGCCCATTGGCAAAACCGCCCGTTCCAACCCCGCCAGCTACGTCGGGGCCTGGGATGCCATCCGCGAGATATTTGCCAACGCGCCCCAGTCGCGCCAGCGCGGCTACACCGCCAGCAAGTTCAGTTTCAACAGCGGCGATGGCCGTTGCCCTACCTGTGGTGGCTCGGGCTTTGAACATGTGGAAATGCAGTTTTTGAGCGACGTGTACCTGCGCTGCCCGGACTGCGACGGCAAGCGCTACCGGCCCGAAGTGCTGGAGGTGACCATCGAGCGCCGCGCCGCTGCCGATGCCCGCGTGCAGCAGTTCAACGTAGCCGATGTGCTGAACCTCACTGTGAGCGAGGCTGCTCTCATTTTTGATGGTGACCGGGATGTGATACGTGCGCTACAGCCGATATTGGATGTAGGTTTGGAATATGTAAAGCTAGGCCAGCCCGTGCCCACATTGAGTGGCGGCGAAGCCCAGCGCCTCAAGCTGGCGGGTTTCTTGGCCGAGGCCGCCAAAAGCAGTGGCCGCCAGCCGCTGGCCAAAAAAGGCACGCTGTTTCTGTTTGACGAACCCACCACCGGCCTGCATTTTGACGACATCGCCAAGCTGATGCGGGCGCTGCGCAAGCTGCTGGATGCGGGCCATTCCATGGTGGTGATCGAGCACAACCTCGATGTCATCCGCGCCAGCGACTGGCTGATCGACATGGGCCCCGAGGGCGGCTATGGCGGTGGCCTGGTCGTGGCCGAGGGCAAGCCCGAGGATGTGCGCCACCACCCCACATCGCATACCGGTGCAGCCCTGCGCGAGTACGAATCCACGCTGGGCATGGGCGTGCCGGTGGCCCGCGAAAAGTCGGCGGCATGGGCTAGCCCGCCCAAGGTCGTGCCACCCAACGCCATCCAGATCGTCAACGCCAAAGAGCACAACCTCAAGTCGCTGAGCGTGGACATTCCACGCGGCCAGTTCAATGTGGTGACCGGCGTGAGCGGCTCCGGCAAGTCCACGCTGGCCTTCGATATTCTGTTCAACGAGGGCCAGCGCCGCTACCTGGAGTCGCTCAACGCCTACGCCCGCAGCATCGTGCAACCGGCAGGTCGGCCCGAGGTGGACGCGGTCTACGGCATCCCGCCAACAGTGGCCATCGAGCAGCGCCTTAGCCGGGGCGGGCGCAAATCCACCGTTGGCACCACCACCGAGGTGTGGCATTTTCTGCGCCTGCTGTATGTGAAGCTGGGCACGCAGCACTGCATCCATGACGGCACGGCAGTGCAGCCGCAAACGCCGGACAGCATTGCCGCGCAGTTGCTCAAAACCTTCCGAGGCCAACACATCGGCCTGATGGCCCCGCTGGTGCTGAACCGCAAGGGCGTGTACACCGAGCTGGCCGACTGGGCGCGGCCCCGCAACTACACCCACCTGCGGGTGGATGGCGACTTCTTGCCCACCACCAACTTCCCGCGCATCGACCGCTTCAAGGAGCACACCGTCGAGCTGCCGGTGTTGAGCCTGGACGTGAACCCCGGCAGCGAAGCCCGCCTGCGCGAGGGCCTGATGACGGCGCTGGAACACGGCAAGGGCGTGGTGCACGTGCTGGTCAACATTGACGGGCTCAAGGCCGCGATGGATGCGGGTGAACCCACCGCACACATTGGCAAGGTGATGGTGTTCTCCACCAAGCGCGCCTGCCCGGTGTGCAGCACCAGCTACGCAGAGCTGGACCCGCGTTTGTTCAGCTACAACAGCAAGCACGGCTGGTGCCCCGACTGCGTGGGCACGGGCGTAAAGCTCACCCGCGACCAGCGGGCCGTGTTCGACGACTCGGTGCGCGCCGACGACACCGGGGGCCGCGAGCAAACCTTTGCCGAGCCCGAGGTGGAAGACCTGCACGATGTCGCCTGCCCCACCTGCCAGGGCACGCGCCTGAACGCCACCGCCCGCGCCGTGCGTTTTGCCGGGGTGGGCATCACCGACCTGGCCCGCCTCAGCGTGAGCGATATCCGCGTCTGGGTGCAGGCCCTGCAAGTAGCCGGGCAGATGAGCCCGCGCGAGGGCGACATCGCCCGCGACCTGGTGCCCGAAATCCAGAGTCGCCTGGAGTTTCTGGAAGAGGTGGGCCTGGGCTACCTGACCCTGGACCGGGGCGCGCCCACCCTGAGCGGCGGCGAGGCCCAGCGCATCCGGCTGGCCGCGCAGTTGGGTAGCAACCTGCAAGGCGTGTGCTACATCCTCGACGAGCCCACCATTGGCCTGCACGCCCGCGACAACCACATCCTGCTCAATGCCCTGCACACCCTCAGCAGCAAGGGCAACACCCTGGTAGTGGTGGAGCACGACGAAGACACCATCCGCCGCGCCGACCACATCATCGACATAGGCCCCAGCGCAGGCAAGCGCGGCGGGCGGCTGGTGGCGCAAGGCAGCGTGGCCGATATTTCGGGCGCGGCCGAGTCCGTCACAGGTCGCTACCTGCTGCACGCCATGCGCCACCCGCTGCAAGCGCGGCGCGCCGTGGGCGAGTTTGACGCGGCTGCGGTGGCGCTGCCGGTGGCCGATCTGCCCTACGTGGCCCCCACCGCCAAGAGCAAAGCGGCTGCCAAAAAGAAAGCGGCTGCCGAGCCCGAAGCGGTCGCCGTGGCCGAACCTTTGCAATGGCTGGTCGTCACCGGTGCCACCCTGCACAACCTGCAAAACGTCACCGCCCACGTGCCCTTGAAGCGGCTGGTGGCCGTTACCGGGGTCAGCGGCTCCGGCAAGTCGACGCTGGCGCGTGACGTGCTGCTGGCCAACGTGCAAACGGCGGTCGTCCAGCGCAGTACCAAGGCTGGACGCGAAAGCTGGGCCGCAGGCCAACACGCGCCCTGGCTGGGTTGCACCGACGTGGCGGGCTTCGCCGCCATTGACCGCGTGCTGGAAGTGGACCAAACCCCCATCGGCAAAACCCCGCGCAGCTGCCCCGCCACCTACATCGGTTTCTGGGACACCATCCGCAAGCTGTTTGCCGAAACGCTGGAAGCCCGGGCACGCGGCTACGGCCCGGCGCGCTTCTCGTTCAACACGGGGGAGGGCCGCTGCCCCAGTTGCGAAGGCCAGGGCCTGCGTACCATCGCCATGAGCTTTATGCCCGACGTGAAGGTGAAGTGCGAAACCTGCCATGGCGCACGCTTCAACCCCGAGACGCTGGCCGTCACCTGGCGCGGCAAAAGCATCGGCGACGTGCTGCAAATGGAGGTGGACGAAGCCGTCGATTTCTTTGCCGTGATGCCGGTCATCGCCTACCCGCTGCAACTGCTGAAAGACGTGGGCCTGGGCTACCTGACCATTGGCCAACCGTCGCCCACGCTCAGCGGTGGCGAGGCCCAGCGCATCAAGCTGGTGACCGAGCTGGCCAAGGTGCGCGACGACATCACCAAGCGCGGCCAAAAAGCCCCGCACACCCTGTACGTGCTGGACGAACCCACCGTGGGCCTGCACATGGCCGACGTGGAAAAGCTCATCCGCGTGCTGCACCGCCTGGTCGACGGCGGCCACAGCGTGGTGGTCATCGAGCACGATCTGGACGTGATCGCCGAGGCCGACTGGGTGATCGACCTGGGGCCGGACGGCGGTAATGGCGGTGGCCACATCGTTGCGGCGGCTGCGCCGGAGGCTGTGGTTCAGCTGGGCACGGCTACCGGGCTGGCATTGCAGCCGGTGCTGGCGCGCTAGGGTTGCTATTTAAAAAGTAGCTGCTAGCGCAGGTGGAATATGCGCTAGAGGCTATTTTTACCATTATTTTCAACCAAAACGCAGCAGCATGATGCCGCCCAAAATCACCACTGTTCCGGCGGCCCGCTGCCAGCCAAAGCGTTCGCCCAGAAACACCGTGCCGATCAATGCGGCAAACAGCACCGAGGTTTCGCGCAGCGCAGCGACGGTGGCCACGGGGGCGCGGGTCATTGCCCACAGGGCGATGCCGTAGCTGCTGAGGGACGCCACGGTGCCCACGGCGGCCATCTTCCATCGGCCCGCCATATAGGCCAGCGCGGCGCTGCGGTTGGTGTCGCGCTGCCACATCACCAGCAACAAGTAGGGAATGCCGTCGAACAGGAACAGCGTGGCCACATAGGCCAGCGCATTGCCGGACGCGCGCACGCCCAGGCCGTCCACCACGGTGTAGAGCGCAATGATGGCCGCGTTGCACAGCGCGAACCGCAAGGCTGTGCGGCGCTGGGCTTCTTCGCCATGCAGGGCACTGGGCGCCAAGCCCAGCGCCAGCACGCCCACGCAGATCGAGGCCACGCCCACCCAGGCCATCAGCGAGATGCGTTCCCCGATAAATACTTGGCTGCCCAAGGCGACCAGCAGGGGTGCGGTGCCGCGCATTACCGGGTAGGTCAGGCCCAGGTCACCGTGTTTGTAGGCGCCTGCCAGGGCGATGTAGTAGCCCAGGTGGATCACGGTGGTGGCGGCGATGTAAGGCCAGGCTGCCCGGTCTGGCAGGCCAACGTAGAGCACCAGCGGCAGCGCAATTACGAAACCCATGCTGTGGATGAGTGCGGTGTCCAGCTGCTTGTCGCGGCCCGATTTGATGAGCGCGTTCCATGATGCATGGAGCACGGCACCGAGCAGCACGGCGAGGACGATAGGCCCGGTCAGTTCCAACGCCGAGCTTTCATGGGGCAGAGGTGCAATGGCATGGTGTGGCGACGGACGGGGGCGTCAGGCGTAACGCGGTTCAGCGACGGCCACGCTGGTGTGTGCGGCGGCAGGATGATTCTGGTAGTTTTGCAAGGTGCGCTCGCGGCTGTTCATGACGTGCTGGAACATGGCCTGGCCTGCGGCATCGGTATCGCGTGCGGCAATGGCCTTGACGATCTGCCGGTGCTCACGCGAGTACACCGCCATAGATTCGTCGGTCAGATTTTGTCGGCGGAACAACGACAGTTCGTTGACCAGCTTGCGGTACGTTGCGCTGAACTTGGAGTTGCCGGTGAGTTCCAGCAGGCGGTCATGGAAGCCGAGGTTGAGGCGGTGGTAGTCCTGTGCATTGCCGGCCTTGCTGGCCTGTTCCATGGCATCCACAAACACGCGCAGCTCCTTGATGTGCGCGGTGCTGGCCGTTTGTGCCAGCTTGCGCCCTACGTATTGGTCCATGACGGCACGCAGTTCAAAAATCTCCAGGGCTTCTTCGATGGGCACGTCGCGTACGAAGACACCCCGGTTCTTTTCGGTCCGCACCAGGCCGGACTCTTCCAGCATGCGCAGGGCTTCGCGTACCGGCCCACGGGATACGCCCAGCTGGGTGGCCAATGTAGATTCGGTGAGCTTGGCACCCGAGCTGAATTGGCCTTCCAAAATCATGCGTTCGATTTCGGTCTGCACCAAACTCGCCAGAGAATGGTGTTGAACCAGTGCGATGTGCGGGTGGGGTGATGGCGGTTTTAGCATAGCAAGAACATAGTGATTTATGGGTGATTGTCTACGATTCTCAATATGCAAAAGACGATTAGAGCAGCGAGTGGCATTGATTTTGCGTGCGGCATGTTTCATCAAGATGACACAAGGCATGGTCAAAGTGCATTCTTTTCACAAGGAGTCTTCCGTATGTATTTTTGGAAATTCACTCTGGCCGGCGCGTTGGGCCTGCTCGGTTTTGCCGGTGCCGCCTATGCGGAAAAAACGCAGCTCACCGTGTACACCGCCCTGGAGGTGGACCAGATCAAGGCCTACCAGACTGCCTTTAACAAGGTCCATCCTGATGTTGAAATTAAATGGGTGCGCGATTCAACCGGCGTGGTGACCGCCAAGCTGCTGGCCGAAAAGGCCAACCCCCAGGCGGATGTGATCTGGGGTGTGGCGGCATCCAGTCTGGCGCTGTTCGATAAAAACGGCATGCTGGAACCCTATGCGCCCATCAACCTCGACGCCATCATGTCCAAGTACCGGGATGCCCGTAAGGTGCCCGCCTGGTGGGGAATGAACGTGTTTGGTGCCACGGTGTGCTTCAACACGGTAGAAGCCAAGAAGAAAGGCATCGCCCTGCCCACGACCTGGAAGGATCTCACCAAGCCTGAGTTCAAGGGCCAGGTGGTGATGCCGAACCCAGCTTCTTCCGGGACCGGTTTTTTCGATGTTGCGGCCTGGTTGCAGATGTGGGGCGACGATGACGGCAAGGGCGGTGGCTGGAAATACATGGACGCACTGCACGAGAACATCGGCCAGTACACGCACTCTGGCTCTAAGCCCTGCAACATGGCGGCGGCGGGCGAATACGTAGTCGGCATCTCCTTCGAGTACCGGGCCCATGCCAACAAGGCCAAGGGCGCGCCGATCGAACTGGTGTTTCCCAAAGAAGGTCTGGGCTGGGATCTGGAAGGCTTTGCCATCTACAAGGGCACCAAGAAACTGGAAGCCGCCAAGCAGTTGGCCGACTGGGCATCTGGCAAGGACGCGATGGTGCTGTACGGCAAGAATTTCGCCATCACTGCACAACCCGGCGTTGCGCCCAAGCTGGCCGATATTCCGGCCGATTACGAGTCGCGCCTGATCAAGATGGATTTCAACCACTCGGCCACCAACCGTGACCGCATCCTGGCGGAATGGTCCAAGCGCTACGACGCCAAGAGCGAGAAGAAGTAAGCGTGCTGGCACCCCGTAATCCTCTGGGCGGTGAATCCCTCGCATTGCGCGGGGAGAGCGGGCTGCACGACCCTGCGTATCTTCGGCTGGAGAATATCCACAAACGCTTTGGTGCCTTTCAGGCGCTGGAGCAGATCAACCTGTCGGTACGGCAGGGCGAGTTTGTCTGTTTTCTGGGCCCCTCGGGTTGTGGCAAAACCACCTTGCTGCGGACCATTGCCGGGCTGGAAACCCAAACCTCCGGGCGCATCGTGCAGGGCCAGCGCGATATTTCGGTGCTGCCGCCTGCACAGCGGGATTACGGCATCGTGTTCCAGTCGTACGCCTTGTTTCCCAATCTGACCATTGCCGACAACATTGCCTACGGCCTGGTCAATCGCCGTGTGCCGACCGCCCAGCGCACGGCCAGGGTCCAGGAGTTGCTGCAACTGGTGGGTCTGTCGGGAACGGGTGCCAAGTACCCGGCGCAAATGTCCGGCGGCCAGCAACAGCGGGTGGCGCTGGCACGGGCGCTGGCCACCGCGCCGGGCTTGCTCCTGCTGGACGAGCCCTTGTCGGCGCTGGATGCCATCGTGCGGGTCCATTTGCGCAATGAAATCCGATCCCTGCAACGCAAGCTGGGCGTGACCACCATCATGGTGACGCACGACCAGGAAGAAGCGCTGTCTGTGGCTGACCGCATCGTGGTGATGAACCACGGCGTGATCGAGCAGGTGGGCACACCCATGCAGGTCTACCGCGAGCCCGCCTCGCCGTTTGTGGCTGATTTTGTGGGCAAGGTGAACAAGCTGTGCGCCGTGGCCGAGGGTGACCACTGGTTCCGCTGTGGCGATATGCGCTTGCCGTGCCCGCCGGGCCATGGCGGTGATTTCCGTCCTGGCCGCGCGGTGCACCTGTACCTGCGGCCCGAAGACCGCCGCCTCGACGGCTTGCGCGAGGATGATCCCGGCCTGTGCATGGGTACGGTGCAGCAGGTGGAATTTTTGGGCGGTAACTGCTTGGCGCGGATGGACGTGGATGCGATGCCCGGGCAAGCCATTCAGCTACAGTTTTCATTGAACCAGATGGACGAATACGGCATCCGCGAGGGCGGCCGCCTGCGATTCGCCTTGCGCACCGACCGCTTGCGCGTGTTTCCCGTCGCTGCGGCCTGATTCCCCTATGTCTGCTGTACTTGTATCTGCACCCCTGCGGCTACGCATGGCCTGGAGCGACCGACTCGCCCATGCCGCGCTGCTGGGCATCCTGCTGCTGCTCGCCCTGGGTTTGGTGGCCCCTTTGCTGTTCATCCTGTCGCAGGCCCTGGGGGGCGACGGGGGACAGAGCGGCCTGGGCAACTTCAGCCGCTACCTGGCATCGCCCGCGCTGCTGCAAAGTCTGTGGCACAGCCTGTGGGTGTCGGTACTGGTCACTGTGATCGTGGTGCCGCTGGCCTTCACTTTTGCCTATGCCCTTACGCGCAGTTGCATGCCGTTCAAGGGCCTGTTGCGGGCCATTACTTTGCTGCCCTTGTTGGCACCGTCGCTGTTGTCGGCCATCTCGCTGATCTACTGGTTTGGCAACCAGGGTGTCGCCAAGGAATTTTGGCGCGCGCTGGGCTTTGATGGCATCTACGGTGCTTCGGGCATTGTGCTGGCCGAATGTTTTGCGGTGTTTCCCCATGTGCTGATGGTGCTGGTGACGGCGCTGAGCCTGGCCGATGCGCGCCTGTACGAAGCGGCCGACGCGCTGGGCACCGGCATGCGGCGCAAGTTCTTCACCATTACTTTGCCGGGGGCCCAATACGGGCTGGTTTCGGCCGCGCTGATCAGTCTGACCCTGGTAATGACCGATTTCGGCATTCCCAAAGTGGTGGGCGGCAACTTCAATGTGCTGGCCACCGATGTCTTCAAGCTGGTGATTGGCCAGCAAGACTTTCAGCGCGGCGCGGTGGTGGCACTCTTGTTGCTGGCTCCCGCCGTGCTGACATTCGCCGTAGACCATTTCGTGCAACGCAAGCAGACCGCCATGCTCAGCGCGCGGGCTGTGGCCCTGGTGCCCCGGCCTGCGCGGGGATTTGATGCGCTGATGACCCTGTTTTGCTGCGCCATCTGCGCGCTCATGCTGGCGGTGTTCTGCATGGCGGTATTCGCCTCGTTCGCCACGCTGTGGCCGTACAACCTGGCGCCCAGCCTCACCCACTATGTGTCCGGCCTGGTGGATGCCGAGTTGGGCCAGGCTTTTGGGAACAGCCTACAGCTGGCCGCAGGCACGGCATTGATCGGCCCGGTGCTGGTGTTTGTGGGCGCGTATCTGCTGGAGAAAACACGCGGGCTGGACTGGGCGCGCCCGCTGATCCGGCTGGTGGCCATACTGCCTATGGCCGTGCCGGGCCTGGTATTGGGTCTGGGCTACATCTTCTTTTTCAATGCGCCGTACAACCCGTTGAACTTCCTGTACCAGACTGGAGCGCTGCTGGTGCTGTGCACCATCGTCCATTTCTACACCACCGGCCATTTGACGATGCTGACCGCACTGAAGGCGATAGATCCTGAATTTGAGGCGGTGTCCGGCTCGCTCAAGCGGCCGTTTTACGTGACGTTTTTCCGGGTCACGCTGCCCCTGTGCTTGCCCACCTTGCTGGACGTGTCGCGCTATTTTTTCATCAACGCCATGACCACCATCTCGGCCGTGGTCTTTCTGTATGCACCCGACACCAAATTGGCTTCGGTCGCCATTTTGAACCTGGACGAAGCCGGTGATACCGGCCCGGCGGCGGCTATGGCGGTGCTGATCGCGGCAGTGTCCATCGTGGCCACACTGCTCTATATGGCCGTGGGCCGGTGGGTCGATGTCCGTACCCAGGCGTGGCGCAACACGGAACGGTAAAGGCCCCCTATTTGTATGACTTCCATGTTTTCCTCTATGCAGAATCCTCAGAATTTTGATGTGATCGTGGTGGGCGCGGGCATCGTCGGCCTGGCCCATGCGTATACCGCCGCCCGCCGTGGTTTGCGTGTGTGTGTGGTCGAACGCGATGCCGCCTGCGTGGGCGCTTCCATCCGCAATTTTGGCTTTGTGACGGTGACCGGCCAGGGCGCGGGGGACACCTGGCGCCGCGCCAAGCGGGCCCGTGAGGTCTGGGGCGAGCTTGCACCGCTGGCCGGCATTCCGGTCTTGCACCAGGGCCTGTGGTTGACCGCCTTCCGCCCCAAGGCGCTGGACGTACTGCATGCCTTCATGGCCACGCCTATGGCCGAAGGCTGCGCCCTGCTGGATGTGCCAGAGGCCGCCCGCCGCGCACCCACCTTGCAGCTGGACGGCGCACAGGCCGTGCTGTACAGCCCGCATGAAATGCGGGTGGAGTCGCGCACTGCCATCGGCCAGCTCACGCGCTGGCTGGCCGAGACCCTGGGCGTGCAGTTCCGCTTTAGCGAAGCGGTGCTGGAGGTGGCAACCCCCAGGGTGCGCACCGCGCGCGCCACCTTGCACGCCGAGCGCGTGGTGGTCTGCACCCACACCGACCTCAACGGCCTGTTTGCCGAGCGGCTGGCCGCGCACCCGTTGCGCCTGTGCCAGTTGCAGATGCTGCGGGTCCAGCCCGAGCCGGGTTTCCAGTTGCCGGGCTCGGTGATGATGGACCTGAGCCTGGTGCGCTACCACGGCTACAGCCAGCTGCCCGCTGCGGCGGCGCTGCGGGCCCAGTTGGACGCGGAAGAGGGCGAGTCGCTGGCGCACGGCATCCACCTGATCGTGGTGCAAAGCGCCGATGGCTCGCTGGTGGTGGGCGACTCGCACCACTACGGCCCGGTGCTGGAGCCGTTTGCCAATCAGCGGGTGGACGAATTAATTTTGCACCACCTGCACCACACCTTGCAGCTGAAAGAGGCCCGCGTGACCGAGCGCTGGGTCGGCACCTACCCCTCCTCGCCCAGCACCGACTGCCTGATCGACCCGCCCGATGCCGCCACGCGCATGGTGCTGGTGACCAGCGGCACCGGTGCCAGCACCGCCTTTGGCATCGCCGAAGAAGTTTTTGCCCACTGGTAACACCATGACCCCTACCGAACACCGCCAACTCACCGCCGTCGTCTTCGACTGGGCCGGCACCATCCTCGACTTCGGCTCCTGCGCACCGATGGGGGCCTTTGTGCGCCTGTTCGAGACATTCGGCATCCAGCTCCGCACCGACGAAGCGCGGGGCCCTATGGGCTTGGCCAAATGGGACCACATCCACGCGCTAGGCAGCCTGCCGCGCATTGCGACCCAGTGGCAGCAGGTGCATGGCAAACCCTTTACCGATGCCGATGTAGACCACCTGTACGCCGTCTTTACGCCGATGAATGCCGCTGTGGTGGCCGACTTTGCGGCTTTCATTCCCGGTGCGCTCGAGGTGGTCCGCACGCTGCGCGCGCGCGGCCTAAAGATCGGCTCCACCACCGGCTACAACCGGCCCATCATGGACGTGCTGGCACCGATTGCCGCTGCGGGCGGCTATGTGCCGGACAACCTGGTGTGTGCCGGGGACTTGGCTGCGGGTCGCCCGTCGCCGCTGATGGTGTACCGCAGCTTCGCCGACCTGGGGGTGTGGCCGCCGTACACCGTGGTCAAGGTGGACGACACCGGGGTGGGTCTTGAAGAGGGCCTGAACGCGGGCACCTGGACCGTGGGCTTGGCGGTCAGCGGTAACGCGATGGGCCTGACGCTGGCCGAGTGGCAGGCCCAGCCCCCCGACCAGCAGCAGGAGCTGCGCGCAGCCGCCACCGCCAAACTGCAGGCGGCGGGTGCGCACTACGTGGTGGACTCGGTGGCGGAGCTGCTGCCGGTACTGGACGCTATCGCCGCCAGGCTGGCCCAAGGGGAACGGCCCTGATTGTTGATGCTATTTAAAAAATAGCTGCTTGCGCAGGTGCTATATGCGCTATCGGCCTATTTTGTATATATTTTTATCAGCACTCCACGATCGCCTTGATTACCCCGGCGTGCGGGTCCAGCAGGCCGGGGAATTGGCTGGGCACATCCGCCAGGGCCAGGCGGTGGGTGTTGAGCGTGGCGGGAATCTGGCCTGCGCGCATGGCGGTGAGCACGGTTTCAAAGTCTTGCGCCGTGGCATTGCGGCTGCCGAGCAGGGTCATTTCGCGCTTGTGGAACTCGGGGTCGGAGAAGGTGATGTGGGCCCCCACCACCGAGATCAGCACATAGCTGCCGCCGTGCGCCACGAAGCGGAAACCGCGCTCCATCGCCTGGGGGTTGCCGGTGGCGTCGAACACCACATCGAAGAACTCGCCCTCGGTCAACGCGGCCAGCTGTGTCTCATCGGAGTCGCCCAAGACCACGCCGGTGCTGACGTGCAGCGACTGGGTGCAAAAACTCAGCCGGTCCTGGCGGCTGTCCAGCGCGGTGACGGTGGCCCCGCGCAGTTGCGCAAACACCATCGCCGCCATGCCAATCGGCCCGGCACCCACCACCAGCACGCGCTGGCCTGGGCGGATGGCCGCCCGGCGCACGGCGTGTGCGCCGATGGCCAAAAACTCCACCATCGCCGCCTGGTCCAGCGACACGCCTTCGGCTTTGTGGACGAACTGCTGGGGCACGCTGAGGTATTCGGTGAAGGCGCCGTCGCGGTGTACGCCCAGCACCTGGATGCGCACGCAGCAGTTGGTTTTGCCCGCCCGGCAGGCGATGCAGTCGCCGCAGGACAAATACGGCATAACGTACACCGCGTCGCCCGCCACCAGGGGCCCGCCGGTGGGGGCGGCTTCCACGATGCCGGATAGCTCGTGGCCCATCACCCGGGGGTAGCTCAGGTAGGGCTGTTTGCCGGTGAAGATGTGCAAATCCGTGCCGCATACCCCTACGCGTTTAACGCGCAGCAGCACTTCATCGGCACCGCGCAGGGGCATGGGCCGGTCTTCGGCGCGCAGCGTGCCGGGGGTATCGCAAACAACGGTCAGCATGGGGTCTCCTAAAAATCAGATTGCAAGGTGGCGGCCACCCCCCGCGTGTGCAGGGATTGCAAAGCGGGCAACAGCGCGGCGGCCAGGGGGGCGTGGCCTGCCAGGTCGCCAAATACCGGCGCGTAGGCCAGCATGGTGTGTACGGCATCCAGCGTGGTGCCCTGGCCCAGGCTGCTTTGGTACAGCGCAGTGAGTGCGGCTGCGTGCGGGTCGTCGATGGGGTAGGGCTGGCCCTGCTCGTCCACGCCGCGCAGGTAGTGCATCCACGCGGCCAGGCCCAGCGCCATGCGGGGGATGGGCAGTTGCCGGGCTAAGCGGTCGCGCACCGTGCCCAGCAGGCGCTGGGGCAGCTTTTGCGAGCCGTCCATGGCGATCTGCTGGGTGCGGTGGGCGAGGGCCGGGTTGGCGTAGCGGGCCAGCAGATTGTTGCGGTAGTTGGCCAGGTCCAGGCCGGGCAGGGGCTCCAGCGTGGGCTCTATTTCATCGCGCATCAGGGCTTCGATGTGCGCCCGCAGAGGGGCTTGGGCGATGGCCACGTCCACCGTGTGCCAGCCCGCCATCGCACCTAGGTAGGCGATGCTGGAGTGCGTGCCGTTGACCATGCGCAGCTTGAGCCGCTCAAAGGGCTCGGCATCGGCCACAAAGCGGGCTCCGCCCAGCGTCCAGTCGGGGCGGTCGGCGGCAAAGCGGTCTTCTACCGCCCAGTCAAAAAACGGTTCGCCCAGCACCGGCCAGCGGTCTTCCAGGCCCAGGGCCGCGCTGACTATGGCGCGGTCGGCATCGGTAGTGCGCGGCACGATGCGGTCTACCATGGAGCATGGAAAGTGGCACTGGCGCTCTATCCACCTGCGCAGGGTGCTATCAATTTCTTCAGCAAAGCGCAGCACGGCCGAACGCAGAACCCGGCCATTGGCGGGCAGGTTGTCGAGCGACAGCAGCGTCAGCGGTCCAAAGCCCTGGGCCAGTCGCAGTTGCAGGCCGTAAACCAGCAGGCCGATGGCCGAGCGGGGCGCTTGCGGATGGGCCAGGTCGTGCACGATGTCGGGGTGGTCCAGGCGCAGCCTGCCGGTGGCCGGGTCGTGGCAGTAGCCTTTTTCAGTCACGGTGAGGCTGACGATGCGGGTGGCGGGGGCGGCTATAGCCTCCAGCACGGCCTGCGGGTTCTCGGGGGCGACCAGCAGGCGGGTGACAGCGCCTATCACTTGCAGGCGCTGGCGCGGCTGGCCCTGGGCATCGGCATCGCGGATAGCCAGTGTGTACAGGCCGTCTTGCGGCTGCAAGGCATCGCGCGTGTCGGGCTGGCGCAGGGATACACCGACGATGCCCCAGCGCAGGTCGCCAGCGGCCAGTACCGCCTCGGTGGCGGCGGCCAGGTGGGCGCGCATGAAGGCCCCAATGCCTAGGTGGACGATGCCGGGTTGCAGCTGGCTGCGGTCGTAGGCCGGGAGCCTTGCAGGCCCCCACCCCAACCCTCCCCCGGGGGGGGAGGGAGCAATACTGGGCCCCGCATTGCCCCCTCCCTCTTCGGGGGAGGGTTGGGGTGGGGGCGGGCAGCCACCAACGGTGTGTGCATGCGCGAGGGTGGCTGTGTTCAGTCTTTGCATGGTTGGCTCACCAGCTGCACAGCGTGCCGTCGTGTTGCAGGCGGTTCACCGGCAGGTAGGCGCGCTGATAAGGGTACTTGGCGGCCAGGGCCTCATTGATGGTGACCCCGTGGCCGGGGGTTTCGCCGGGGTGCATGTAGCCGTCTTTGAAGCTGTAGGCGTGGGGGAAAACCGCATCGGTCACGTCGGTGTGGCGCATGTATTCCTGGATGCCGAAATTGGGCACCCACAAATCAAAATTCAGCGCCGCGCCCATGCACACCGGCGACAAATCGGTGGCCCCGTGGCAGCCGGTGCGCACCTGGTAGAGCGCGGCCAAATCCGCAATGCGGCGCAGGTGGGTGATGCCGCCCGCATGGACCACGGTGGTGCGGATGTAGTCGATCAGCTGGTTCTGGATCAGGTCCTTGCAGTCCCAGATGGTGTTGAAAATCTCGCCCACCGCCAGCGGCGTGGTGGTGTGCTGGCGGATCAGGCGGAAGGCATCCTGGTTCTCCGCCGGGCTGGCGTCTTCTAGCCAAAACAGGCGGTAGGGCTCCAGGTCTTTGCCCAAACGGCCCGCTTCAATGGGGGTGAGGCGGTGGTGGGCATCGTGCAGCAGGTGGATGTCGGGGCCGACGGCGGCACGTACCTTGTCGAACAACTCGGGCGTGTGGCGCAGGTATTTCTCGGTGGACCAGTCGTGCTCGCTGGGCAGGTCGGCATCGGCCGGCTCATAAAACATCGTGCCCTTGCCCACGCCATACACCTTGTCCAGGCCGGGCACGCCGCTTTGGGCGCGGATGGCCTTGTAGCCCATCTCTTTATAGCGCAGCACTTCTTCCACGGTGTGGCCAATGTCTTTGCCGTTGGCGTGGCCGTAGACCATCACGCCGGTGCGGCTCTTGCCCCCCAGCAACTGGTACAGCGGCATGTTGGCGGCCTTGGCCTTGATGTCCCACAGCGCCGTGTCTACCCCGGCAATCGCACTCATGGTGACCGGGCCACGCCGCCAGTACGCCCCCTTGTACAGGTACTGCCAGATGTCTTCGATCTGCTGCGGGTCGCGGCCGATCAGGCAGGGAATGACGTGCTCGGTCAGGTAGCTGGCCACGGCCAGTTCGCGGCCGTTCAGCGTGGCATCGCCGATGCCGGTCAGGCCTTCGTCGGTTTCGATTTTCAGGGTGACAAAGTTGCGGCTGGGTGCGCAGACGATGACTTTGGCGGAAATGATTTTCATAGGGTTTTTCTCACATCACGGCGCCGAGCGCCCAGGGTACAAATTCGTTCTGGCCGTAGCCATGCAGCTCGCTCTTGGTCTTGCGGCCCGAGGCGGCGGCCAGCATCTCCAAAAAGATGCGTTCGCCCAACTGCTCCACGGACTCATCGCCGTCGATCACCGTGCCGCAGTTGATGTCCATGTCTTCCTCCTGCTTGGCCCACAGCGCACTGTTGGTGGCCAGCTTGAGCGAAGGCGAGGGCGCACAGCCATAGGCCGAGCCGCGCCCGGTGGTAAAGCAGATCAGGTTCGCCCCGCCAGCGACCTGCCCGGTGGCCGACACCGGGTCGTAGCCCGGCGTGTCCATGTAGACAAAACCATGTGCGGTGATGGGTTGGGCGTACTCGTACACATCCACCATCGGCGTGGTGCCGCCCTTGGCAATCGCGCCGAGCGATTTCTCCAGGATGGTGGTCAGGCCACCGGCCTTGTTGCCAGCCGACGGGTTGTTGTCCATCTCGGCCTGGTGGCGGGCGCAGTAGGCGGTCCACCATTGCAGGCGGGCTTCTAGCTTGTCGGCCACGGCTTGCGATACGGCGCGTTGCAGCAGCAGGTGTTCGCCGCCGTAGATTTCGGGCGTTTCGGACAACACAGCGGTGCCACCGTGGCGCACCAGCACATCCACCGCCGCACCTAGGCCCGGGTTGGCGCTGATACCGGAATAGCCGTCTGAGCCGCCGCATTGCAGGCCCACCACCAGGTGGCTGGCGGGCACGGGCACGCGCTGCACGGCATTGGCCTCGGGCAGCAGGGCTTTGACCACCGCAATACCGCGCGCCACGCTTTTCGCCGTGCCGCCCGTGTCCTGGATGCTGAAGGTCACCAGCTTGGCACCTTCGCGCAAGCCTTCTTGTGCCAGCAGGCCCTGGATCTGGTTGGTCTCGCAGCCCAGGCCGACCACGATGACGGCGGCAAAGTTGGCGTGGCGGGCATAGCCTGCCAGCGTGCGGCGCAGCACGCGCAGGCCTTCGCCCTCGCTGTCGGTGGCGCAGCCTGCACCGTGGGTCAGGGCCACGATGCCATCCACCTGCGGGAAGGCGGCCAGGGCCTCGGGGTGGATGTCGCGGCGGAAGTGGTCGGCAATCGCGCGGGCCACGGTGGCCGAGCAGTTCACACTGGTCAGCACACCGATGTAGTTACGTGTGGCTACGCGGCCATCGCTGCGCACAATGCCGTCAAACGTGGCGGGTGTGTCCACATAGACCACGGGCCGCACATCGCCACCCACGGCATGGCCCCGGTCAAAGCGGCTGAAGGCCAGGTTGTGGCTGTGTACATGCTGGCCGGGCGCAATCGCCTGCGTGGCGGTACCAATGATTTGGTTGTAGCGCCGCACCGGCGCACCTGCGGCGATGGCACGCACCGCGATTTTGTGGCCGGGTGGCACCAGGCCCGACACGGTGATGCCTTCGGACGCGATGTGCGTGCCGCCCAGCAATTGCTGCCGGGCGATGACCACATCGTCCGCCGGGTGGATACGGATGACCGGGTTCATTTCAGCAAGCCCATTTGCTGCGGCAACCACAGCGTGATGGCCGGGATGTAGGTGATGGCCACCAAGGCCAGCATCAGCGGCACCAGCCACGGCAGGATGGCCATCGTGGTGCGCTCGACCGAGAGTTTGGAGATGCGCGCCAGCACAAACAGCACCATGCCCAGCGGCGGGTGCAGCAGGCCGATCATCAGGTTCAGCGTCATGATCAGGCCAAACTGGATCGGGTCGATGCCGAGCTTGAGCACGATGGGCAACAGAATGGGCACCAAAATCGTGATGGCGGCAATGGTGTCGATGAAGCAGCCCACAAACAAAATCAGCAGGTTGGCCAGCAGCAGAAACACCCACTTGTTGCTGGTGATGGACAAAATCCAATCCGCCAGGGCTTGGGCCGCTTGCGTGGTGGTGAGCAGCCAGGCAAAGATGGAGGCGGCGGTCACGATGAACAGCACCGAAGCCGTGGTTTCAATCGTCTCGAAGGTAGCCTGCGCCAGTGTGCGGATGGTCATGGAGCGGTAGCGCACCAGGCCCAGAAACAGCGCCCAGATCACTGCCGCCACCGCAGCCTCGGTGGGGGTGAACCAGCCCATCGTCATGCCGCCGATCAAAATCACCGGGGCCATCAGCGCCAGCACGGCCGAGAAGTTGTAGCGCCAGTCCAGCAACAGCAGGGCCACAAAGGCCGTGCCCGCCGCCAGGTTGACCGATACCCCGGCCTTGACGGCCAGCCACACCGACATGGGGAAGGCCAGCACCACCAGAATCTCCAGCGTGGCCCCACCCAGGCGGCCCCAGTCAAACGCCACATCGCCGCCCCAGCCGTTGCGGCGGGCAAAGTAGGCCACGGTAAGCATCATCAGCAGGGTCATGAACAGGCCCGGCAAGATGCCCGCCACAAACAGCGCGCCGATGGATACGTTGGCCATCATCCCGTAGATCACAAACGGCAGCGACGGCGGAAAAATAGGGCCCAGCGTGGCCGATGCGGCGGTCACGCCCACTGCAAACTCGGTGGAGTAGCCATGCTCTTTCATGGCCTTGATCTCAATGGAGCCCAGGCCCGCCGCGTCGGCGATGGCCGTGCCCGACATGCCCGAGAAGATCACCGAGCCGATGATGTTGACCTGGCCCAGGCCGCCGCGCATCCAGCCCACCAGTGCCACTGCAAACTGGTAGATACGCCCGGTAATGCCTGCAATATTCATCAGGTTGCCCGCCAAAATAAAGAAGGGCACGGCCAGCAGCGGAAAGGACTCGATGCCCGCAATCATGCGTTGCGCCAGTACGATGTCGGGCACGCTGCCCGACACCAGGATGTAGACCAGCGAGCCACCGGCCATCGCCACTGCCACCGGCAGGCCGCAGAGCATCAGGGTTAAGAAGGAAACAATCAGGATCAACATGGTGGGGTTCCGTTCAGTTCAGTCGTCCGAGCCGTCAAAGAAGCCGGGGTTTTGCAGCGCCGAGAAGCCGCGCCGCCAGTTTTCTACCGCCACCTGCACGGCGCGCAGGGTCATCAATGCAAAACCGGCAAAGGCCAGCCAGTACACATGGCTTTTGTTCCATTGGATGGTGGTCATGGGTTCGTTGTCCACCGCCAGTGCGTAGCGGGCAATCAGCCAGCTGGCGTAGCCGTAAAAGGCTATTGCCGCAATATCCACGGCGGTAGATAGCGCCCGGCCCGCAGGCTCGGGCAGGTAGCGGTAGACCAGATTCACCTGGATATGCCGTACCCGCCGTACGCACATGGACGCACCAATAAAGACCACCGGCATCAGGCAGTAGACGGCCAGTTCCTCGGTCCAGGCATACGAGTCGTTCAGCACATAGCGGCTGAAGAATTGCAGAAACACCAGGCCCGCCATGGTCCAGAAGAAGCCCAGGCAGATCCAGTCTTCCACGCCGTAGCCGGACAGGTCCACCTGGTGCTGGTCGGCCTCGGCGAAGCTGGCGACCAGCGCTTCCGCACTGGCCTCCACTGGGCGTGGCTCGACCGTCCCGCGCGGTGCGGGCAAAGAATGTGGGTGCGACATGGCGGCCTTACTTGATGGCCTGGATGCGGTCCCAGTCGGCTTTTTGGTAGCCATACTGTTCAAACGGCACGTTCTTCAGCACCGTGTCGCGGAACTCGGTGGTGTTGACTTCGGCCACGCTGATGCCTTTGCTGCGGAACACGGCAGCCAGTTCACCTTCACGCGCGGCCACTTCTTTGGATGCCTTGGCGGCGGCTTCCAGCGCCACGTCGGAGAAGATTTTTTTGTCCGCCTCGGACAACTTCTTCCACAGGCCGCCCGCCACCACGGTGTTCAGGTGGTCCACGATGTGGCCGGTGAGCACGATGTGCTTTTGCACTTCATAGAACTTCTTGGCTTCGATGGTGGTGAGGGGGTTTTCCTGCGCATCGACCGTGCCGTTTTGCAGCGCCAGGTAGACCTCGGCAAAGGCGATGGGCGAGGTGTTGGCCCCGCAGGCACGCGGCATGGCCAGGTAGGCGGGCACGTCGGGCACGCGCATCTTCAGGCCCTTGAGGTCGGTGCACTTGGCAATCGGTTTGTTGCTGGTGGTGTGGCGGGTGCCGTAGTAGGTGGTGGCAATGATTTCGTTGCCGCTCTTTTGCTCGTAGCCCGCCGTCAGCTCTTTGTAAATGTCGCTCTTGGTGTAGGCCAGCAGGTGGTCCACATTGCGGAAGGTGTAGGGGTAGTAGGTGACCCCGATGCGCGGGAAGGCCTTGGCCGCAAAGCTGGAGCCGGAGATGATGATGTCCACCGTGCCCAGCGCCAGGCCCTGGTTGATGTCGTTCTCTTTGCCCAGTTGGGATGCGGGGTAGACGTCAATCTGGTAGCGGCCGCCGCTGCGCTTTTTGATTTCATCGGCCGCCCAGACGGACGCCGTGTGGAAGGGCTCGCCCGGTTCGTACACGTGGGCCCATTTGAGCTTGGTCTGCGCGAAGGCGGGGGCTGCCAGCACCAGGCCAGCGGCCAGTGCGAGAGTGATACGTTTGAATGTCATGGTTTTGTCTCCTTTTGTTGTAAATACGGTGTCAGCCTGGGATGAGCTGCACCTTCGTACTGCGGCCTTTGTCTAACGCCAGATCGAAGGCCGCTTTCGATTGGCTGATTGGTAACTGCGCACTGATGAGCGGGCGCACATCGGCCCGGCGGGTGCGGATGGCCTGCACGGCCCAGTCAAATTCGGTGTCGGCGCGGAACGCACCCAGGTAGTCCAGCTCGCGCGACATGATGTCGTTGGCGGGGAAGGGGATTTCTGGCGGCAGCGTGCCCACCTGCACGATGCGCCCGCCCCGGCGCACGGCGGCCAAGCAGCCCGCCAGCGCGGCCGGGTGGCCCGCAGCTTCCAGCGCCACATCCACGCGGCCCTTCCAGGCGCTGGAGTCCGCCAGAGCTTCGTCGGCCCCTACGGTCAAGGCCATTGCGCGGGCGCGTTCGCTGGGGTCGCAGGCAATCACCCGGCCCGCCCCGGCCAGCCGCGCGGCGATGACGGACATGCAGCCAATGGTGCCCGCGCCGGTGACGAGCACGGTTGCGCCCAGTACGGAACCCGCACGGCGCACCGCGTGCAGGCCCACAGACAGCGGCTCGGCACAGGCGATTTCGCCCAGACTTACGTCTTCATCAATCGCCGTGAGCTGCGCCTCGCCCACCACAAAGTGCTCGCGGAAGAAGCCAGCAATGTGCGGAAAAATCGCCGCACTGCCCAAAAAAACCATGCTTTCGCACAGGTTGCTGCGGCCCGCCCGGCAGGCCGGGCAGACACCGCAGGGGTGGGCCGGGTTGACGGCCACTTTTTGCCCCGGCTGCACTGTGGTGACCCCCGCACCCACCGCTTCGACCACGCCCGAAGCTTCATGCCCCGGCACAAACGGCGCGCGGATGGCGAAGATGCCCGCCCGCCCGTGCTGGTAGTAGTGCAGGTCCGAGCCGCAGATGCCGCCCGCGCCCAGGCGCACCAGCACCTGGCCGGGGCCGGGCTCGATCGGGGCGAGTTGCTGCACGCTCAGTTGCATGGGGCCGTTCAAGGTGCAGGCAAGGCTCATGGGGTCGATCTTTAGGTGTTGGTAGCGGTGGCGGTGGAGGGCCAGCCAGCCGAGAAGCGGGCGTGCGAATGGTCCAGGTGGCCGTTCATGGCGGCGCGGGCCAAGTCGGGGTCGTGCGCGGCAATCGCCTCCACCACGGCACGGTGCTCTTCTACCGCCGCTTTCCAGGTGGCTTCGCGCTCGAAGTGGCTACCCAGGGCGGTGAACAGCGGGCCGTTACGTTCGTCAAACAGCTGCGTCACCACAGCCTGCAAGGCGCTGTTGTCGCTGGCCTGGGCGATGCGGATGTGGAAGGCGCGGTCGCCCCGGATGGGCAGGGTGCGCGCGGCAATGTCGGCCTCCATATCGCGCAGGGTCTCTAACAGGTCGCCGACCAGGGTGGTGTCGGTGCTGCAGGCGGCCAGCGCGGCCAGTTCGCATTCGATGAGTTGGCGGGCGCGGATGATTTCCAGCGGGCCGTGGGCGTTGTCGAGCAGGCGCACGCTGTCGCGGCCAATCACCACAATGCCCGAGCCCATGCGGACCTCGATCAGTCCCTCCACCTCCAGCGCAATCAGCGCCTCACGCACCGAGGGGCGCGACACCCCCATCTTGGTAGCGAGGTCCCGCTCGGGCGGCAAACGCGAGCCGATGGCGAATTCACCGCTTTGGATGAGCTGGCGCAGCTGGTCGGCAATCTGGCGGTACAGCCTGCGGGGTTCGATGGGTTGGAAGGGCATGGGGATAAATTTGGTCAAAAGGTCAATTGGTCTTACCAATTTACCGGATTGTGGGCTGTGCACAGCAGATGGGGAACAGGGTTTTCCCGCGCCGGGGTGGTGCAGTTGAGAAAATATTTTGCTACTAAAAATATAGCTATATGTGCATTACACGCATGCGCTATAGGTGGTTTTTACTATTACTTTTGGGTTGGCGAAACATCTGCGAATGTTTCTTGTTTGTAACGAATTGTGGGGGTAGAGTGCAGCTTCTTTAGGACTAGACGCAGCGCCCCCTGAAGCCCTTTGGGCGATCAGGGGGACTTGCGTTCAGTCCTGTTCTTGTTACTACGGGAGCGGGTTATGGCGTTGCACTACACATGCTGGATCGGGCGCGGGCTGCTGGCTTGGCTGGCGTGCGGGGCCGTGGCGGGCCCGGCTCTGGGGCAGGCGGCGCTGGAGCGCATCAAGCAGCGGGGCCAGGTAACGCTGGGCTACCGCGACGATGCCCCGCCGTTCTCGTTCACCCATGCCGGGCGGCCTGCGGGCTACACCCTTGATCTGTGCTTGCCGATGGCGGCGCGTTTGGCGCAGCAGGCCGGGCTGCCCGCCACGGCGGTGCGCTTTCTGGCGGTGCCGGTAGACCAGAGCGAGCGGTTTGTGAAAGGCAGTAATGTAGACCTGCTGTGCGGTGCCATGTCCGACACCGTGGAGCGCCGCGCCAGCGTGGATTTTTCGCCGCCTATCTTTATCGCTGCGGTCAAAGTGCTGGTGCGCAAAAAGGACAAACTCACCGCGATGGCGCAACTGGGCGGCAAGCCCATCACGGTGATTGACCGCACCACGGCGGGTCCGGCAGTGGCGGGTTACGCCAAGCAAAAAGGGCTGGCGTTTACGGTGGATAAATCGGTGGGGCCCGACGCGGCGCTGGGCCAGCTCAAGCTGGGCTGGGTGGCCGGTTACGCCCGCGACGACGTGCTGCTGGCGATGCAGTTGGCCACCCTGCCCGACCGGGCCGACTACCTGCTGCTGCCCGAAGCCTTGTCCAGCGAAAACATCGCTATCGCCTTTGCCAAAGACGATGTCGCCTTGCAAAAACTGGTCAGCCAGATGCTGGTGGAACAGCGCACCTCGGGAGCCTGGGCCGCCAGCTACGAGCGCTGGTTCATGCAGCCCATCGGCCCGGCTAAGGTGGCGCTGAATATCCCCATGTCGGAGGCGCTGAAGGCCAGCATCACCAAGTTGCCATAATTGCTATTTAAATAATAGCTGCTTGCGCAGGTGGAATAAGCGCTAGGGCCTAAAACAGCCCTAGAATGCCCCGCAGGGAGCCACCATGACGCCAGAAGCCAAAGCCCGCGAGCACATTGACCGCCAACTCAGCCATGCAGGCTGGGTCGTCCAAGACCTCTCCCAGTTGAACCTAGGGGCTGCCGCGGGCGTGGCTGTTCGCGAATACCCCACCGACACCGGCCCGGCCGACTATGTGCTGTTTGTAGACCGTGCAGCGGTGGGCGTGATTGAAGCCAAGCGTGCCGATGCCGGGCAGAACCTGACCGTGGCTGAAACCCAAACCGAGCGCTACGCCAGCTCCCGGGTCAAGTGGCGCAAAGATGCCACGCCGCTGCCGTTTTTGTTTGAAGCCACCGGCCACATCACCCACTTCACCGACACCCGCGACCCGTTTCCCCGCGCCCGCGAAATCTTCCACTTCTTTCAGCCCGCCACGCTGGCCGTTTGGCTGGCCCAGCCCAACAGCCTGCGCCAACGCCTGAAGGCGCAGATGCCGACCTTGCCGGAGCGCAACTTGCGCCAGTGCCAGGTCAGCGCCGTCACCGGGCTAGAGGCCTCACTGGCAGCCAACAAGCCACGTGCTCTGGTCCACATGGCCACGGGTGCGGGCAAAACCTTTACCGCCATCACTTCGGTGTACCGCCTGCTCAAGTTCGGCGGGGCCCAGCGCATCCTGTTTCTGGTAGATACGCGCAACCTGGGGCGCCAGGCGCACCAGGAGTTCATGGCCTACACCCCGCCGGACGATGGCCGCCTGTTCACCGAGCTGTACAACGTGCAGCGTCTTAGCAGTAGCGCCATCGACCCGCAGGCCCAGGTGGTGATCAGCACCATCCAGCGCATGTACTCGGTGCTGTCGGGCGAGCCCATCGACGACTCTGCAGACGACGTGTCGCTCAATGAGGTGCAGCAAACCGCCGCCCAGGCCAAGCGGGTAGCGTACAACCCCGCTGTTCCCATCGAAACCTTCGACTTCATCGTCATCGACGAATGCCACCGCAGCATCTACAACCTGTGGAAGCAGGTGCTGGACTACTTTGATGCCTTTCTCATCGGCCTGACCGCCACACCCGATAAGCGCACCTATGGCTTCTTCCAGGAAAACGTGGTGGCCGAATACAGCTACGAACAGTCGGTGGTGGATGGCGTGAACGTCGGCTACGACGTGTTTCTGATCGAAACCGACATCACCCAGAAAGGTGCCACTCTCGAAGCCCGCGAATGGGTAGACCACCGCGACCGCCAAACCCGTGCCAAACGCTGGCAGCAAACCGAAGACGACACCCCCTACACCGGCAAAGAGCTAGACCGCTCGGTGGTCAACCTGAGCCAGATCCGCCAGGTCATCCAAGCCATGAAGACGGCGGTGGAAACCAAGATATTCCCTACCCGCGCCGAGGTGCCAAAAACACTGATTTTTTGCCAAAACCGACAGCCACGCCGACGACATCATCAAAGCCGTGCGCGAGGTCTACGGCCAAGGCAACGCCTTCTGCAAAAAAGTCACCTACAAGGCCATCGAAGACACCGACAGCATCCTCAGCAACTTCCGCAACGAGTTCTACCCCCGCATCGCCGTCACCGTAGACATGATCGCCACCGGCACCGATGTCAAGCCGCTAGAGGTATTGCTCTTCATGCGCGATGTACGCAGCCGGGGCTACTACGAGCAGATGAAAGGCCGGGGCGTGCGCAGCCTGGGCTTTGATGACCTCAAACGCGTCAGCAACAGTGCCGACAGCGCCAAAACCCGCTTCGTGCTGATCGACGCGGTAGGTGTGGAAAAGTCGCTCAAAACCGAAAGCCGCCCGCTGGAGAAAAAGCCCACCGTGCCGCTGAAAGACCTTCTCCAAGGTGTCGCACTGGGCCACCGCGACGACGACACCGTGCTCAGCCTGGCCAGCCGCCTGATCCGCCTGCACAAACAGCTCGACGACAAAGCCAAGGCACGCATCGAAAAAGCCGCTGGGGGCATCCCCATCGCCGAGCTGGGTAAATCCCTGGTGATCGCCCTGGACCCCGACCAGATCGTCCAGCAAGCCCTGGCCACTGCCCAGTTCCAAGGTATCACCCGCAATGAAGCCACGCTGACCGCTGGTGAACTTGCCGCCGCCCGTGCCCTGCGCGTGGCCAACGCCTGCGCCCCGTTCGACCAACCGGCATTGCGCGAAGAGATCGAAAACGCCCGCCGCGACCGCGAACAACTCATAGACCACATCAACCTCGACCACCTCCACTTCAGCGGCTACAGCGCCGAGGCCGCGCAACAAGCCCAAGCCAGCATCCAGGCCTTTGCCGACTATGTGGCCCAGCACAAAGATGAAATCGCCGCGCTATCGTTTTTCTACCAGCAACCCTATAGCCGACGGGCGCTAACGCTGGAAATGCTGCAAGACCTGCACGACCACCTGGCCCGCCCGCCGCTGATGCTCACCACCGAGCGCCTGTGGAGCGCCTACGCCCGCGTACAGGCCAGCCATGTGCAAGGCGCCCAAGCCAAGCGCCAGCTGACCGACCTGGCCGCCCTGGTGCGCTACGCCTTGGGCCTGGACGGCCAGGGCGGCACCCTGCGCCCCTTCGCCGACCAGGTCAACCAGCGCTTTGCCGACTGGATCTGGCGGCACAACGCCCAACGCGCCACCGCCTTCAGCCCCGAGCAAACCGCGTGGCTGCGTCAGATGAAAGACGTGGTTGCCGCCAGCTGCTGCATCACCCGCAGCGACTTCGACTACGGCGCGCTGGCCGACCAGGGCGGCCTGCAAAAAGTGTGGGGCGTGCTGGGCACCGAACTAGACGGGCTGATGGATGAAATGAACGAGGTGCTGGTTGCGTGAAATATCTTTTGTTAACTGCGTTTGGATATTTCATGTGGACTCCTGATTTTGTAGCTGCTAGCGCAGGTAGAAGCTGCGCTAGAGGGCGATTTTGTTTAAATTTTTGGTGGACGATGGCGGTGACGGCATGAGTGATTTTTCTTTGCCCGGTGGCTGGCTTGCTACCCCTATTGCGGATGTCATACGCGAGGTCCGCACGACAGACCCGTCTGCTGCCCCAAACGTGGAAATCACCTATTTCGACATTGGATCGATTGACAACGATGCGGGGCGTGTGCGTGACGCAAAAGTCGTTCTTGGTGCGGATGCGCCTTCTCGGGCTAGGCAAATTGTGCAGGCGGGTGACGTATTGTTTTCGACGGTACGACCCAATTTACGGGCTATGGCCATGGTGCCAGCGGTGGCGAATGGCATTGCGTCTACGGGGTTTTGTGTGGTGCGTGCGGCAGCGGCTATGAACCCGCACTACCTGTATTTTTATCTGCGCAGCGAGGGCTTCTTGGATATGTTGCTGCCGTTGCAGCGCGGGGTGAGTTACCCCGCAGTTCGCAGCAGCGACGTGGTGTCGCAACCCATACCGGTGGCCCCCGCAGCCGAGCAAACCCGCATCGTCGCCAAGCTCGAAGAACTGCTCTCCGACCTCGACGCGGGCGTGGCCGAGCTCAAGGCGGCGCAGAAGAAGCTGGCGCAATACCGCCAGTCGCTGCTGAAGGCGGCGGTGGAGGGCGCGTTGACGGCGGATTGGCGTGCGGCACAGGCAGCCAGCCCTGCGGCGGCGCCCGCCGAGTCGGGTGCTGCCCTGCTGGCCCGCATCCTGGCCGAGCGCCGCAGCCGTTGGCAAGCCCGCCAACAGGCTAAGTTCCAGGCCCAGGGCAAGACGCCGCCCAAAGACTGGCAAGCCAAGTACCCGGAGCCCGTGGCACCCGATATCAGTGGGTTGCCGCAGGGGTGGGTGTGGGCGAGCGTGGAGCAGCTTGCGTCCGACGAACGCTACAGCCTTGCGATAGGGCCGTTTGGTAGTAATTTAAAAGTGCCAGACTACCGTGCATCAGGAGTGCCGTTGGTGTTTGTGCGCAATATTCGGTCGAGCCATTACGGCGGTGAGCACACAAAGTATGTAACGCAAGAAAAAGCCAAAGAACTCGTCGCACACAGTGTGGCGGCGGGTGATGTGCTAATTACCAAGATGGGTGAACCGCCCGGCGATGCGGATGTATATCCTGCAAACCAGCCTACAGCCATCATTACGGCAGACTGCATCAAGGTTCGGTGTTGGCCAGGATTGATGCACCCACACTTTTTGAAATCGGTCATCAATTCATACATCGGCCAGAGGCAGATTGAGCCGATGACGCAAGGGGTAGCTCAAAAGAAGGTGAGTTTGGGGCGGTTTTCCAATTTTGCGGTTCCGGTGCCGCCCTATGAAGAGCAAATCAGCATCATGGCGGCAGTGGCAACGGCGGATGGCGATGCGGTTGTGCAGGAAGCAGCGGTGATTCATTCCCTCTGCCAGTCCGCTGCCCAACGCAAAAACATCCTTCAAGCCGCCTTCTCCGGCCAGCTAGTCCCCCAAGACCCGGCCGACGAGCCGGCCAGTGTGTTGCTGGCGCGTATCCGGGCCGAGCGGGCCGAGCGGGCGGCGGCGGGTCCGGTGCGAAGTAAGAAAAAGGAGCCATCGTGACCCAAGAGTTCTCCCTGGACGACATAGCCGCGCTGGCCGAAAGCGTGGATCTGGAGTGCAAAGCCGCCCAGGGCCGCGATGGCCAGGGCGAGCTGCCGGACGATTTCTGGAAAAGCTATTGCGCCATGGCCAACAGCGATGGCGGAGTCATCTGGCTGGGTATCCAGGAGAAGCCGCCGGGCCAGTTTCAGGCATTGGGTTTGGCAAATTTGGAGAAGGTGCGTAAGGCACTGTGGGACAACCTGAACAACCGCAAACAGGTCAGCGTCAACCTCTTGGCCGAGCAGGATGTGCAGCCTGTGGGCGTGGAGGGACGCACGGTGTTGCGGGTTGAGGTGCCCCGTGCTGCGCGCCAGACGCGCCCGGTGCATGTGGGCAGCAACCCTTTTGGCGGCACGTATTTGCGGCGCTACGAAGGGGATTACCTGGCCGACGACGAGGCGGTGCGCCGCATGCTGGCTGAGCGGGTGGAGGATTCGCGCGACGAGCGCATTCTGAAGGGCTTTGACTTTAGCGACCTGGATATGGATACGGTGTCTGCGTACCGGAACCGATTTACCGCAGTGAAACCAGGCCATGTGTGGGCTGATTTGCCAGTGGCGGATTTTTTGGATCGCATTGGCGCGTTTGGCAAAAACCGGGAGGACGGTAGTCGCGGCATGCGTTTGGCGGGGCTGTTGATGTTCGGCCGGGCGGAGGTGATTCGCGATGCCGTACCTTATTACATGGTGGACTACCAGGAACGGCCAGAGGCGAAGACGGAGCGGCGCTGGGTGGACCGCCTTATTCCCGATGGGAGCTGGTCGGGCAATGTGTACGACTTTTTCCGTAAGGTGTACCAAAAGCTGACGGTGGATTTAAAAGTGCCGTTTCAGCTGCAGGATGGTCAGCGCATTGAAGATACGCCGGTGCATGAGGCGTTACGTGAGGCGCTGGTGAATACGCTGATCCACGCGGATTTTTCGGGGCGGGTATCGATATTGGTGGTGAAGCGGCCCGATATGTTTGGCTTTCGCAACCCGGGGTTGATGCGCATACCTTTGGCACAGGCGGTGGCGGGGGGCACTAGTGATTGCCGCAACCATCGCTTGCAAACGATGTTTCAGCTGGTGGGGTATGGCGACCATGCGGGTTCGGGGTTGCCCAAGATTTACCACAACTGGGCTGGGCAGCACTGGCGGCGACCGGTGTTGTATGAGGTGCGTGAGCCAGAGCAAACGCTGATGGAGTTGCGTATGGCGAGTTTGCTGCCCGCGCAAGCCGTAGCGGAGTTGGAGGCGCATCTGGGCGCAAAGTTTTCAGGTTTATCGCCACAAGAGCGGCTCGCCCTTGTAACTGCGGCAACGGAGGGCGAAGTCCATCACGGGCGGTTGCGGGATATTTCTACGGATCATCCGAGCGACATCACCAAGATGCTGGGGCGGCTGGTGAAAGACGGGTTATTGCTATCGGAGGGCGTTGGACGTGGCATGCGGTACGTACTGCCTTGGCAGAAAGACCAAGCGAAAGCTATTTTTGGTGATGAGGTGACTTCGTTAGCCCCAAAGCTAAGCGCCTTAACACCGGAGCTAAGCGCCTTAACACCGGAGCTAAGCGCATTAACACCGGAGCTAAGCGCATTACCGCCGGATCCCGGCGAGCCCGTAGCGCAGCAAAATCTGCCTCTAATCGTCGATTTAAGCAGCTTGAGCCCCCAGGAGATCGCTGTGTTGGAGGAGATGGCAAAACCGGTCAGCACCCGCCAGCGCGCAAGCCCGGAGCTTGTTCAGCAAACAGTGCTGGCGTTATGCCGTGGCCGCTACCTCGGTTTGCGCGTGCTGGCCGAACTATTGAAAAGGCGTAACCAGGAGGGGGGTGATCTACGTCGCCGTATCCTGAATCCCCTGGTTACCCAAGGCGTTCTAAAGCGTGCGCATCCTCAGGCAAATGATCCCCGACAAGCCTACACAACCGTAATCCTATGAATACATCTTCTCTCGTCCAGAAAGTCTGGAACTTCTGCCACACCCTGCGCGACGACGGGGTGGGCTATGGCGACTATCTGGAGCAGTTGACATATCTGCTGTTTTTGAAAATGGCGCATGAGTACGCGCAAGAGCCCTATCTGCGCGATACGCATATCCCGGATGGTTACGACTGGGCGGCGCTGAAACGCCGCACGGGCGAGCCGTTGGAGGCGCAGTACCTGGCCACACTGCACCGGCTGGGGCAGGAACCGGGGATGCTGGGGGCGATTTTCTTCAAGGCGCAAAACAAGATCCAGGACCCGGCCAAGTTGTCGCGGCTGGTGCAGTTGATTGATGCCGAGAGCTGGGTGGGCATGGATGCCGATACCAAGGGCGACCTGTACGAGGGTTTGCTGCAAAAGAACGCTGAAGACACCAAGAGCGGGGCGGGCCAGTATTTCACGCCGCGCGCCCTGATCCAGGCGATGGTGGAGTGTGTGCAGCCGCAGCCGCTCAAAACCATTGCCGACCCGGCCTGCGGCACGGGGGGCTTCTTTTTGGGTGCACAACAGTGGTTGCTGGGGCAGAAGCTGAACCGCAAGCAGGCGGAGTTTTTGCGCAATCAGACCTTTTTTGGTAACGAGATCGTGGCGGGCACGCGGCGCATGTGCCTGATGAATCTGTTTTTGCACAATATTGGCGACTTGGTGGGGGAGCCCACGGTGGACCGCGCCGATGCACTGATTGCCGACCGGGGCCAGCGCTTTGACTACGTGCTGGCAAACCCGCCGTTTGGCAAAAAGAGCAGCATGACCATCACCAATGCCGACGGTGACGAGGACCGCGATGCGCTGACCTACGAGCGGCAGGACTTTTGGGAAACCACGTCGAACAAGCAGCTCAACTTTTTGCAACACATATGCACCATCTTGAAAGACCATGGCCAGGCGGCGGTGGTGTTGCCCGACAACGTGTTGTTTGAAGGCGGCGCGGGCGAGAAGATTCGAAAAAAGCTGCTGGAAACCTGCGATGTGCACACCGTGCTGCGCCTGCCCACAGGCATTTTTTACGCCCAAGGCGTGAAGGCGAATGTGGTGTTTTTGATGCCAAACCCAAAGATGGCAAGGTGCACACCAAAGGCGTGTGGTTTTACGACCTGCGCACCAACAAGCATTTCACGCTGAAAACCCGCACTTTGAAGCTGGAGGATCTGGCCGATTTCACCGCCTGCTACCAACCGGGCCAGCGCCACCAGCGGGTGGAGCGCGAGCGATTCAAGTTCTATGCGTATGCCGACTTGGTGGCCCGCGACAAGGCCAGTCTGGATATTTTTTGGCTGAAGGACGACAGCCTGGACAACTTGGACGATCTGCCGCCGCCCGATGTGCTGCAACAAGAAATTATTGACCACCTGGAAGCCGCTCTGGCCGCGTTTCGCGACGTAGCTGCGGGCCTGCCTCGGTCCAGCGAAACCACTACAGCATGAAAACCATCTACAACCACCAGCACGCCCTGCACCAGGGCAAGCTGGAAATGTTCCGAGGCCAACTGGTGCCTTGCTTTGAGGTGCCGGCCCGGGCCGACGATGTGCTGCAAGAATTGCAGCGCCGCCAACTCGGCGAAGTGCTGGCACCTATCGACTGCGGACTGGACCCGCTCCAGCGCATCCACAGCCCGCGCTACCTGGACTTTTTGGCTACTGCCTGGGCCGAGTGGGTGGCGCTGGACCCGGCCAATGCTGCGCGGGATGCGCTGCCCTCGGTGTGGCCGGTGCGCAGCTTTCGCAGTGACGTGTTGCCCGCCAACTTTTCGGCCCGCATGGGCTTGTTTTCTTATGACGCGGGCACGCCGCTGACCTCTGGCACCTGGGCGGCGGCGTATGCCGGGGCGTGTTGCGCGGTGACGGCGGCGCAACGGCTTAGCAGCGGTGAGCGCAGTGCGTTTGCCCTGACCCGCCCACCCGGCCACCACGCGGGAGCCGACTTTTTTGGCGGTTATTGCTTCTTGAACAACGCCGCCATCGCCGCCCAGACCCTGCGTGACGCGGGGGCCGCACGGGTGGCGGTGCTGGACATCGACTACCACCACGGCAACGGCACGCAGGCTATTCTTTACGAACGGGCCGACGTGTTTTTTGCCAGTGTGCATGGCGACCCGCACACCGAATACCCGTTTTACCTGGGCTATGCGGACGAACTAGGGCAGGGCGCGGGCCTGGGGGCAAACCTGAATCTTCCCCTACCGCGTGGCACCGGCTTTGTGCGTTGGCGCGAGGCACTGGGCCTGGCTTTGCAGCGGATTGCGCAGAGCGGGGCGCAGGCGCTGGTGGTGTCGCTGGGGTTGGATACCTTCGAGGGCGACCCGATTTCGGGCTTTCAGCTGCGCAGCGAGGATTACTTCCGCGTGGGGGAGGATTTGGCGGCGACGGGCTTGCCCACGGTGTTTGTGTTTGAGGGCGGCTACGCGGTGGACGCGCTGGGTACGAACACGGTGAATGTGCTGGAAGGTTATGCCCAGCGGGCATGAGCCTGTCAGGTTTTAAACACCTTGTAGTGCACCGGGGCTGATAGAGTGGCTTTTTAGTGGTTTCCACTCTTGCACTTTTGGGGTTACATCGATGCGCCAACTCTCTCCCGCAGGCCAGCAGGCCGTTAACGACATTGCCCAGCGCCAGGGTTTCAGCACCCAGGCGGTGGAATCCATGCTGGAGTCGGTTATCAATGGCAATGGCAGCATGGCCCAGTTCAGCCACCCGGAATTTGGCGGCGGTGGGCAGTGGATGTCGGGCGGCATGACCATGATTGGCGATATGTTCAACGGCTACCTGAAAGGCCGGGTCGATAACCTGTGCAGCGAGCTGGCGCGCCTGATCAGTAACCAGCCCGACCTGCTGCGCAGCGGCAGTTTTCAGAGCCAAAACCAAAACGGCAGCACGCAATACAACAGTTCGAACCATTCCAATGGTTCGGGCAATGGCAATAGCCTGTTTGCCCCCGCACCCCCCGACTGGTGGGGCCCGGACCTGCGTTTCCCCAACACCGCTGGCGGACAAAACGACATGCGTTATGCCTACTTTGCCCAGGCCCGGCGCTTGGCGATCGACGTGGGAGGCCAGGTCACGGTGTACGACACGCTGGACCACAGCATTGGCGGCGTGTCACAACAAAGCGGCGGCTACGGCCCCCAGTTCAGCAGCCAGTATGGCTATGTGAACCTGTCGCAATTGCCGGTGGTCAGCATCAATGGCATGGCCCCTCTGGCACCTGCGCCGATGCCCACCCCGGCTTTCAACAGCAATAACAACAACGACACCAGCTACAGCAACAACACGGGTTCCGGCAACGGTGGCGACGTGTTTGCCAGCATCGAAAAACTGGCTTCTTTGCAGGCCAAGGGCATCCTGACCCCGCAAGAGTTCGCCACCAAAAAGGCCGAGCTGCTGAGCCGCCTGTAAGCCACTCGCGCCCCTAAAAAGCCTCCGCAGGGCCGTGCACGACGGTTAGCGGGGGCTTTTTTATGCGTACTGTGGCGCACGGCTGCTTCAGGCCGTTTCCTTGAATGCATGCCTGAGTGCTATTTAATATGTAGCATCTTGCGCATATTGAATCTGCGCCAAAGCTTGTTTTTATACTTAAATTTGCGGCGGTTCTGACCGGCGATGTGGTGGTGCGATGGTCAGGATTTGCACCAATGTGGGGCCGTTGCGGGGTGCTTTATTTGAATATTCAGATACTTTTATCTATGAAATAAGGGTTTTTACTAAACTTGTATCGCATCAAAGTACAAGAACTAGCGCTTTAGGTATTGCTGTTTGCATGGGGCCACTCCTACGATAGCGGCACCGATCAAGTGCACCGCATGTGCTTGCGGGATTCGTCCAAAACCCCAGGAGACACTCCATGAAATTGAAATATTGCGCCGCCCTCGTTACCGCGATGTTCGCTTCTGCTAGCGCATTGGCTGCCACCGAACTGGTGATTGCCACGGTCAACAACGGCCACATGATCACCATGCAAAAGTTGACCAAGCACTTCGAAGCCGCGAATCCCGGCATCACGGTGAAGTGGGTCACGATGGAAGAAGCCGTGCTGCGCCAGCGCGTGACCACCGACATCGCCACCAAAGGCGGCCAGTTTGACGTGATGACTATCGGCCTGTACGAAGCCCCTATCTGGTCCAAAAAGGGCTGGTTGGCCCCCATCGTGACCGACGCGGCTTACGATATTGATGACATGCTGCCCGCCATCCGCGATGGTTTGTCTATGGGCGGCAAGCTGTACGCGGCACCGTTCTACGGCGAAAGCTCGATGACCATGTACCGTGCCGACCTGGTCAAGGCCGCCGGCCTGACCATGCCTGCCAACCCCACCTGGGCTGAAATGGCCAACATCGTGGCCAAGATCAACGACCCAGCCAAGGGTGTGTACGGCCTGTGCCTGCGCGGCAAGCCAGGTTGGGGCGACAACATGGCCTTCCTGAGCACCATGGTCAATACCTACGGTGGCCAGTGGTTCGATATGGCGTGGAAGCCCCAAATCGACACCAAGCCTTGGAAGGATGCCATCACCCAGTATGTGGACCTGATGAAGAAGTACGGACCTCCCGGCGCTTCGGCCAACAGCTTCAACGAAAACCTGGCCCTGATGAACGAAGGCAAGTGCGGCGTGTGGATCGATGCCACCATTGCCGCCTCGTTCGTGAGCGATCCCAAGCAGTCCAAAGTGGCGGACAAGATGGCCTTCACCCAGGCACCCCAGGCGGTAACCGCCAAGGGCAGCAACTGGCTGTGGTCGTGGAATCTGGCCGTGCCAGCGTCCTCGAAGAAGTCTGCTGAAGCACAGAAGTTCATTACTTGGGCTACCTCCAAGGACTACGTGAACCTGGTGGCCAAAGAAGAAGGCTGGATCGCTGTGCCCACCGGTACGCGCAAGTCCACCTACGCCAACCCCGAGTTCCAGAAAGTGGCCAAGTTCGCCACCGAAGAGCTCAAGGCCATCAACAGCGCCAACCCCAACGACAGCACTTTGCCCAAGTCGCCGTATGTGGGTGTGCAGTACGCCGCCATTCCTGAGTTCCAGGCTATCGGTATTGCTGTAGGCCAGCAAATGAGCGCAGCTTTGGCGGGTAAGGTCACGGTCGATGCGGCTTTGAAGACCTCGCAAACTGCCGCTGAACGCGAAATGACCAAGGGCGGTTACTACAAGAAGTAAAGCCCCGGCCGGGTGAACGGAGAGGGCGGTCTAAACGGCTGCCGCTCTCCGCTCCCCGTGGATCGGCTTGCGCTGTGTACGCCTGGCGGGGCTCCCCACTGTGGAGGCTTCGTTCCGCTGGACCGCAGGAAACTGAAAAATGGGCTTTAACTACGGCGCCCCCCAAGAGAGCCGAGGTTACAGGCCTGCGCTTGAAAGCTACACACCATGAGTCGATTTCTCCCCCGTGCACTGATGGCACCCAGCATCGTCACCTTATTTTTGTGGATGATTGTTCCACTGGTGATGACGCTGTATTTCTCCGTCATCCACTACAACCTGATGCAGCCCGACGAAACCGGTTTCGTGGGCCTGGAAAATTTCCGCTACTTCATGTCCGACCCCGACTTCTGGCCGTCGGTGTTGCACACCCTGCAATTACTGGGTTCGGTCATCGTCATCACCGTGGTGTTGGGCGTGGGCCTGGCCTTGCTGGTGAACGAGCCGTTCCCCGGCCAGGGCATCGTGCGGGTGCTGCTGATCTCGCCCTTTTTTGTTATGCCCACAGTGAACGCGCTGCTGTGGAAGCACATGATGATGAACCCGATTTACGGGGTTATGGCGCACGTCTGGCAGTTCTTTGGCCTTACGCCCATCGACTGGATGACCGACTTTCCGCTGCTGTCGGTGATCATCATGCTGTCGTGGCAATGGCTACCGTTTGCCTGCCTGATCTTCATTACCTCGTTGCAGTCGTTGGACCGCGAGCAGATGGATGCCGCCGGCATGGACGGCGCCAACAGCTTCGATAAATTCTTCTACCTCGTGCTGCCCCACATGGGGCGCTCGATTGCGGTGGTGGTGATGATCGAAATGATTTTCTTGCTGAGCGTGTTTGCCGAAATCTTCACCACCACCGGTGGCGGCCCCGGCAACGACAGCACCAACCTGGCCTTCTTGATCTTCAAGCAAGCGCTGATGAATTTTGATGTGGGTGTGGCCTCGGCCGGTGCTTTGTTTGCGGTCATTCTGGCCAACATCGCGTCGGTCTTCTTGGTCAAGCTCGTCGGTAAAAACCTGGACTGAACGGGACCACCACCATGATGAAAAAAGCACCCTTCCCGCTGGCCCGCACCGTGTTTGCGTGGGGCATTGCGCTGTTCCTGTTCTTTCCGCTGTTTTGGCTGGCCATTACGGCCTTCAAGACCGAAGGACAGGCCATTGCAGGCGAACTTTTCTTCTCGCCCACCCTGCACAGTTTTGCCGAAGTGCAAGAGCGCAGCAACTACCTGCTGTTTGCCAAGAACTCGCTGATCACCAGTCTGGGCTCGACTATTTTGGGCATCTTGATTGCAGTGCCTGCGGCCTACTCGATGGCTTTCTTTCCCACCAAGAAGACCCGCGACATCCTGCTGTGGATGCTGTCGACCAAGATGATGCCCGCTGTAGGTGCCCTGGTGCCGGTGTACGTGATGGCGCAAACCGTCGGCATGCTGGATTCGCTGACCGCCCTGGTCATTGTGTTCACCCTGTCCAACCTGCCCATCATGGTGTGGATGCTGTTCAGCGCCTTCAAAGAAGTCCCCAAAGACATTCTGGAAGCCGTGCGCCTTGACGGTGCCACCGTGTGGGAAGAGTTCCGCCACGTGATCCTGCCACTCACTATGGGCGGGATTGCCTCCACCGGTCTGCTGTGTTTGGTGCTGTCGTGGAACGAAGCTTTCTGGGCCTTGAACCTGACCTCCGCCAACGCGGGCACGTTGGCCTCGCTGATTGCCTCGTACTCCAGCCCTGAAGGGCTGTTCTGGGCCAAGTTGTCGGCCGCCTCGCTGATGGCGATTGCGCCGATCATTGTTTTTGGCTGGTTTAGCCAGAAGCAATTGGTGCAGGGTCTTACTTTCGGCGCAGTGAAATAGGGCACACCCCCAGGCTACACGCTGCGCGTTTTCGCCAACCCCCTTGCAGGGGGCAACACCAGTGGCCCGGCAAAGCCGGTTCCACGGTGTTCTTGGAAGGGGCGGCAGCGTTCTTGTTTTGAATATTTGGCAGTCTTTTTTAGGATTCGATCATGTCTTTTCTGCAACTCCGTGGTGTTGAAAAATTCTTTGGCGAGCACCGCGCCATCAAGGGTATCGACCTCGATATCAACAAGAACGAATTCATCGTCTTCGTCGGCCCGTCCGGCTGCGGCAAGTCCACCCTGCTGCGCATGATTGCCGGGCTGGAAACCACCGACGGCGGCAGCCTGCACGTCGATGGCAAAGACATCACCCACCTGCCGTCCTCGCAGCGCGAGTTGGCCATGGTGTTCCAAAGCTACGCCCTGTACCCGCACATGACGGTGTTTGACAATATGTCGTTCGCCCTCAAGCTGGCCAAGGTGGCCCCGGACGAGATCAAGCGCAAAGTCGAGGCCGCTGCCGACAAGCTCAACCTCACCGCCTACCTCCAGCGCACCCCCAAAGAGCTGTCCGGCGGCCAACGCCAGCGCGTCGCCATTGGCCGCGCCATCGTCCGGGCCCCCAAGATTTTCCTGTTCGACGAACCCCTGTCCAATCTGGATGCCGCCCTGCGTGGCCAGACCCGTGTCGAAATCCACAAACTGCACCGCGCCCTGGGCGTGACCACTATCTACGTGACCCACGACCAGGTGGAAGCCATGACCCTGGCCGACCGCGTGGTGGTGCTGCGCGACGGAGCCATCGAGCAGGTGGGCGCACCGCTGGAGCTGTACGACAAGCCCGCCAACCAGTTTGTGGCGCAGTTCATTGGCATGCCGTCGATGAACATCGTCAAGGCCGCCCAACTGTCGCAATTCGGCGCACTGGCCGGCCAGGCCGCAGGCCGCGTGCCCCAGGATGGCCTGATCGGTGTGCGCCCCGAAGGCGTGCGCGTGCTGCCCGTGGGCAGCGCAGGCGTACCCGGCAAGGTCGAGCTGATCGAAGCCCTGGGGGCCGACACCCTGATCCACGTGGACGTGATGGGCACGCAGATGATCTCCCGCCAGGCCGAGCGCACCACGCTACAGATTGGCGACCCGGTCACGCTGGAGTTCGACCTGAACACCCTGCATTGTTTTGACAGCGCAGGCCGCACGGTCGCACTGTCGTAAGGAGTTGCCCAGAATGTCTGCTACCAACTCCGTCATGCTGCACCTGGGCGTGGGCTCGTTCCACCGTGCCCACCAGGCCGTTTACATGCACAAGCTGCGCGCCACCGGCGACACCCAATGGTCGCTGGCCGGGGGCAATACGCGCCCCGACATGCCCGAGACTATGGCGGCCCTGGCCGCCCAGGGCGGTGCCTACACGCTGGAAACAGTCACCCCCACCGACGAGCGCAGCTACGAGCGCATCGAGTCCATCCGCCAGATCGTGCCGTACACGCCTGACCTGGCCGGGCTGATCCAGGTAGGGGCCGATGCCCACACCCGCATCATCTCGTTCACCGTCACCGAAGCCGGTTATTACCTGGATGCCAACGACCAGCTCGACCTGGGCTCCCCCGACTTGGCCGCTGACCTGGAGCGCGCCAAAAACGGCCAGCCCGGCAGCTGCATCTACGCCGCCCTTACCGCCATCCTGCGCGCCCGCATGGCCAGCGGTGGTGGCAAGCTCACGCTGCTGAACTGCGACAACCTGCGCCACAACGGCGACCGCGTGCGCAAGGGCCTGTTGTCCTTTATCCAGCTGGCGGGCGACACGGCTTTGCACGCCTGGGTACTGGCTAATACCACTTGCCCCAACGCCATGGTGGACCGCATCACGCCGCGCCCCGCGCCCGAGCTGCGGGGCCGCGTGCTGGCCGCTACCGGCTGGGACGACGGTGCTGCCATCATGGGCGAATCCTTCATCCAGTGGGTGATCGAAGACAATTTCTGCAACGGCCGCCCTGCCTGGGAAGCCGTGGGTGTGCAGATGGTGGACTCGGTGGCTGCGTTTGAAGAGGCCAAGATCCGCCTGCTCAACGCCACCCATAGCTGCATTGCCTGGGCCGGTACGCTGGCGGGCTATACCTATATCCACGAAGGCACCCACGACGCACGCATCCGCAGAATAGCTTTTGATTACGTCACCACCGACGTGATCCCCTGCCTGGATACGCCTGAGCACCCCTGCCCACTGGACCTGCCCACCTACCGCGATGTGGTGCTGGACCGTTTTGGCAATGCCGCCATTCTGGATACCAACCAGCGTGTGGCCGCCGACGGCTTCTCCAAGATGCCCGGCTTCATTGCCCCCACCGTGCGCGAGTGCCTGGCCCAGGGCCGCAGCATCGACGCCGTGGCCATGCTGCCCGCGCTGTTTTTGGCGTTCTTGCAGCGCTGGCACCGGGGCGAGCTGTCTTATGTGTACCAGGACCAGGCGATGGACCCGGCGGTTGCCCATGCCCTGTGCGATGCGCCAGACCCGGTGGTGGCACTGGCGGGCAACGTCGCTTTCTGGGCCGAGCTGGCTGGCGATCCGCGTCTGGTCGCCGCGCTGCAAAAAGCTACGCTGCAAGTGCACCAGTTCATCCAGAAAGCATGACCACCACCGCCCAAACCTTGCACGTGGACGGTGGTAACGTCCTAGGCTAACAAGGAGATGACCATGGCCAGCCTGCGACAACGTGACCGCGAACCCGAGCTGGAGCACGACCTGGGCCGCCATTTGACTCTGGGCTACGAGCCACTGGAAATGCCCGGCAGCCTGCGCTATCTGGAGCACGGCATCCCCACGCCGCTGGTGCGCTGGCACCAGCACGAGGAATGCGAGCTGCACCTCATCGTGGAGACCCGGGGCAAGCTGTTTGTGGGTGATTACATCGGCCACTTCGAGCCCGGCAACTTGGTGCTCACCGGCCCGCGCCTGCCGCACAACTGGATCAGCAGCGACGGTTCCGACGAAGTCGTCCACCTGCGCGACATGGTGCTGCAATTCTCCGAAGCACCCTTGCGCCAGGTGGGGGCCGACGTGGCCGAGCTGCACAGCGTGCTACCCCTGCTGGAGCGGGCCCGCCACGGCATCGAATTTTTCGACATGAGCGTTGTCGCCCGCGATGCCCTGGTGCGCATCAAAAACAGCCACGGCATGGCCCGGTATGGCGAATTCTTGATGCTGCTAGACCAGTTGGCCCGCTGCACCGACTACCGGCTGCTGTCCACCGTGCAGATGCAAAGCTTTGACGACGATGCCTCGCTGGCACAAATCAGTGGCATCGTCAGCTACCTCACCGAGCACAGCGCCGAGCAGTTCACTATGGGTGAGGTGTCTGAGCGCGTGGGCATGACGGAGAGCCAGTTCTCCCGCTACTTTCGCAAAGCCACCGGCAACACCTTTACCGACTTTGTGAACCGCCTGCGCATCAACCGCGCCTGCCAGTTGCTGATGGAAACCGACCGCTACATCAATAACGTCTGCTACGACGTGGGTTTCAACAATGTGGCCAATTTCAACCGCCGTTTCATGCAGATCAAAGGCATGACTCCCAAAGATTTCCGCCGCCAGGCCGAAGCCCGATTTGGCAGTAAAAACCCCTAGTGCTATATAAAACATAGCTGTTTGCGCAGGTGGAATATGCGGTAAAGTTAGTTTTTCTTTAAAACTAACTTTGGTATGCCAAGCCCTGCGCGGCCCCGGTTATCCCATTTCTACTTCCCCCGAACCTTCTACTCATAAGGCAATGCCATGTACCTTGGACTCGATTTAGGCACTTCCGAACTCAAAGCCCTGCTGCTCGCCGACGACCACCGCGTGGTGGCCGTCGCGCATGCGCAGCTCACCGTGCAGCAGCCCCAGCCCCTGTGGTCTGAACAAGATCCGCACAGCTGGTGGCGTGCGCTGGAGTCGGTGATGGACCAATTGGCGGCCAGCCACCGGGCTGAGTTGTCCGCCGTGCGGGCCATCGGCCTGTCCGGCCAGATGCACGGTGCGGTGCTGCTGGATGCGCAAGACAAGGTGCTGCGCCCGGCAATTTTGTGGAACGATGGCCGCAGCGGTGCGGCCTGCGTGGCGCTGACCGAAGCCGTGCCCGAGGTGGCGGCCATCACCGGCAACCTGGCCATGCCCGGCTTCACCGCACCCAAGCTGTGGTGGCTGCGAGAGCATGAGCCCGAGATATTCAACCAAACTGCCCGCGTGCTGCTGCCCAAAGACTACCTGCGCCTGCTGCTGACTGGCGAGGCCGTGACCGACTGCTCCGATGCGTCCGGCACGCTGTGGCTGGACGTAGGCGCACGCGCCTGGTCGCCCAGGTTGTTGGCGGCCTGTGGCCTGGACGAGTCGCACATGCCGCGCGTGGTCGAGGGCAGCGCCGTGTCGGGTGGGCTGAGTGCCCACATCGCCACCCGCTGGGGCCTGCGTGCGGGCCTGCCCGTGGCCGGGGGCGGTGGCGACAACGCCGCCAGTGCCGTGGGTATGGGCGTGGTGTCGCCGGGCCAGGGTTTTGTGTCGCTGGGCACCTCGGGCGTGGTGTTTCTGGCTACGAGCAGCTTCCGGCCCAACCCGGCCCAGGCAGTGCATGCGTTTTGCCACGCGCTGCCGAACCGCTGGCACCAGATGTCGGTGATGCTGTCCGCCGCCAGCGCGGTGAGCTGGGCCACCAAGCTGCTGCGCTTCGATAACGAGGCGGCGTTGCTGGCTGCTGCGGCCCAGGTATCGCCCAGCGCCCGTGCCAACGCACCGCTGTTTTTGCCCTACCTGTCCGGCGAACGCTCGCCGCACAACAACCCGAACGCCCAGGGCGTGCTGTTCGGTCTGACGCACAGCCATGACGCGGCTGCGATGGCCTACGCCGTGGTTGAAGGCGTGAACTTCGGTCTGTGTGACGGCTGGCGGACCTTAGCCACCGACCAACCCATCGCCGCGCTGTCAGTCGTCGGCGGCGGTGCCCGCAGCGCCTGGTGGTCGCAAGAGCTGGCCAACACCCTGGGCGTGCCGCTGGTCACACAAGAGGGCGGTGCCACCGGCGGGGCCCTGGGCGCAGCGCGTCTGGCTTGGCTGGCCGATGGCGGCGTAGAGGCGGACGTGTGTCTGAGTCCGCCCGTGGCCCAGCGTTTCGAGCCGCTCACCCAGCCCGCCGCTGAAGCTGCCCGTTACCAACGTTTTGGCGCGCTGTACCAGGCGGTACGGGGTAGTTTCTAAAATTTAAGCTTTTTAGGCCTCCAGCGCTTATTCCATAAGCGTGAGAAGCTACTGAATGCATAGCGGTTGGTGGCTGGGCCACAATCGCGCATGCCCACGCCTATCCCCCGCGATCCTGCATGGCAGGTGCTGCACCTCCACCCCACGGCTCCCGCTAAACCGGCGGTGGGCGCGCCTTGCAACGGTTGCGGCGTGTGCTGTGTATCGGCCCCGTGCCCGCTGGGCATCGTGTTGAGTGGTCGCCGCACCGGGGCGTGCACGGCTTTACGTTGGAATGCTGACCAGGCCCGCTACCTCTGCGGAGCCATCAGCCAGCCCGCAGGCGTGTTGGGCCCGCGCTGGCGTTGGGCGGCACCGCTGCTGGGCCGCTGGGCGCGGCGCTGGGTGGCGGCGGGCATTGGCTGCGACTCCACGCTGGAAGTGCAACCGCCGACGGGGACGGATTAGCCCGCGTTTTGCAGCGCCAAGCCCGCATGCTCGCGCAGCGGGTGGAAGTGGATCTTCGGAAAACGCTCTTGCGCCAGCCGCACGTCGTAGGGGGATGTGCACAGGTAGGCCAGCGTTTCAGCCGCGTCGTTCGCCATGCGCATCGGATACGCATCGGTAAAGGCGCGCAGCTCGGCTGGGGTGTCGGCGGTGATCCAGCGGGCTCCCGTGTACTGGCAGCCTTCCAGCCGCACATCGGCATCGTATTCAGACTTCAGGCGGTGCTGCACCACTTCAAACTGCAACTGGCCTACAGCACCCAGCAGCATCGGCCCGCCCACATTGGGGCGGAACACCTGGATGGCACCTTCTTCGCCCAGCTGGGCCAGGCCCTGCTGCAACTGCTTGGTGCGCAGCGGGTTCTTCAAGATCACGGTCATGAACAGCTCGGGCGCGAAGAAGGGCAGGCCGGTGAACTGCAGGCTGGCGCCGTCGGTAATCGTGTCGCCCAGCTGCACGCCGCCGTGGGTGGTGAAGCCGATGATGTCGCCCGCATAGGCCTCGTCCACCGCCTCGCGGCGCTGGCTCAAAAAGGTCACCACGCTGGTCGGGCGCAGCTCTTTGGCGGTGCGCTGCACGCGCAGCTTCATGCCCGGCGTGTACTTGCCCGAGGCCATGCGCACAAAGGCGATGCGGTCGCGGTGCGCCGGGTCCATATTGGCCTGCACCTTGAACACCACGCCCGCAAACGCCTTGTCGTCGGGCTGGATTTCTTTCACCACCGGCTGGCGATTCACCAGCGTGGTGCTGGTGCGCGGCTGGGGCGGCGGGGCCAAGTCCACCAGCGCGTCCAGCACCTCCATCACCCCGAAGTTATTCACCCCGGAGCCGAAGAACACCGGGGTTTGCTTGCCGGCCAAAAAGGCTTGCAAGTCCCAGGCGGGCGAGGCCCCGGCGGCCAGTTCCATGCTTTGCTCGGCCCCTTCAAATTCGCTGCCAAAGCGTTTCAGCAGCTCGGCGCGGTTGCTCAGGGCGATGGTTTCAAACTCTTGCGGCAGGCGCTCCTTGCCCGAGTCGAACACCGTCATGCTCTGGGTGCGGATGTTCATGATGCCGCCAAAGCTCTTGCCCTGGCCCACCGGCCAGGTCATGGGCACGCAGGGCATGCCGAGTTCGCGCTCGATCTCGTCCAGAATGTCCAGCGGCTCGCGCACTTCGCGGTCCATCTTGTTGACAAACGTGATGATGGGCGTATCGCGCTGGCGGCAGACTTCGATCAGGCGGCGGGTTTGCGCCTCCACGCCATTGGCCGCGTCAATCACCATCAGGGCCGAATCCACCGCAGTCAGCACCCGGTAGGTGTCCTCGCTGAAGTCTTTGTGGCCGGGCGTGTCGAGCAGGTTGATCACGTGGTCGCGGTACAGCATCTGCATGACCGACGAGGCCACCGAGATGCCGCGTTGCTTTTCAATCTCCATCCAGTCGCTGGTGGCGTGGCGGGTGGCCTTGCGCGCCTTGACCGAGCCCGCAATCTGGATTGCGCCCGAAAATAGCAGCAGCTTTTCGGTCAGCGTGGTTTTACCCGCATCCGGGTGGGAAATGATCGCAAACGTGCGGCGGCGGCGGGTTTCAGAGGCGTAGGACAAGGTGGTTTCCAGGGCAAAAACGGGGCGCTGCTCCAACCATCACGTGATGGGGCAGGCAACCCGCGATTTTAACCAGGGCCGTCCATCTAACGCCCCGCAAGCCCTTACTTGCCCTCGCGCAGTTCCCGCCGCAGGATCTTGCCCACATTCGATTTCGGCAGGTCGGTGCGGAAAGTGATGGTCTTGGGCAGCTTGTAGCCGGTCAGGTTCTGCTTGCAGAACGCCAGCACGTCGGCCTCGGTTAGCGCCGGGTTGTTTTTGACGACAAACACCTGGATGGCCTCGCCCTGTTTCTCGTCGGGCACGCCGATGGCCGCGCATTCCACCACGCCGGGGCAGAGCGAGATCACGTTTTCCAGCTCATTGGGGAACACGTTGAAGCCGCTGACCAAAATCATGTCCTTCTTGCGGTCCACGATGCGGGTGTAGCCGCGTTCGTCCATCATGCCGATGTCGCCGGTGCGCAGGTAGCCGTCGGCAGTGAACGAGCGCGCGGTTTCCTCGGGCTGGTGGTAGTAGCCGATGGTGACGTTCGGGCCCTTGATGCAGATTTCGCCCGCAGCGCCCAGCGGCAGGTTGTTGCCATCGTCGTCCTTGATGGCGATGTCGATACTGGGCAGCGGCAGGCCAATGGTGCCGGTAAAGCTTTTGTTCAGCACCGGGTTGTTGGTGCCAATGGCGCAGGTTTCGCTCATGCCCCAGCCCTCCACCATCGCGCTGCCGGTGGCTTCCAGCCAGCGCTGGGCCGTGCCCTCGGATGCGGCCATGCCGCCCGCCTGGGTGACGCACAGGCTGGAGAAGTCGATGGTTTTGAATTCGGGTTGCAGTAGCAGCGCGTTGAACAAAGTGTTGACGGCGGGCAACAAGTGGAAGGGGCGTTTTTTCAGTGTCTTGATGAAGCCGCCAAAGTCGCGCGGGTTGGGCACCAGCGTCATGTGCGAGCCCAGGCGCATGCCCATCAGGCACAGCGTCAGGGCGAAGATGTGGTACAGCGGCAGGGCGGCAATGCTGTTGATCTTGCGCGCCTCGCCCACCCCTGCCAGCGCCGGGCTGAACCAGGCTTCGGCCTGGAGCACGGCGGCCACGATGTTGCGGTGCGTCAGGATGGCGCCCTTGGACAGGCCGGTAGTGCCGCCGGTGTATTGCAGAAAGGCGATGGAATCCAGCGTGCTGGCGGTGGGCTGGAGCGTGCGGCCCCGGCCATCGGCCAGCGCCTGGTTGAAGGTGCTGACGCGCAAAGTGCCGTTGCGCGGCAACTGGTAGGCGGGCACCAGCTTTTTGACCCGGCGCACCATGAAATTGACCACCCTGCCATACACCGCGCCCAGCAGGTCGCCCATGTGGGCCACCACCACGTGCTGGATGGGGGTGCGGCCCACCACCTCTTGCAGCGTGCGGGCAAAGTTCTCCAGGATCACGATGGCGGTGGCCCCCGAATCCTTAAGCTGGTGCTCCAGCTCGCGCGGGGTGTACAGCGGGTTCACGTTGACGCAGGTGTACCCGGCGCGCAGCACGGCGGCCATCGTCACGGCAAACTGCGGAATATTCGGCAGCATGATGGCCACCCGTGCCCCGGGTTTCAGCCCCTGGGCCTGTAGCCAGGCGGCCAGCGCGCCCGACAGCTGGTCTAGCTCGCGGTAGGACATCCAGCGCTCCATACACACCGAAAACGGGTTGTCGGCGTGCTTTTTGAACGATTCTTCCAGCAGCTGCGTGAGCGAACCGTAGGCGTTTACGTCAACCGTGTGCGCCACGTCGGCGGGATAATTTTTTAACCAGACCTTGTCCATGCGTTGCTCCTTATGCAGCGATTCTGGGTGGACTGGTAAGTATGTGTTACCGGGCTTGTCCTAATGCGCGGTCGCTTGGGAGACAAGATGGCAGAGGCATGCCGGACAATGCATCTCCCCACAAACGACTCTGCGATGCCTTTTATGCCTCTTGCCTGTCCCCAATGCACCCTGCCCAATAGCTACCCCGACGGGGCCAACTTCGTTTGCGCCGACTGCGGTTTTGAATGGCCCCAAGCCGTGGCCGAGGAGGTGGAAGAGGCCGACGCGGTGGTCAAGGATGCCAACGGCAACCTGCTGGCCGATGGCGATGCCGTGGTGCTGATCAAAGACCTGAAGGTCAAGGGCTCGTCCACCGTGCTGAAGGTCGGCACCAAGGTCAAAAGCATCCGCCTGGTGGGCGGCGACCACGAGGTGGATTGCAAGATGGATGCAGGCAGCTTCATGCTGAAGGCCTGCTTTTTGAAGAAAGTTTGAGTCTTTTAGGCCTCTAGCGCATATTTCATATGCGCTAGAAGCTATTAATTTAATAGCATGCGTGGCCTACTTACCCCAGCGCAGCACCAGCGGATCGAGCCGCCGCGCCGTATCTAACAGCCCCTGGCGCACTTCGGGGTGCATTTCGGGGAATGGGTGGCGCGGGGCCTCGCAGGCGATCACGCCGCCTGCGCGCATCAGCGCCTTGGCCGTCAATATGCCGCCCTGGCGGTTTTCAAAGTTGATCAGCGGCAGCCAGCGGGTGTAGGCGGCCACGGCATCCTCACGTCGGCCAGCGGTGTAGGCGTCCATGATCTGGCGGATGCCGTCGGGATACGAGCCGCCGGTCATTGCCCCCGTGGCCCCGGCATCCAGGTCGGGCAGCAGGGTGATGGCTTCTTCGCCGTCCCACGGGCCCTCTACCGCGTCGCCGCCCAAGCGGATCAGCTCGCGCAGCTTGCTGGCAGCCCCGGCGGTTTCGATCTTGAAGTAGCTGAGCTGTGCAATTTCTTGCGCCATGCGCGCCAGGAAGGCGGCCGACAGCACCGTGCCGCTGGCGGGTGCGTCCTGGACCATGATGGGGATGCTGATCGCGTCCGACAGCCGGGCGTAGAACTCAAAAATCTGCGCCTCGGGCACGCGGAAGGTGGCCCCGTGGTAGGGCGGCATCACCATCACCATCGCAGCACCCTGGGCCTGGGCGCGCTGGCTGCGATTAACGCAGACATCGGTGCTGAAATGCGTGGTGGTGACGATCACCGGCACCCGGCCATTCACGTGCTCCAGCACGCTGCGGGTCAGCAGCTCGCGCTCGTCGTCCGACAGCAAAAACTGCTCGGAAAAGTTGGCCAGGATGCAGATGCCGTGCGAGCCCGCGTCGATCATGAAGTCGATGCAGCGCTTCTGGCCGGGCAGGTCCAGTGTGCCGTCGGGGTGGAAGATGGTGGGCGCGACGGGGAATACGCCTTTGTAACGGGCAACCATGGCGGTCATTCGGTGATGACGAACTGGTCGAGAAAGTCGGTGTTCAGCGTCAGGCCCAGGCCCGGCGTGTTGTCGTCGAGCTGTACAAAGCCGTTCTCGGCTACCGGCTCGCCCTTGAAGATGTAATAAAACAGCTCGTTGCCCACTTCCACGTCGAACATCGGGAAGTATTCGCTCATCGGGCTGGCGATGGTGCTCATGGTCAGGTGGTAGTTGTGCATTTGGCCGGCGTGCGGAATCACCGGCACGCTGTAGGCCTCGCACAGCGCGTTGATCTTGTGTGCTGCGGTAATGCCGCCCACGCGATTCGTGTCGTACTGCACCACGCTCACGGCTTTTTTGTCGAGCAACTGCTTGAAGCCATACAGGCTGAATTCGTGCTCGCCGCCGCTGATGGGGACGATGTTCATGGCGTTGAGTTCGGCGTAGCCGTCGATGTCGTCGGCAATCACCGGCTCCTCCAGCCAGCGGGGTTCAAACTTGGCCAGCTTGGGCAGCATGCGCTTGGCGTATTCCAGGTTCCAGCCCATGTAGCACTCCAGCATCAGGTCGTTGTCATAGCCAATCACTTCGCGGATGGCAGCCACCGATTTCAGGTTCTCGGCCACGCCGTGCTGCAGGTGCGCCGGGCCGTAGCCAAAGCGCATCTTGAAGGCGGTGAAACCCTGGTCCTTGAAGGTCTGGGCTTCCTTTTGCATCTCATTCAAATCGGTGCGGTACAGCTTGCTGTAGTAGCAAGGAATCTTCTCCTTGGTGCGGCCCCCCAGCAGCTTGAAGACGGGCTTGTTGACCGACTTGCCCAGGATGTCCCAGATGGCCAGGTCGATGGCCGAAATCGCGCCCATTGTCACGCCCTTGCGGCCCCAGGCGTGGGTGGCGCGGTACATGCGCTGCCACAGGTATTCATAGTCCCAGGGGTCCTGGCCGATGACCAGCGGGGCCAGATATTCGTCGATGATGGCCTTGGCGATCTTGGGGGCCAGAGCCACATTGCCCAGGCCGATGATGCCGCTGTCGGTTTCAATCTCCACCACCGTCCACGAGTGGAAGCGGAAGGTGCTCATGCTCTCGGTCTTGGAATAAACCAGGTCCATCGCGTTGGAGCAAAAGTTGCCTTGCGGGGGCACGGTTTTGCCCTTCCACTCGAAGACGCGGGCGCGGACGGCGGTGATTTTCATGGTCGCTCTTTCAGTGTGTTGCTTGTGCCAGACCCATGCGGGCGGCGATGCGGAAGGCGTTGTAGGTGGCGTTGATATCGGCCTTGCCGAGCCCCGCGATGTCGTAGGCCGTGCCGTGCGCGGGCGTGGTGATGGGCACGGGCAGGCCGCCCTGCACGGTGACGCCCTTGCTGAAACCCATCAGCTTGATGGCGATCTGGCCCTGGTCGTGGTACATGGTGACGATGGCCTGGTATTCCCCGTCTCGCGCTTTCAGAAAGATGGTGTCGGCCGGGAAGGGCCCGTCCACCGCCATGCCCTGTGCTTTGAGTGCGGCCACCGCCGGGGCGATGGTGTCGATCTCTTCGCGTCCGCAGGTGCCGCCGTCGCCGCCGTGCGGGTTGAAGGCCGCCACCGCCACCTTCGGGTTGGCAATGCCGCTGGCCTGCAACGAGCGGTAAATCAAGGCGGCTGCCTGCTGGATGCGCTCTTGCGTGAGGTAGCTGGCGGCATCCTTGAGGGGGATGTGGGACGACACGCGCGAGGTCCACACATCGCCCAGCGTGTTGAACTCGCAAAAGTAGCTTGTCACACCCAGGTATTCGGCGAAATGGTGCAGCTCGTCTTCATGGCGCAGGCCGCCTTGCTTCATGGCGAACTTGTTCAGCGGGGCAAAGCAGATCGCGTCCACCTCGCCGCGCTGGGTCGCGTCCATGCAGGCGTTCAGCACTTGCAGCACCGATGCACCGCCGATGGCCTGGGCCTGGCTGCGCACCACCTGCTCGGGGGCCACGGTGTCCATCGGCAGCCAGGCGGGCAGGCTGGTGTCGGTACGGGCGCGCACCTCGGCAAAGCTGCGCACCGGCTGGGTGGCGACCTGTACGCCCGCGACCTTTTGGCCGTCGGCCCAGAGCCAGGCATCGCCCACCAGCACGATGTTGGCGTGGGTGGTGGCATCGGTCTGGCCCAGCAGCCGGGCAATCAGCTCGGGGCCAATGCCCGCAGGGTCGCCCAGGGTGAGGGCCACCACAGGTAGAGGCGCGGGTTTTATGGGGTGCATGGTTTCTCCAAAGTTAGTTGACGCAACGAACGCCCGTCCGCCAGAAACACCGCAGAACTGGCTTTGCCAGGCTGCTGGTGTTGCCCCCTGCAAGGGGGTTGGCGAAAGATGCGAAGCACTGCAGCCTGGGGGTGAGCGATAGTTCAGTCGAGTTTGATGTTCTTGCGCTTGATGAGGTCACCAAAACGCTGGTATTCGGCGTTGTGGAATTCCTGAAATTTAGTCTGCGCCATAGGCGTAACTTCTGCGCCAATGCCGTCCAGCCGGGTCAGGGTTTCGGGCATGGCCAGCACTTTATTCACCTCGGCCAGCACCCGCTCCTGCACGGCTTTGGGCGTGCTGGCGGGCATGTAGATGCCGTACCAGGCGCTCATTTCCACGCCTTTGACGCCTGCTTCGGCCAGGGTCGGCACGTCGGGCAGTTGGCTGTTGCGCTTGGGCGCGGCGACGGCCAGGGCCTTGACCTTGCCCGCCTTGATCTGGCCGATCACCGAGGGCAGGGTGTCAAAGCTCATCTGCACCTGGCCACCGATCAGATCGACCATCGCCGGGCCGCTGCCCCGGTACGGGATGTGGGTGACGAACACGCCCGCCGCTTCCTTGAACAGCTCGGCTGCAATGTGCTGCGTGCTGCCCGAGCCGCTGGTGGCGTAGTTCAGCTGGCCGGGCTTGGCCTTGGCCAGCTTGATGAGCGATGCCACATCCGTGGCCCCCACGGCGGTGTTGACCACCAGCACATTCGGCACCGAGCCCACAAAGGCCACTGGCACCAAGTCTTTGTTGCTGTCGTAATTCAGCTTGAGCAAATGCGGCGCAATCGCCTGGGCGGTGGACACGCCCATCAGCAGGGTGTGGCCGTCGGTGGATTTGGCGGCCACATCGGCGGCCAGGGTGTTGGAGGCACCGGGTTTGTTCTCCACCACCACGGCTTGCTTCAGCAGCGGGCCGAGGCGGTCGGCCACGGCGCGGGCCATGGCGTCGGTGCCGCCGCCGGGGGCCGACCCAACCAGAATTTTGACCGGCTTGCTCGGCCATTCTTGGGCCTGTGTGGCAAAGCTGGTGCAGGCCAGGACGGTGGCGGTGGCCAGCCAAAAGGGGGGGTGCATAAGTGTCTCCAAATCGTTGTATAGGCTGGATCTTAGAAAGACGATTGATTCCCGTATAGTGAAAGTATTTGATGTATTGATTCCCTGGGGTTATCAAATGACGGCCACTACCGACACCACCGCCCAGCTGCTGAACCGCTTGCGCATGCGCCAGGTGGCCCTGCTGCTGGCGATTGACGCGCACCGTACCCTGCACGCGGCCTCGCAGCAGCTGGGCTTGACCCAGCCAGCGGCCACCAAAATGCTGCACGAGCTAGAGGACGCGCTCGGCCAGCCGCTGTTTGACCGGGTGGGGCGCGGCCTGCAACTCAACCCGGCCGGGCAAGCGGTAACGAACACCTTTCGTGGCATGCGCGGCACGATGGAGGCGCTGGGCCGCGAGTTGCAAGACCTGCGCCTGGGCGGTGCCGGCAAGCTGTTCATCGGCAGCATCATGGCGGCGTCGCCGGTGCTGCTGACCGACACGCTGATCCGCCTGAAAGAGGAGTTTCCGCTGCTGGCGATCGAAATTGCGGTGGACACCAGCGACCGGCTGGTGGAGCAAATGCGCGAAGGCGTGCTGGACGTGGTGATTGGCCGCATGCTGGGCCCGGCACGGCAGAACCACGCCTTTCGCCCGATTGGCGAGGAGCCGCTGTCGGTGGTGGTGGCGGTAGACCATCCGCTGGCTGATGCATCCAGTGTGTCGTTTGACGAGCTGTTGCGTTTCCCCTGGATTTTGCAGCCGCATGGCAGCCCCATGCGCGAGGTGCTGGAGCAAGAATTTCGCGACCACCACACCAGCTTGCACCGGGGGCTGATCGAGACTTCGTCCATCCTGACCACCACCAACCTGATTTTCAAAACCCAGATGATTGCGGTGATTCCCGAGTCCAGCGCCAGCCGCTACCAGACACACGGGTTGTTGAAAATCCTGCCCTACACCATCCACCACAAGCTGGCCGCCTACGGCAGCATCGTGCGCAGTGACCGGCCCGTGGGCGTGGCAGCGGCCCGGTTTCTGGAGCTGTTGCACACTTAAGTTTTTAAGCTTTTTAGGCCTCTGGCGCATATTTCATATGCGCTAGTAGCTATTGATTTTGTAGTGCGTCGCGCAGCCAACCCAGCCCGGCCGAGGTGCCGCGCCGGGGCCGGTACTCGCAGCCCACAAAGCCGGTGTAGCCCAGGCTGTCCAGCAGCGCGAAAAGGTAGGGGTAGTGCACTTCACCCCCGTCTGGCTCGTGCCGCTCGGGCACCCCGGCGATCTGGATATGGCCAACGCGGCCCGTGGGCAGGTAGGAGCGCAGTTGCATCGCCAAGTCGCCTTCCATGATTTGGCAGTGGTACAGGTCCATCTGCACCTTGAGATTCGGCGCGCCCACGGCCTGCACCACGCTGTGCGCCTGGGCCTGGTGGTTCAGGAAATAGCCGGGCATGTCGCGGGTGTTGATAGGCTCGATAAGCACGTCCAAGCCCGCTGTGGCGGCCTGCTCGGCGGCCCAGGCCAGATTAGCCTCATAGACCGGGCGCAGGCTGTCTCGGCTGTGGCCCGCAGGCAGCCGCCCGGCCATCACGTGGATGCGCGGGCAGGCCAGGGCGTGGGCATAGTCCAGGGCCTGGGCAAAGCCTTGGCGAAACTCCGCTTCGCGCCCCGGCAGGCAGGCCATGCCGCGTTCGCCCGCCTCCCAGTCGCCGGGCGGGGCGTTGAACAGCACCTGTTGCAGCCCGTGCGCTTGCAATTGCGCGGCCAGATCAGCCGCCGCAAAAGCGTAGGGGAACAGAATTTCCACGGCGGTGAAACCGTCGGCAGCGGCGGCGGCAAAGCGGTCGATGAAGGCGTGCTCGGGGTAGAGCATGCTGAGGTTGGCGGCGAATTGGGGCATCAGGCTATTTTGTAGGCTTTTTAGGCCGCTAGCGCATATGAAACCTGCGCAGGCAGCTCTTTAATTGATAGCGATAGTGATATCGCTGTCCAGCTGCACATCCGCCGCCAGTTCCCCCAGCGCCTGCACCTGCGCATACAGCGGGGTGAAGTCGGGGGCGGTCAGGTCGAACAGCTGCTGGAAGCTGTCGATCACGAAGTAGCTTTGCTGGTAGCTGTCGATCTTGTAGCGGGTGCGCATGCAGCGGGCCACGTCCAGCGCGATGCGTTGCGGCTCCGGGCTGCGCACGCTGTGCTGCAACTCGCCCGCCGAGCTAAGAATGCCCGCGCCATAGGCCCGCAGGCCATCGGCCTGGCGCACCAAGCCAAACTCAATCGTGTACCAGTACAGGCGGCTCAGCAGCTCGCAGGCCCCGAGCCGGTGCGCCTTCAGCCCGCCCGCGCCGTAGGCCTGCATGTGGTCGGCAAACACCGGGTTGAACAGCAGCGGTACGTGGCCGAACAGATCGTGGAACACATCGGGTTCGACGATGTAGTCCAGCTCGGCGGGCGTGCGGATCCAGTCGGTCACCGGGAATTGGCGGTTTGCCAGCAGGGTGAAAAACGCCAGCTCGGGAATCAGCCCCGGCACGGCCACTACGGACCAGCCGGTGGCCGGGGTCAGGCGGGCGTTGATGTCTGCAAAGCGCGGAATGTGGTCGTGCACACCCAGCAAGGGCAGGGCGGTGATGAAGGCATCGCAGGCCAGGCCCGGCAGCAGGGCCGACTGGCGCTCGAACAGGCGGCGGTAGGTATCGTGGTCTTGGGGCGTGTAGGCCGCGTAGTTTTGCGGGCAGGTGTAGTCGGCGGCAACCAGGCCGCCCCGGGCGTAATCGCCACGCGGCGGGCGGTCGCTGCTGCCGTAGACGGTGGGTACTGTTGTGGGTTCGGGGGCCATGCTGTCTCCTCTGGATAGAGAGCCACTGTAGCCTTGGGGTGATTTGTCATTGCTGCAAATTTAGGAAAATTGCGCAGGAAAACTGCAAAATACGGGCAATGGAAACACTCGACAAGATTGACCGCCTGATTTTGCGCAGCCTGCAAGCCGATGGCCGTGCCACCTACGACCAGCTTTCAGAGCAGGTGAGTCTGTCGCCCAGCGCGGTGTTGCGCCGCGTGAAGCGGCTGGAGGACACCGGGGTGATTGACCGCTACGTGGCGCTGGTCAAACCCGAGGCATTGGGGCTGGGGCTCACGGCGTATTTGAATGTGCGGCTGGAAAAACACACCGAAAGCCACAAACGCAACCCGATGGACGTGTTCCGCGCCAGCGTGCAGACCTGGCCCGAGGTGGTGGAATGCGCGTCGCTGACCGGCGAGATGGACTATTTGCTGCGCGTGGTGGTGCAGGATATGGCGGCCTACGCCCGCTTCATCATGGACACGCTGCTCAAGCACCCCAGCGTGGAAGACTGCAAAACCAGCTTTGTGCTGGACCACGTGAAGGCCACCACGGCGTTACCTGTGTAGCGGTTCAGTCGGCGTATTTGGTCTGGCGCAAGCGCAGGCCAAAGGCCACCACCAGCACGCCAAAGCCCATCGCAAAGCCGGTTATCAACCAGCCGATCGTGGTGCTGAAGTTGTTGGGGATGATGAACAGCAGCACGCCCAGCAGTACGGCCAGCACGCCCGACAACACCAGGCTCCACTCGCCCTGGATGGACTGGCGCATGCGCCGCGCCGCCACGATCTGGCAGATGCCCATCGCCAGTGACCACAGGGCCACCAAATTGGGCAGCCCCATCGGTGTGCCGGGCAGGGCAAAGATGAACCCTCCGGCCAGGACGCCGGCTGCTCCGGCCAGCGCCAGCGCGACCCAGGGGCGGTTTTTCTCGCGGATCTGGTAGGCGGTGAGCAGCACGACAAAGCCGTCGGTCACTACATAGGCCCCCCAGACTTCGGTGAAGGCCTCGAATTCGCGGTTGGACACCAGCAGCGCCACCACCCCAAACATGATGGCCACCAACCCGCGAAACACCACCCAGCCCCACTGGCGACCCATCTGGGTTAAAAAATAATCGGTGTAAATACGCATGGTGCGGCGTCCTGTCTGTGAATTAATACCGGAATTGCTTTTGCACATGGATTGCATGCAAAGTTTATGCCTGTTGTGTGAGTTTTTACCCGGGTCCATGCGGTTTTGCAACAGGGCTAATCGGAATGGAGGCCGATGGATTTTGGGGGCTCGCCCCTATTTAATGCGCTGTGTCACCTGGAGTGCTTGGCTTTTAAGGGAAAACCCGTATATTTCTGCGATGTTAGATTTTCAAGATACGTCTCCTGCACGCTTGGCCTTGGCGGCCTCGCGTGCAGCCGCGCACACGGTGGTGCCGATCCGCTCCTTGGGCGTGGGCCACCGCGAGCGGATTGCGGCCCACCTGTTGGCGCTGGACCCGCGCGACCGCTACCTGCGCTTTGGCTACAACGCCGCCGACCGGCATATCCAGGATTACGTGGCCGGCCTCAACTTTGCCAAGGACGACATCTTTGGCATCTACAACCGCAAGCTGGAGCTGATTGCCATGGCGCATTTGGCGTACTCGGTGAATCCGCAGTTCAAGTCGTGTGCCGAATTTGGCGTGTCGGTGCGGCCCACTGCGCGCGGGCGGGGCTATGGTGCGCGGCTGTTCGAGCGGGCCACCATGCACGCCAGCAACGAAGGGGTCGAGCTGCTGTTTGTCCACGCCCTGAGCGAAAACACCGCCATGCTGAAAATTGCCCGCAAAGCCGGTGCCACGGTGGAGCGCGACGGCTCCGAGGCCGAAGCCTTTTTACGCCTGCCCCCCGCCACGCTGGACAGCCGCATGGCTGAGATGGTGGCCGAGCAACTGGCCCAGACCGACTACCGCTTCAAAATCCAGGCCAAACATTTTTGGGATTTTCTCAGCGGCCTGCAAAGCGTGCGACAGGGCGTGCGCGACGGTCGCCACAAGTCGGCCGCCTGACGGGTTTCGGCCACCGTCACCACAATCGTCTATCCTTGCGGCTTGTTAACAACCGCACGTCCTGCATCCAAGGCTGTGTCCGAACCCCACCCCGCGCGCTCGTCCTCCCATCTGCCTGAACGGGAAGACAAGCGTGGCTTCTTGCAAAAACTCGCCGAATTCATCCACCCCGGACCCGATTCGCGCGACGAACTCTTAGAAACCCTGTCCGAAGCCGAGGACAACCACATCATTGGCGCCGAGTCGCGCGTGATGCTGGAGGGCGTGATCCGCATGGCCGACATGGCCGCTGGCGAGGTCATGGTGCCCGCCACCCGCATGGACCTGCTCGACATCGCCGCGCCGTTTGACGACCTGCTGCACCAGGTGATCGAAACCGCCCACTCGCGCTTTCCGGTCTATGAGGGCGAACGCGAAAACATCATTGGCATCCTGATGGCCAAGGATTTGCTCAAGCTGCAACGCGCACCCGAGCTGAACATCCGCGCCCTGCTGCGCCCGGCGGTGTTTGTGCCCGAAACCAAGGGCCTGAATGATTTGCTGCGGGATTTCCGGGGCAACCGCAACCACCTGGCCATCGTGGTCGATGAGTTTGGCCGCATTGCCGGGCTGATCACCATCGAAGACGTGCTGGAGCAGATCGTCGGCGAGATCGAAGACGAGTTCGACATCGCCGAGGACGAGGGCGACATCTTCGGCCTGGCCGACCGCACCTACCGCGTCAGCGGCGACACCGCGATTGACCGCGTTAACGAAGCCTTTGGCGTGAAGCTAGCCAGCACCGATCCCGAGGACGCGTTTGACACCATCGGCGGCCTCATTGCCCACGAAATGGGCCACGTGCCCAAGCGCGGCGAACACCACGCCCTTGCCGGGCTGAACTTTGTGGTGCTGCACGCCAAAGGCGGCGCGGTACGCTGGTTCAAGGTGTCTGCGGTGGCGGACACCGACACCAGCGGTTAATGCGCGATTTGTTCCACCGGCCCCGCCACACAGCGCTGGGCGGGCTTCTGTTGGCCGCGCTGTTCGGTGCAGCGCAGGCCGCGTCCATCGCCAACCCCTTCAACGGCCAGCCCCTGTGGTGGCTGCAATTGCTGTCTATGGGCGGCCTGTTCTGGCTGGTAGACCGCGCCGCCACACCCCAGCAGGCGGTGTTGCGGGGCTGGGTGTTTGCCTGGGCCTGGCTCAGTGGCACGTTCTGGTGGTTGTTTATTTCGATGCACACCTATGGCGGCCTGCCTGCGCCGCTGGCGGTGCTGGCGGTGGGTGGGCTGGCCGCAGTGTTGGCGCTGTACTATGCGCTAGTTTGTGGGTGTTTTAAGGCTCTAGCGCATATTCCACCTGCGCAGCGTGCTATTATTTTTGCATCTTTGTGGATGCTGGCTGAACTGGCGCGCGGGCAGTGGTTTACCGGTTTTCCGTGGGGCGCCGGGGGTTATGCCCAGTTGGACGGGCTGGCGCTGTTTGCCCGCTATGTGGGCGTGTATGGCGTGGGCTGGGTGGCCACGCTGGTGGCGGCTTGCGTGGTGCTGCGCCAGTGGCGCCCCGTGCTGCTGGTGGCCGTGCTGGCGGTGGCGGCGGTATCCGTGCCCGTGCCGCCCAACGACCCGGCGGCCACGCTGCCCGTCACGCTGCTGCAAGGCAATATTCCGCAGGACGAGAAATTCGAACTCGGCGCAGGCGTGCCGGTGGCGCTGCATTGGTATGGCACCGAACTGGCGCAGGCCCGCACCCCGCTGGTGGTGGCCCCTGAAACCGCCATTCCCATGCTGCCGCAACAGCTGCCTGCGGGCTACTGGCCGGACTTGTTGCAGCGCTTTGCCAGCGGCGGGCAAACCGCCTTGGTCGGCGTGCCGCTGGGCAACGCCAAAGACGGCTACCTGAACGCCGTGGTCGGCCTGCAGCCCGGCCGCACACTGCCGTATGAATACGCCAAGCACCATTTGGTGCCGTTTGGCGAGTTCATTCCGCCACTGTTCAAGTGGTTTACTGAAATGATGCACATCCCGCTGGGCGACTTCAACCGGGGCGCGGTGGGCCAGCCGTCGCTGGGCGTGGCGGGCCAGCGGCTGGCGCCGAATATTTGCTACGAAGATTTGTTTGGCGAAGAGCTGGGCGCGCGCTTTATCGACCCGGCGCAGTCCCCCACTATTTTTGTCAATGTGAGCAACATCGGCTGGTTTGGCGACTCGCTGGCCATCGACCAGCACCTCGGCATCTCGCGCATGCGCACGCTGGAATTCGAGCGGCCCATGCTGCGCGCCACCAACACCGGGGCCACCGCCGTCATCGACCACACCGGCCGCGTCACCGCCGCGCTGCCGCGCCTGACGCGTGACGTGCTGGTGGCCGAGGTGGATGGTCGGGGGCTAAACGCCACCAGCGGCTGGCGCATCACCCCCTATGCCTGGTGGGTGGCCAGGTTCGGCCTGTGGCCGCTGTGGGGGCTGGGGCTGCTGACTTGGATTTGGGCTTACCGCAAACGTCGGTGAATACCCGTTGTATGACGGGTTTGTGGCGGGTTATGCCGAGAAGGCATGGGTCTTGCGTAGTCTGGAGTGTGCACGCCGATAGCATCGGGCACCTCGAAAACGAGGCCATTTTTAACCCCCAGGAGTCTTTCTATGCGAACCCATTTCAGGATCGAAAAATTCGTTGCCGGAGCCGCAATTGCGGCCCTGTCGGCCTTGGTCAGCTTGGCCCAGGCCCAGGCAGCCAAACCCAATGTGGTGATTCTGGCCACCGGCGGCACCATCGCCGGAGCCGGTGCTTCGGCCATCAACAGCGCCACCTACGCCGCCGCCAAGGTTGGTGTGGATAAGCTGATCGCCGGTCTGCCCGAGCTGGCCAATATTGCCAATGTGCGGGGTGAGCAAGTGTTCCAGGTGGCCTCTGAAAGCCTGACCAACGACAACCTGCTGACCCTGGCCCGCCGCGTCTCGGCCCTGGCCAAGCAAGCCGATGTGGATGGCATCGTCATCACCCACGGCACCGACACGGTCGAAGAAACTGCCTACTTCCTGACCCTGGTAGAGCGCACCAACAAGCCCATCGTGATGGTGGCCTCCATGCGTCCGGGTACGGCTTTGTCGGCCGATGGCGCGCTGAATTTGTATGGCGCAGTGAGCGTGGCGGGCAGCAAAGACGCTATGGGTAAAGGCGTTCTGTTGACCATGAACGACACCATCGACAGCGGCCGCGATGTCAGCAAAAACGTCAACATCAAGACCAACGCGTTCTCTAGCCAGTGGGGCCCACTGGGCATGACTGTTGAAGGTAAGAACTACTGGTTCCGCGCCCCCGTCAAGCGCCACACCATGAACTCTGAGTTCGACATTGACACCATCACTGATTTGCCCAATGTGGAAATCGCCATGGGCTACGAAGGCGTGGCCCCCACCGCTATTGAAGCGCTGGGCAAGAGCGGCATCAAGGCCCTGGTCCACGGCGGCCCCGGCAACGGCTCGGTGGCCAACCGCATCGTGCCCTACCTGCAAAAAGTGCGTGCCGACGGTGCCATCGTGATCCGCAGCTCCCGCGTGCCCGACGGCTTTGTGCTGCGCAACGCCGAGCAGCCCGACGACAAGTACGACTGGGTCGTAGCCCACGATCTGCGCCCCCAGAAAGCCCGTATTTTGGCAATGGTGGCTTTGACAAAAACCAGCGACACCAAAGAACTGCAACGCATCTTTTGGGAGTATTGAACACCCCCAGGCGTGCGGACTTCGTCTCGCCGCCACCCCCCTCCTATTGGCTTAAAAAGCCAATAGGACATGCAGGGGGCGATGTCTACGGCCCGGCATAGCCAGTTCCGTGGTTTCTCTGGAAGGGGCGGGGGCAGAGTCGTTCTGGCTGAAGAGTTGTTTGCTATCTAATTAAGAGCTGCTAATGCATATTGAATATGCGCTAGCGGCTTTTTTCTTTGTCAAGCTTGGCTTGTTGCGAGGCCGTGGGTTTGCCTGCGCGCCAGGCCCGAACGCGGGCCCTGGCTTTTCTGGAGGCGGTCTGCCGCTCGTGTTTGTGCTTGCGGTACTGCCACACCATGATCCAAGCCGCCACGCCCACCACCATCAGCACGCCGCAGATCAAATACGCCATAAACCAGCTGAATGCGCTGCCTGCTTCCTCCATGTGGGTCTCCTGAGTTGCTGGATGTGTACAAATGTTACGACAGTGTGGCACGCAAACGCCGTGCTAAGCCTTTTCCGTGACATATTCCACGGCCCCGTAAAATCAGGAACAGCATCGCCGCCTCCGGTGATCTTCCTCTTTGCAGACCTCCATGAAGACCTTCCAGCAAATTATCCTGACCTTGCAGTCCTACTGGGCTGAGCAAGGCTGCGCGCTCTTGCAGCCCTACGACATGGAAGTGGGCGCGGGCACCTCGCACACCGCCACCTTTTTGCGCGCCATCGGCCCCGAGCCGTGGAAGGCCGCCTACGTGCAGCCCAGCCGCCGCCCCAAAGATGGCCGCTACGGCGAGAACCCCAACCGCCTGCAACACTATTACCAGTACCAGGTGGTGCTCAAGCCCGCCCCGGCCAACATCCTGGAGCTGTACCTGGGCTCGCTCGAAGCCCTGGGCTTTGACCTCAAGCAAAACGACATCCGCTTCGTCGAAGACGATTGGGAAAACCCCACCCTGGGCGCCTGGGGCCTGGGCTGGGAAGTCTGGCTCAACGGCATGGAAGTGACGCAGTTCACCTACTTCCAGCAGGTCGGTGGCATCGACTGCAAGCCCGCCACCGGCGAAATCACCTACGGCCTGGAGCGCCTGGCCATGTACCTGCAAGGCGTGGACAACGTTTACAACCTGGTCTGGACGGAAGGCGGGTCAGCGCAGGGCCGCTCCCAAGCGGACCCAGCCCCCCCGGGGGGCAGCGGACCTCGCGAAGCGGGGGAGCGTGGGGGCCAACTCCTCTACGGCGACGTGTACAAGCAAAACGAGGTCGAGCAATCCACCTACAACTTCGAGCACAGCGACACCGACTTCTTGTTCACCGCCTTCACCGCGCATGAAAAGCAGGCCAAGCACCTCGTCGCCGAAAGCCTCGCCTTGCCCGCCTACGAGCAAGTGCTCAAAGCCGCCCACAGCTTCAACCTGCTGGATGCGCGCGGCGCCATCAGCGTGACCGAGCGCGCCGCCTACATGGGCCGCATCCGCAACCTGGCCCGCAGCGTGGCGCAAAGCTACTTCGAGAGCCGCGCCCGCCTGGGCTTCCCGATGGCACCCAAAGACTGGGCCGCCGAAGTCCTGGCCCAGATTGAAAAGAAAGCCGCCTGATATGAGCGTTAAGAATTTACTGGTGGAGCTGTTCGTTGAAGAGTTGCCACCCAAGGCCTTGAACAAACTGGGCAATGCCTTTGCCGCCGTGCTGCTAGAGCAGCTCAAGGCCCAAGGTTTGGCCAGCGCCGAGTCCACCGTGACCGCCTTCGCTTCGCCGCGCCGCCTGGCCGCGCACATCACCGCCGTGGCCGCCTTCGCCGCCGACAAGGCCGTATCGGCCAAGCTGATGCCGGTGGCCGTGGGCCTCACCGCCGACGGTGCGCCTACCCCCGCGCTCATCAAGAAGCTGCAGGCCCTGGGAGCCGACGCATCTGCCGTAGCCGGTTTGAAGCGTGCGATGGACGGCAAGGCCGAAGCCCTGTTTTTCGAGCGCACGGTGGCCGGTGCCCGCCTGCAAGAGGGCTTGCAAAAAGCCCTGCTGGAAGCCATCGCCAAGTTGCCGATTCCGAAAGTGATGAGCTACCAGCTCGCCAGCGGCTGCGCCCAGCCCGGCTGGAGCAGCGTCAGCTTCGTGCGCCCCGCGCATGGTCTGGTGGCGCTGCACGGCTCTGAAGTCGTGCCCGTCGAGGCCCTGGGCCTGCAGTCCGGCAACACCACCCACGGCCACCGCTTTGAAGCCGCCGTCGATCCCGTGGTGCTGTTGGATGCCGACAGCTACGCCGAAACCCTGGCCCGTGACGGCGCAGTCATCGCCAGCTTCGCCGAGCGCCGTGCCGACATCGTGCGCCAGCTGAATGCGGCTGCAGCGCAGATCGGCAATGGCGTGCGTGCTATCGAAGATGAAGCATTGCTGGACGAAGTGACCGCCCTGGTCGAGCGCCCCAACGTGCTGGTGTGCAGCTTCGAGGAAGAATTCCTCGGCGTGCCGCAAGAATGCCTGATCCTCACCATGAAGGCCAACCAGAAGTACTTTCCGCTGCTGGACGCTGCGGGCAAACTGACCCACCAATTCCTGATCGTCAGCAACATCAGCCCGGCCGACCCCAGCCAGGTCATCGGCGGCAACGAGCGCGTGGTGCGGCCCCGGCTGGCGGATGCCAAATTCTTTTTTGACCAAGACCGCAAGAAGACTCTGGCGTCGCGTGTGGCGGGGCTGGACAAAGTGGTCTACCACAACCAACTCGGCTCGCAAGGTGAGCGGATGCAGCGTGTTGGCGATATCGCATACGCCATTGGTTTCAAGCTGTCGCGAATTGAAGGCGACGCAACGCTGGCGGTTACTGCTCAGCAAGTGGCGAAGTTGGCCAAAACCGATTTGGTCACCGACATGGTGGGCGAATTCCCTGAGCTGCAAGGCACGATGGGCCGCTACTACGCACTCAACGACGGCCTGTCGGTCGAAATGGCCAATGCCATTGAAGACCATTACAAGCCGCGCTTTGCGGGCGATACTTTGCCGCGCAACCCGGTGGGAACCACCGTGGCGCTGGCCGACAAGCTGGAAACGCTGGTGGGTATGTTCGGTATCGGCAACCTGCCCACCGGTGACAAAGACCCGTTCGCGCTGCGCCGCCATGCGCTGGGCGTGATCCGCATGCTGACCGAGCAAAACCTGCCGCTGGACGTGACCGCGCTGGTCGAGTCCGCGTTCAACGTGCTGGGCGACAAATGCACCGCCCCGCGTGAAGCCTCGGTGCAGGCTCTGCTGACTTTCATGTTTGACCGCCTCGGCGGCAGCCTGCGTGAAGAGGGCTACAGCGCCCAAGAGGTCGATGCCGTCCTCGCCCTGCGCCCGCAGCGTCTGGCCGAAGTCCCCAAGCGCCTGGCCGCCGTGCGTGCCTTCGCCGCCCTGCCCGAAGCCGCAGCCCTAGCAGCCGCCAACAAGCGCATCGGCAACATCCTGAAGAAGACCGACGCGGTAGACGCCCACGCCAACCCCGCGCTGTTCCAGGAGCCCGCCGAGCACGCTTTGTTTGCCGCCATGCAGCAAGCCGCCCCCGCAGCCCAAGCCCAGTTCGAGTCCGGCGATTACACCGCCAGCCTGCAATCCCTGGCCGCCCTGCGCGCCCCGGTGGATGCCTTCTTTGACGGCGTGATGGTCAACGCCGAAGCTGTTGATGTGCGCCTGAACCGCCTGGGCCTGTTGCAAAGCCTGCACAACGCGATGAACCGCGTGGCGGATTTGTCCAAACTGGCTTCATAGGAAACACCCCATGAAACTCGCCATCCTCGACCGCGACGGCACCATCAATGTGGACAGTGACGAGTTCGTCAAATCGCCCGACGAATGGCTGCCGCTGCCCGGCGCGATGGAAGCGATTGCCAAGCTCAACCACGCGGGCTGGCGTGTGGTGGTGGCCACCAACCAGTCGGGGCTGGGGCGCGGGCTGTTTGACGTGGCGGCGCTGAATGCCATGCACGCCAAGATGTTCAAGCTGCTGGCCGCTGCCGGGGGCAAGATTGACGCGGTGTTCTTCTGCCCGCACGCGCCCGACGATGCCTGCCACTGCCGCAAGCCCGCACCGGGCCTGTTCGAGCAGATTGGCGAGCGCTTTGGCATCGACCTGCACGGCGTGCCCACGGTGGGCGACAGCCTGCGCGACCTGCAGGCCGGGGTGGCGGTGGGCTGCGAGCCGCATGTGGTGCTGACCGGCAAGGCCGCACGCTTCCGCAGCAAGGGCGTGCTGCCGCCCGAGTTTCCGGTGGGCACCTGGATCCACCAAGACCTGCTGGCGTTTGCCACGTTTCTCATCCAGCGCGAACTGGCGGCCAAACCGTTGCTTGTGTAGTGCTATTTAATTAATAGCTGTATGTGCATTTTTTATATGCGCTAGCGGCCTAAAAGACTCTTAAAAATGCCTTTGATCCGATCTGTTCTGCACATGCTGTTTTTGGCGATCACCGTCATTCCCTGGGCATCGTCCGTATTTGTGATTCGCCTGTTTGCCGGGCCGACGGCGGTGTACTGGGCGTGCGCGCGCTGGCTAAAGCTGTCGGTGGACAGCGGCACGGCCATTCTGGGCATCCAGAACCGCATCACCGGCATGGAAAACCTGCCCACCGGCGCGCTGGATTCTGCGGTGCTGCTGTGCAAGCACCAGTCCACCTGGGAGGCGCTGATGATGCCCGCCATCATGCCGCGCCCTTTGGCCTATGTGTTCAAGAAAGAGCTGCTGTACGTGCCGTTTTTCGGCTGGGCGATGGCCTGCATGGACATGATCCATATCGACCGCAGCCAGGGCACGCAGGCGTTTAAAAAGATGGTCGCTTCGGGTAGGCGCCTCACACAGCAGGGCACCTGGATCATCATGTTCCCCGAGGGCACGCGCATAGCCCGGGGCCAGGTGGGCGAATACAAGACCGGCGGCACGCGCCTGGCCATCCAGTGCGGCGTACCGGTGATCCCGATCGCCGTGACCTCGGCCAAATGCTGGCCGCGCAAGGCTTTCATCAAAACGCCCGGCATTGTGGATATCTCCATCGGCAAGCCCATCTCCAGCGTGGGCCGCCGCCCGGACGAGCTGATGGCCGAGGTCCAAGCCTGGATCGAAGCCGAAATGCGCAGGCTAGACCCCGAGGCCTATCCGCAGCTGTAGCCACTTCAAACGACGGGATCGGCCAGGGTGCCGCCCGGGCTCCTAGAAACTACTCCACCCACCATCACCGTTGGCGACTGCCGCATTCGGCAGTGCTTTGGGCAACGCTTTGGGTTTGTGCGCCAGGCTGCGAACCACCTTAACGGCTGGTTTCGCGGCGGGCTTGGGGATACTGCGCAACGTTGGTTTCGGGGTCGGTGCCGCCTTAACCGCTTGGTGCGCCGCATGGGTCGATAATTTGAACAGGCCCACCGTGGCCACCATGTCTTCGGCCTGGGTGTTCAGGCTGCCAGCCGCTGCCGCCATCTCTTCGACCAGCGCAGCATTTTGCTGGGTCACCTGGTCCATCTGGATGATGGCCTCACCGACCTGGGATACGCCAGCGCTTTGCTCGCTGCTGGCGGCGCTGATCTCGCCCATGATGTCGGTGACCCGGCGGATGGAGCTGACCACCTCGCTCATGGTGACACCCGCCTGGTCCACCAGCGCTGCGCCTTGTTCCACCCGCTCCACACTGGCACCAATCAGGCTCTTGATCTCTTTGGCCGCCTGGGCCGAGCGCCCCGCCAGGCTGCGCACTTCGGATGCCACCACCGCAAAACCGCGCCCCTGCTCACCCGCGCGGGCGGCTTCTACTGCGGCGTTCAGCGCCAGAATATTGGTTTGGAAGGCGATGCCGTCGATCACGCTGATGATGTCGGAGATTTTGCGCGACGAGTCGTTGATGCCCTTCATGGTCTCCACCACCTGGGCCACCACTTCACCGCCCTGGGTGGCTACCGTACTGGCGCTTTGGGCAAGCTGGTTGGCTTGGCGCGCGTTATCGGCGTTTTGCTTGACCGTGGCGTTCAGCTCTTCCATCGAGGCAGCGGTTTCTTCCAGTGCGCTGGCTTGTTGCTCGGTACGGGCACTCAGATCGTTATTGCCTTGGGCGATCTGTGCGCTGGCGCTGGCCACACCTTCTGCATTGCTGCGCACACTGCTGACGGTGCGGGTCAGCGACTCTTGCATGCCTTTGACCGTCGCCATGATGCTGGTGCGGTCGTTGTTGCGCAACACAATGGGTGTGCTCAAGTCGCCTTCGGCGACGCGCTGCACCGCTGCATTGACCTGTGCGGGTTCGGCACCCAGGGCGCGGGTCAGGCTGCGCGTGATGGCCCAGCCCATCAGCCCCCCCACTAGGGCCATGGCCGCCGCCAAGCTACTAAATAGCCCGGCATAAATGCTGGCGTTCTGGGACGATGTATTGGCCAAGGTTTTGCCGGATTCTTGTTGGTAGTCGTTTGCGTCGCCCACGATTTTGTACAAAGCTTCGCGGGCTATCTTGGCATCGCTAAAGAGCACTGCGCTGGCATCGCTGGCCCTTCCTTGTTTGACAAAGTCGATGACACGGTCAGTGGCTTGAACGTACGATTGGCGTTTTTCTTTGAGTAAATTCAACTGTTCGCGGCCTTTGCCGGCCACGGTTTTGTCCAGCGCGGCCACCAGCTCGACATTACGCAACCGCATATCACCGATCTTTTTTTGCTCGGCCCCTAGCAGCGCGGCATTCTCAGGCGCAACCATCATGTTGCGAATGCTTACGGCGATCGCATTCACGTTGTCCTTGATTTCCGAGAACTGGGCAACCTTTGTCATGCGGCTGTTGGCCACTTCGTCCAGGTCGGCGGACATCTTCTGCATTTGCACCGTGCCGAGCACGGCAATAAAAATACCCAGCACAATCGCCAGTCCGAAGCCGAGAGCCAAACGGGTGCTTACTTTGAGGTCATCAAATGACATAGATTCCTAGGATGAAAGAGGTGTGCACAAGAACCATCGGTACCAAAATAAGCCAATGTGTGACTTACTTAATTTTCACAGTTACAAAATGTCTTTTTATTGATGCCTGTCAAATTCCGACTGTTTATATGCCTGCTTGGCGAATAATTCCAGCGACTTTTTACGCCAAGCTTGCAGCGCTTCAATGGGGAATACGTGATTCAGCGCCCGCTGCGGGATATGGTGGTTGTACGACTGGTAAAACGGTCGGTAAGGGTTAAATAAGGCTGTCGCTGTCGCTGCCGTGCCGCAATTCCCGCGCTCTAAAGAGCGGCCAGCTGCGACCGGGGACATACTTACATCTAACTTGACAGATCACTGTGTGCGTGAAAGCTGAGAACTTTGACAGCGCCAAAATGGCGGCGTGGCTAAACTTTCTCGAGGCGCCGTTTATTGAAGTTTGCCTTTGACCTTTTTGCCCCTGGGCTTAAAGGGTTGCCGCTTGAGCCAGTCCCTGTAAATCTCCAGGTTTCAAAGAAATACCGTGCTAGCGCAAATCTTACATACACCAGCAGCTCCTGAAAATATTGCGCTTGAGCCGCAGCCATCGGCCCTGCTTTTGCGCGATACGCTCGGGACTATCGCCTACCACCACCCTGCAGCCAACCGCACCGTGCAACTGCCTGGCGCGTTAGTGGGTTTCGCGTTGAAACGCAGTAAGCGCCGCAGCATCGGTTTTGTGGTGGGCGCACAAGGCCTGGTAATTAGTGCTCCCAAATGGGTGCCGCTGGCCGAGGTGGATGCGGCTGTGCGCAGCAAGGGTGGCTGGATCGTGCAAAAGCTTGGCCAGTCCCAGGAGCGCCAGGCCGTGCAGCAGGCTGCGCGGGTGGTATGGCAAAACGGGGCCGCCTTTCCCTATCTGGGCCAGCCGCTGACGCTGTTGCTGGAGCCCGCGCTGCACCGGGCCCACCAAGGGGCGCTGGTGATGGACCACACTTTGCGTCTGGCCCTGCCGCTGGATACTCCCCCCGTGCAGATCCGCGCTGCCGTACACAAGTGGTTGCTGCTGCAAGCCCGGGCATTGTTTGTAGAGCGTTTGAACCATTTCGCACCCCAGTTGCAAGTGCAGTGGAAGCGCCTGGCCTTGTCCAACGCCGCCACCCGCTGGGGCAGCGCCAGCAGCACCGGGTCGATCCGGCTGAACTGGCGGCTGCTGCACCACCGCATGGCCGTCATCGATTACGTGGTGGTGCACGAGCTGAGCCACCTGCGCCACATGGACCACAGCGCCCAGTTCTGGGCCACGGTGGCCTCCATCCAGCCCGGCTATGCGCCGCTGCGGGCCGAGCTGCGCAGTGTGGCGGTTCCTAAATGGGATGCCGAGGGGTCAGATCCCGGTTGCGCGCCGCGCATTGGCGGGTAGGCTGGCGCATCACTCGCAACCGGGCTCTGACCCTCATGCCCTAGGATAAGAAGAAGTACCCCTGAAACCTGGGTGGGCTGAGCCCTGGACAGTGATAGCCTGGAGTTGCAAAACGAACCAGACACCACAAGGACTCAGCCCAGTTGCAGGATACCAA